>NZ_CP030850.1:3816923-4135000 GCF_003325355.1 Runella rosea
GCGAACTTCGAAAACGCGGCGTCACCCTCGCCTATCATACCCACGATGTGGAGCTTCGCGCTGGTGCCCGCGAGTTTCACCACATGCTTCAAAATACCGACCCAAAAAATGTAGGTTTCTGTCTGGATGTACATTGGGTGTACCGGGGCGCAGGCAACTCACAGGTAGCCCTTTTTGACGTCGTAAAAATGTACGGCAAGCGCGTAGTAGAATTGCACATACGACAATCTGTCGGTAACGTTTGGGGAGAAACTTTCGGTGAAGGCGACATTAACTATCCACGGTTGGTACGTGAGCTGCAAGCGCTGAAAGTGAAGCCATTGCTTGTGTTGGAGCAATGTCTGGAGAGCCAATCGCCCAACACAGTAAAAGCGGTGGAAGCGCACCAACGCGATTTGGCCTACGCAAAGCAAGTGTTTGCGGGCTGGCTATAAGCCAACGTCGGCGAGGCTCAGAGCCTCGCCGACGTTAAATTGTATCAATATTTCTTACTCTTAAAATTTCAAACCAACACTTACCAGAAAATTGCGCCCCGCCTGCGGGTAGTAGAAATTTTCGGTGGTAGTCTGACCGCCATAAATGTAGCTGTAGGTGTATCCGTTGGATTCGTACAACTCATTGAAAATGTTGTTGGCTAAGGCGCTCACCGTGATTTCATTCATCCATTTAGGCTTAACGCGATAAATCAGCCGAAGGTCGTTGGTAAAATATGCATCCAACTTACGGCCTTCGTTGGAAGTATTGTCCAAATATTGCTTCCCTACGTACTTGGTCAACAACGCCACCTCTAGGTTTTTTACGGGCGTGTAAACCAATTGGCTTCCTACAATCACATTGGGCGAGAGCGCAATGTTTGAATTTCCGTGGTTTGTGGTTTGATAACCGCCATTTTCGTCGTCGTAATTGACAATGTACTCCGTAAAATTCTTGATTTTATTTTGGCTGAACGTCGCGTTGGCATTCCATTTCCATTGTTTACTCAACTGCGCCCCAAACTCCAATTCAATTCCCGCACGATAGCTTTCTGGCACGTTGATTTTAATGGGATTTCCTACGTCGTTCAACTGCCCCGATACCACCAATTGGTTTTTGTAATTCATATAGTACCCACCAACAGATGCCGCTACGCGGCCTTTTTGGAAACGATAGCCAAACTCTAAGTCACGCAATACCTCGGGCTGGGGTTGAATCTGACGCGTAGATTCTGTAAAATCATCACGGTTGGGTTCGCGGTGCGCCAAACTGAAAGAGGCAAAAGCCGTGCTACTTTCTGACACCTGATAAGTTAAACCTCCTTTGGGATTAAAGAAAGTATAATTGACATCATGCGATTGCTGCCGTTGCTGGTTGTCGTCACCTTTCACAAAATAACCGATTTTTCTGACTTGGGCATCAGCAAATACATTCAGTTTATCGGTGAGTTGATAATACACCTTTCCGTATACATTGAAATCCGTTTTCATGCCAACGTTTTGGTAATACCGCTGACGAATGCTGCTATTGCTCGCAAAGCGCGCCCAAATCACTTCCCCAAAGTGGTTACCATCGTATTGATTCCATCCTCCGCCGATGTTGGCAGTGAGCTTTTGGAAGCTGTTATAATCCAACGAAAACGTTGTTCCGTAGAAAGAATTATCTAACCACCGGCGACGAATCAAATCGCTGCGCGTAATGGTGTCTCCACCCGCAATCACTGAGGGCAATTTATAGTTTCTAAGCCTATCGTTGTCGCGGTATTGCTCATAATATCCACGGCCTTTTACCAAAAATCCGTTGAGGTTAAACGTCCAGTTTTTGCTGAGTGTATGCGACGAAACCAGTTGATAATGGTCTTGCTGATAGTTATCTACTTGGTTATCATACAAATACAAATTGTACGTCCGGCTATCAGAATTTAAGAGGTTTTGGGCATCCCGCTCATTCAAACCATTGCGGTCGATGTAAGCCAACATTCCTTCTCGGTCGCCTTTTAGGCGTGCTTCGGGGGTTCCTTCCCATGCTTGGTAAGTTACTTCTTTACCCGAAAATACGTTTAAACGCACCGAGCTTTTCTTTCCAAAATAAGCCCCAGAGACATAAAACGACCCTAAATCAGACTTAGCGCGGTCAATGAAGCCGTCGGATGTGATTTTTGATAAGCGAGCGTCCAACGTAAATTTGTTATTCAACAAACCCGTGCCCGCCATAATCGTATGCTTACGGGTTTTGAAAGAACCCACCGAATTGTTGATTTCGGCATAGGCTTCTTTTCTGAATTCGTTGGTGTTGATGTTGACCGTAGCCCCAAATGCGGCCGCCCCGTTGGTAGAAGTCCCTACCCCACGCTGAATCTGCACACTGCTGACCGACGAGCTAAAATCGGGCATATTTACCCAAAATGTTCCTTGGCTTTCGGCGTCATTATAAGGAATCCCGTTGATGGTCACGTTGATACGCGTGGCATCCGTGCCTCTAATACGTAATCCCGTATACCCTACACCCGCTCCCGCATCAGAGGTAGTGACGAGTGAGGGCGTGAAATTGAGCAATACGGGCAGATCTTGCCCTAAATTCTGTTTACTCAATTCAAGTTTTCCAACATTGGTAAACGCTACCCCCGAGTTCTGATTGGCTCGGGTAGCGTTAATAACCACTTCGTCGGCAGAAAAAGAACTGCGGACTAATTTAATTTCTACGTTTGAATTCCAACTTTGAAGGGAAGCCAACACCATTTTCTGGTTCTCATAGCCAACGTACGAAAACTCCAGTAAATCAGTGTCTTTAGGAAGATTTTTTAGCGAAAATTCGCCTTTTTCGTTTGTTACCGTTCCCCGAAAACTTCCAGCTCGGATGGTTGCACCCGGCAGCGGTTTGTCGTCTTCGGCGTCAACGATTTTGCCCGATACAGATAATTGGGCAAGTGCAGGCACGTACAGCAACACTCCCGTTGCCACGGCCAAAAACCAAGATGTAAACTTTAGCATTTTTAATTCCCTCCGCCGGCATTACCCGGTTCAGGTGGTAAGGGTATAATCTCAGCCCGTCATGTTAGGGCACCCCGTTTTGTAAAAAATTCTGCGCGTCAGAACTGACCGCAAAGGTAAGAGGATAACTTAGAAAAATGTAAATATCTTTTTAGTTGGGTGTTTTTCGCTTCGTTCTGTTCAACCATTTCTGCTGAATTTTGTACGAAAGCCACGCGCTTGCCGCACCCGCGACGGCACCTGCCAAAATATCACTCGGATAATGCACGCCCAAACGCATTCGCGAATACCCAACCGCTCCTGCCCACGCATAAGCCGGCACAATGACGTACCATTTACGATAATTGATGGCCAACGTCGTAGCCGTTGAAAACGCCACCGTAGTGTGGCCCGACGGAAATGAATAATGCGGCTCTTCACCTTCTACCCGCGCCGCAAAAAGCGTAGGATGCTCAATGAAAGGCCTGTCTCTCAAGACGATTCGTTTGGTCACCTGTGTAATACCTGTCCCAATCACAAATCCACCCAGGGCCTGCCAGCCCTGTTGTTGCAAGGTCTTATTTTTGGTTGAAAAACCCGCAATCAACAAGCCCGCTGGAAGCGCTAAGCTCAATGGCTTGGCCGTGGATGAAATGAACTTTGCCGTACTTACATTGGTCGGTTGGATGGAGCCATACACGTCTTGTAGCAGGCGGGTATCTAAATTTTGTGCGCTTATTTTCCACGAAAACAAACACAAAAAGAGAAGGCATTTTTTCACTGACAAAACGATTGTGTGAGAGAAGTTAGGTCAAATATAGTTTTGCTACCGCAATCAACAATACTGAAGCCAAAATATAGCGCAATGTTTGCAGATTAAACTTAAAACTTCCTTGATAGGCCCCTACAAATCCACCCACCAAAGCAGCTATTAGCCAGGAAGTTAGCTGACCATTAGGTTCAAATCCTTTTTGAAACAACCCGTACAACCCCGACATGGAATTAACAAAGATAAACAAAGCCGAAACTGCGGCTGTTTCTTTCACCCGTCCCCAGCCCAACAACAAAATAACGGGACTCAAAATAATGCCCCCGCCAATGCCTAGCATCCCCGACAACAACCCAATGACTGCCCCAATCGCCAAAGCACCCGTCAAAGGCACGGGGTTATTTTCGGCTTTTTCTACGGGTTGAAAGAGCATCCGCGCAATGGCAATGGCCAAAGCTACGGCCAATAATTTTTTATAAAGTGAATCTGTAATCGGCAGCGTAGCACCAATGTAGGAAAGGGGAATGCTAGCAAGGGCAAAAGGCCAGAATAAATTCCACCGAAAATGCCCCGCTCGGTAGTATTGAATAAATGCAACAAGAGAAACAAATACGTTGAGAATCAACGCCGAAGATTTCATCAAAGCAGGAGAAGTACCAAAAATAGCCATCAACGCCAAATATCCACTCGCCCCACCATGCCCGACGGATGCGTACAAAAAAGCCATTATGCCAATCAGCAGCGGTTGCCAATACTCTTGCATCGTTCAGAATTTCGTTATTCCCTCAAATATATAACGCTTTCTGATTCTTAGCAACCCATCACTCAATCCTACTTTTTGCGGCGTATGCGAAAGAGCTTAACCAACGGCTCAACATAGTCTTGTTGTGAATCAATGGCTACATAATTAATGTCGTTTTGACGAGCAAATTGTTCGATTTTTTCCCCTACCTGCGCAAAATCTTCTCGTACCCGTTTACGAAACCACGGAGAAGAAGCGTTCACCCAAACGGTACGGTTAGATTCGGGGTCTACCATGGGAATAATGCCCAAACGTGGCAAATTTGTTTCGCGCTTGTCGAGCAAGTGCACCATGACCAAATCGTGCTTACGCGCCAAGGCTCGTAGATTGTGCTCGTAGTTTTTATCAATAAAGTCTGAAATAAAAATCACTACGCTACGGCGTTTGAGTACGTTGAGGGTAAATAAAATGCCTTCTGCTAAGTTGGTTTTAGAGGATAAAGGTTTGAGTTTGTACAATTCGGTAATCACCTCGTAGCCGTGTTTCATGCCGTTGGAGGGGCGAATGTACTTTTCTTTTTGGTCCGAAAAACACAGTAAACCCACATGACTTGCTTCCTGAATCGCCGATAACGCTAGCACGCCACAGATTTCTTTGGCGGTATCCAATTTTGAATGATTGGCGTGCCCCACTTGCTGAGAGCCGCTCACGTCTAAAATAAAAAAAACCGTTTGCTCCTTCTCTTCCCTGAAAATCTTCACGAACGTTCCGTGGCCTTTGGCCGATACGTTCCAGTCGATGGTACGCACGTCGTCGCCGTATTGGTATTCGCGCAAATCCGCAAACTCTACCCCCGAACCTTTGAAAACCGACCGAAAGCTACCACGCATGTCAGCATTGACGGCTTTTCGAATCCTAATCTCGTACTGACGAATCTTTGTAATAAATTGCTCAATCATGCGTATTTTTGTAGCTCAATACCTCAAAAATACAAAATTCAGTCATGATACGCCGTACCCTCCTTTATTTTTCCGTCTTCACTTTGTTGCTCTATGGCTGTCAGGACGAACCAGAAATTCCTGCGGGCACCGTACCCGAAGCCAAAATGGCGCAAATTTTAACCGATATTCACATTATCGAAGCAAGAGTGAGTAGGTTGGGAATGACATCGCTTGATTCTTCCACGATTGTTACTGAATATATGAAGGCTAAGGTGTTTAAAAAATATGGTGTAGATTCGGCAACTTACAATCGTAGCTATCAATTTTATTCCACCAACCCTGTTTTTATGGAGCGTATTTATAACACCGTGGTGAAAGATTTGGAAATACGCCAAAAGAAAAAAAATTACAAAGGTTTGTAAGATGACTATTCCAGAAGAACTAAAAAAGGCCATTGTCCAAATGCCGCAAAAAGAAAAAGATAAACTTCTGCTTCGATTGATTGGGAAAGACGACAACCTTGTGCAACGACTTGAATTTGAGCTAATTGAAATGGGCGATACCGTTCAGATCCGTCGCGACGACATCAAACGTCGAATTCTGAAAAGCGCCCAAATGACCCACAATACGCCTGGCTGGATGATGATGGACATGCGAAACTTATCGGGGGATATCAGTCAACACCTAAAAATCACCAAGGATAAATACGGTGAAATTGAATTAACCATTTACCTGCTTTTAACCTTTTTTGAACAGCAGTCTTCGCTCCTCCTGATTCATAACAGCAAAAGCGATTCTTGCGCCGAATATATTGCCAAGCGCACCGACAGCGTGCTGAAAAAGCTGGCAAAATTTAACCCAGATTACTACGTAGATTTTGAAAGAGATATGCAGCAGCTGCTGAATTATGTTCACAGCCATTGTCCCAAAAACTACGCCCGCCAATTGGATATTCCCAAAAATTGGCCATAAAAAAGGAGCTTGTGAGATTCACAAGCTCCTTTTTTATAATTCAACTAAAAGATAATCAAGTCTCTATTAATCTTCAAGACTATTTTTTCACTGCCATCACCATCTTAATATCAAGCTTGGCACCTACTGCCAGCACGTCTATTAAATCTTGTACGGAAATACTTTGGTCTACCTGAAGAATGATTGTTTTTTCCTCAACTCCCGCAAAAGTAGACGCTAGAACGCTTTCCAACTGCTCTTTAGGCAATGGCTCACGGTCGAGGAAATAATTTTTTTCTGCATCTACCGAGAGAGTAGTCTGCTTTTTCTGCATTTGTTGGGTAGCCGATGCCTTTGGGAGCATCAACTTAATCACATTGGGGTTCACCATCGTCGAAATAATCAGGAAGAACAACATCAAGAAGAACATGATGTCGTTCAGCGATTGGGTGAACACTTCGGGGGCGAATCTAGCTTTACGGCGGATTTTCATAGTTCAGTCATTTCGGTCATGCATTATTTATCATGAACGACTCGTAATGGGTTTCTGTAAAACGTCAATAAAATCAAACGCCCCGGCTTGAAGTTTTAATGCAATGCGGTCAATCTTCATGTTCAACAAGTGATAGCCCATATACGCCACCAAACCTACAATCAGACCTGCGCCAGAAGTCACCATTTTCTCGTACATCCCGCTCGCAATGGTGCTGATGTCGAAATCATTAGACAATGAGATGCTATAAAAGATGTTAATAATCCCTGAGATTGTTCCTACGAAACCCAACATCGGCGCAATACCCGCAATCACCCCAAGGTAGGCAAGATTGCTTTCCATGCGTGAAATTTCGATATGACTGGCATTTTCGATGGTACTTTCGATGTCTTTGATGGAATAGCCAATACGCCCAACGGCTTTTTCAAAAATTCGTCCCGCGGCGGAGCGTTGATTACGACACAATGATTCGGCAGACTTGATATTTCCTTGCTGCACAAAATCTTTCATGTTATCAATAAAACTCTCTTCGAGTTTTCCGTTGGAATTGATGGCCAACCAACGTTCAAAAATCAAAAAAAGCGTCAGGAAGAACATAATCAGGAGGGGAATCATCACCCAGCCTCCTTTTAATAATAAATCGAATAACGAGATTCCTTGGGCAGAAGTAGCAGAGGTAGCTACGGAGTCAACGGCAGTTTGCGCTTGGAGTAAAATCATTACTGGTTTGGTTTTTGCTGTGTCAAAAACGGAATGGATTAAAGGAATATTGTTTATAAGGGCCAAATATACGAATTTCTAACCGTTACGGTCAAAAATACCTATTAAGACCGCGGCTAATACATAACGAGTAAAACCTACATTATAAACGAAAAATGTGGCAACACATTGGTATTTTTCAACGTCTATTGCCTTTTTTATTCAGTATTTAAAAAAATGACATTCAGGATGAGCGAACCTTCGACCATCAATCAAAAAAACAGGCCGTTTGTTCGCTTTACCGGACATCCCACCCCGCACTATCACAAAGAAGAAACTGGTTTACTTAACTCTGTCGACTGCGTTATTTTTGGATTTTACGGCACCGAACTCCATCTTTTATTGCACCGTTTCCCTTACGAACCTTTGGTTGGGCATTGGGCGCTTTTGGGTGGTTTTGTGCACCCAGAAGAAAGCATTGACGACGCAGCGCGCAAAACCGTGGTAAAACTTACTGGCCTTCAGGATGTGTACATGGAACAGGTATATACGTTTGGAGATGTGTATCGGGTTCCTACCGACCGGGTCATCACTACCTGCTACTACGCCCTTATTGAAGTAGAACCCACCCTCAATCAACTCTCACACGAATACGGTGCCACTTGGCAACCGATTTCGAAGGTACTTCAGTTGGAATTGGTGTATGATCACTTTACGATGTTTGAGAAAGCACTGGAACAACTTCGCCGAAAAGTGCGCTACCAACCCATTGGCTTTGAACTTTTACCCGAAAAATTCACCATGTTGGAGTTACGAAATCTCTACGAATCCATTCTAGGACGTCCGCTCGACAAGCGTAATTTCAGCAAAAAAATCCTAAACATGAATTTGCTGGTTAAGCTCAAAGAAAAGCAAAAAGGCACTTCACGGCGAGGAGCGTACTTTTTTCAGTTTGACGAAAAACGCTACCAAGAGCTGGTTTCTAAAGGTTTTTTGTTTGAAATATAAACGCTACCGAAACAAGTTGCCCCAATTGTCAGACATATCGTTTGTTTTGTCAAAACCTTCAACCCACGCAAGAAAAAGCAGTCGAAACTCCTCGATAGCGTCGCGAAGTACCTGAAGATAACGCACGTCTTTAAAACCAAGCATTTTCAGGCCCGAAGTTTGAGCCAGCAGGTTGCGCGCATGGATTTTGATTAATACCGCATTTTCCATACGCAGACTGTACAAATCTCCCCCTTCTGCCCCTGCAATTTTGGCACAAATGATACTCGCATCTTCAAACAACATACTGCGATAATGAGCGATAAACGCGTCATCGTCGTCAATTAATTCGACAAGCGAATCCACAATATCGAAAATCTCCCGTGCTTTTTTCATAATCGGCAGGTTATCTACCCGCTCATTTTCCCGCTGAAATTCTCGCCGCGATTCTTCCGAATTGAAATCCTCCTCGTTAAATCCAAAATCCTCCTCGTCGTCATTGTCAAAATTATCCATGTTGGTCATGATTTTATGGGCTGCAATTTCTAAAACTTTTGTTATGGAAGCAAAATGAAAGACTTTTTGTAAATTGAAAGCGTAAACTTTCCAATGCCCACTTTATGAACAAATTTTTCATCAACTTACTGGCCGTATGTATCGGCTTTTCTGCTTTTGGTCAAGAAGTAAGAGAAAACAAAGGCTTTTACCAGTTTCTCACCGACGACCCCAACCAAAAACCATTTTATTCAGACCGTCAGGGAGTTATCGCTTCCAATGGCATGGTGGCCACGGCTCATCCAGAAGCCTCAAGAGTGGGAGCCGAAATTTTAAAAAAGGGAGGCTCTGCCGCCGACGCGGCCGTGGCGGTTCAGTTTGCACTGGCGGTAGTACACCCTTCAGCGGGCAACATCGGAGGGGGCGGTTTTTTTGTGTATCGTTCCAAAAAAGGCAAGAACTACACCCTTGATTTTCGCGAAAAAGCGCCCATCCAAGGCCACAAAGACATGTATTTGGATGCCCAAGGCAACGTAATCCCAGGGTTAAGCATGACAGGCCACCTAGCAAGCGGGGTTCCAGGCTCGGTAGACGGCATGGTGCAAATCCACGAAAAATTCTCAAAACTTTCTTGGGCTACCTTACTACAACCCGCCATTGATTTGGCAGAAAAGGGCGTCATTCTTACCACTAAAGAAGCAACGGGTCTCAACCGCATCAAAGGCGATTTAGTAAAAATCAACGCAGATACTACGTATTTTCGGCGGATGGATGGCCGCGATTGGCAAGCAGGTGATACACTTATTCAGGCAGATCTGGGAAAAACATTACGTCGGATTCAACAACACGGACGGGCTGGCTTTTATGAAGGTGAAACCGCGGATTTGCTCGTGGCCGAAATGCAGCGCGGCAAAGGGTTTATTTCGGCCGAAGACTTAAAACAATACCAAGCCGTTTGGCGTAAACCGCTCGTTGGCAAGTACAAAGACTACAAACTCATCACGATGCCGCCCGTTTCGAGTGGTGGCGTGGCTTTATTACAATTGATGAAACTGGTTGAACCTTATCCTCTCAAACGTTGGGGATGGCATTCAGACTCTACCCTTCAGGTCATGATTGAGGCCGAGCGTCGCGTTTATGCCGACCGTGCCAAGTTTTTGGGCGACCCTGATTTTGTGAAAGTACCCATCAAACAACTCATCGCTTCCAACTACCTGAAAAATCGCTGGAAAGATTTTGACTTTGCCAAAGCAACCGATAGCAAGGCCATCAAAGGCGGCGACATTTCGGGCTATGAAAGCATGGAAACAACGCATTTTTCGATTGTTGATAATGAAGGCAACGCTGTTTCGGTAACGACCACCCTTAACGGAGGCTACGGTAGCCGCGTGATTGTCAAAGGAGCGGGCTTTTTTATGAACAATGAAATGGACGATTTCAGCATCAAACCGGGCGTTCCTAACATGTTTGGGTTGATTGGCAATAAAGCCAACGCCATTGCTCCGGGCAAACGAATGTTATCTTCCATGACTCCCACGATTCTCGAAAAAGGCAAAAAATTATACATGGTTGTCGGAACACCAGGCGGGTCAACCATCATCACATCAGTCTTTCAAACCATCCTGAATGTAGTAGAGCATGGCATGACCATGCAGCAGGCCGTAAACGCGTATAAGTTTCACCATCAGTGGCTTCCCGACAAAACCACGTTTGAAAACGGAGCTTTTACGGATGGTGTTCTGCAACGGTTGCTCTCAAAATCATACATTCTTGAAATGCAACGCAACACCATCGGTCGCATGGACTGCATTTTGGTACTGCCCGACGGTCGCCTCGAAGGTGGCTCTGACCCCCGGGGCGATGATACGAGTGTTGGCTACTAAATCCTTCAAATGCGCCTCCATTATCAAACCTACGGCGATGGCCCACGGCCTATTTTGGCATTTCATGGCATAGGACAAGACCATCGCTGTTTTTTGCCTTTGGTCAATGCCTTGAAGAAACAGTACACGTTTTACCTTTTTGATTTACCATTTCACGGAAAAAGCCCCGCCATGGATACCGAAAAACTGTCCATGGCGGAGTGGCAAGATACGATAGAAGTCTTTTTGGCTGAAAACCACTTGCAAACTTTTTCGGTATTAGGCTTTAGCATGGGAGGGAAATTTGCCTTGGCTACGCTACAACTATTCCCAAACCAGATTATCTCCTGCTGGCTATTGGCTCCCGATGGAATTACCGAAAGCCCGTGGTATCGGTTGGCTACGCGATTTTGGCTAACAAAAAAACTCTTTAAATTCGTTGTTGGGAATGTCGAACATTTTAAAAAGTTGGCTTACCCATTTCTGAAATTAGGGTTGGTGGAGAAGAGCGCAGTAAAATTTGCCCAGTCCACGCTTGCCACTGCCACCCAACGCGAGCGCATTTACCGCTCATGGGTAGGCTTCAGCACCATCCAGCCCGATATACCCGCAGTAGCGAGTATCATTCTCAAATACAAAATTGATTTAAAGCTATTTTTGGGGCGTTTTGATGCGGTATTACCCGCGTCTTACGTGCAGCCTTTAATAAAACGCCTGCCAAATTCAACGCCAATTATTCTAAAAACGGGGCATCACCGTTTGATTGAAAAAGTAGCGGAGTGGTTCGTTCAAAACCCTCCTTTTACGACCCAAAGCCCGTAATCATTCCAAGTCTACCGTTTAACAAATACTCGGATAAGGCCAATCACAGAGACAATCACTAGAATGATCACTACCACCCGGCTAGTTATATTTTCGTTGGGATTTTCAATCAATTGACGTAATCCTTTTGCTTCGAGTCCGACCCAAACTGCCAACGCCGTGCGGGGAATCATGCCAAGGAAACCGCCCAAAATGACGTTGGAAAAGCGTATTTTCAATAGCGAGAATATAAGATTGGTCAACGCAAACGGAACAACGGGGGAGAGTTTGGTAAAAAAAACGAACTGTAATTCATCTTTCTGAATACGATTCAGCAGCGAAGCTACCCGGGGGAAATGCGAAAGATAACGCAGTAACACCTCACCATTCAAACGTTTGGTGATCTCGTACACGAGGGCAATGGCCGCTAGATTGAGCAAAATCAACGGAACCAATGCCCACCATCCCAAAAAATAGCCAAAGGCAAAAGCCAGCAAAGTAGGCGGAATTAATGCCAAAGCACAAGCCAAGGCACATACAACACTCACAACTGCCCAATCCTGTAGATTAAAACTTTCAATAAGAGCTTCATTTCTGATAATCCAAGCTCCTAATATCGAACTCGTGATGAAGGGCAATACTGTTAAAAAAAAAGCCGAGAGACTCGGCAGTAAAGGTGTTTTTTGTGTTGACATGGCCCGTAAGCTACTTAAGAGTTGAAGGTTAGAAAACACGCTAGGCTCCCTAACCTTTAACTCTTATTGTTGTTTATTAAGCATAGGTATTCAACATCACGGGCATGACCAGCATCAGAATATCCTCATCATCTTCTTTCTCCAACGGCACCACAAGCCCTGCGCGATTAGGTGCCGACAACTCAAATGATAACGTACTTGTATCTAAGTTATTCAGCATTTCAATTAAGAACTTGGCGTTGAACCCAATCTCCATTTCATCTCCGTTGTATTCACACAACAGGCGCTCATTGGCTTCATTAGAATAATCTAAATCTTCGGCCGAAATAACAAGTTGGTTTGGTGGCGTCAGTTTCAATCGAATTTGGTGCGTAGTCCGGTTTGAGTAAATCGAAATACGACGCAACGAATTCAGGACCTCACCACGACTGATGGTCAACACGTTTGGATTATTGGTTGGAATCGCGTTTTCGTAATCAGGAAAGCGCTCATCAATCAACCGGCAAATCATCCGAATATTGGCAAAACTAAAAAAAGCGTTGGCTTGGCTAAATTCCGCTTTGACGGGTACACTTTCCGAAGGGAGCGAAGTTTTCAACAGGTTCAACGCTTTCCGTGGAATAATCATGGTGGTATCGACCAACGATTTTACATCATATCGACGATAGCGAATGAGCCGGTGGCCGTCGGTGGCTACAAACGTGGCGTAATCAGCGCCAAGTTGCAAAAATACCCCTGTCATAGCAGGACGCAGCTCATCGGTACTGGTCGCAAAGAGCGTATTGGCAATGGCATTTGAAAGGGCATGAGAGGATAACTCAACCGAAAATGCCCGATTGACCGAAGGTATCTTTGGAAAGTCGATAGGATTCTCTCCCGAAAGTTTATAGCGACCATTGTCAGAGATAATTTCAATGCCAAAGGTATCACCATCTATGTTGAGCGTAATCGGCTGCTCTGGCAAGCCACGCAGGGTATCTAAAAGCAGTTTGGCAGGAATCGCAATCGCTCCTTTATCAGATGACTCCACTGGTAATTCCGTTACCATCACCGTCTGCAAATCAGACGCTGTAACAGTAAGCAGGTTGTTATCTAGCTGAAAAAGAAAATTTTCGAGAATAGGAACAATCGGATTAGTGGAAACGACGCCGTTAATCGCTGCGAGTTGTTTAAGCAAAACCGACGACGATACAGTAAATTTCATAGCTAGGAAAATATTTATTTGTTAACAAATTTAGCAAAGATACGGCTAAAGTCAAACTATTTATGCCGGATTGTCCTATCTCTCAGGTAGAAATCTACCAAGACCAACGCGGCCATGGCTTCCACGATGGGCACTGCTCTTGGCAACACACACGGGTCGTGCCTTCCCTTGCCCTGTACCAAAATTTTCTCTCCTTCACGGTTGACACTTTCTTGCTCCTGCATGATGGTCGCTACGGGCTTAAAAGCCACGTTAAAGAAAATATCTTCGCCGTTCGAAATTCCGCCCTGAATCCCTCCTGAGTGATTGGTACGGGTACGTACTCTGCCGTCCTCGTCGGTGTAAAAAGCATCGTTGTGTTCAGAGCCCAGCAATTCTACGCCCGCAAACCCACTCCCGTATTCAAATCCTTTGACGGCATTGATGCTAAGCATTGCTTTCCCAAGCTCTGCATGAAGTTTATCAAATACTGGCTCGCCCCATCCTACTGGAACACCTTTAAGCACACAGCTTACAATACCACCGATGGAGTCGCCCTGCTTGCGAATAGCATCAATAAAATCAAACATCTCCTGTGCCATCACTGGGTCGGGACAACGAACGGCGTTTGAGTCGGTCAGTGATAAATCGAGTTCGTGATATTCTTTCTCCAATTTCAACTTTCCAACCTGCGAAACATACCCCTGCACCGTTACACCGAGGTCAGCAAGTACTAGTTTTGCCAAGGCTCCCGCAGCGACTCTGGCCGCCGTTTCGCGGGCTGAACTACGCCCTCCGCCCCGATAATCTCGAACCCCATACTTGGTTTGATAGGTAAAATCTGCATGCGACGGCCGATATTGGTCGGCAATGTGTGAATAATCCTTACTGCGCTGATCTTCGTTCCAAATCACCATTGAGATGGGTGTACCAGTTGTCTTTTCTTCAAAAACCCCTGATAAAACCTGCACCGTATCAGCCTCGCGGCGTTGGGTTGTGATACGCGATTGACCAGGTTTGCGACGATCTAATTCCTGCTGAATAAATGCCAAATCAAACGTTACGCCCGCAGGGCATCCTTCTACTACTACCCCAATGGCCGCGCCGTGTGATTCGCCGAAGGTGGCTATTTTAAATATTTTTCCGTACGTACTGCTCATTATTTTCTAAACATAAAAATCATTACAATCAACATTATTACAATTAAGATGTTGGCAATATTGCGAATAATGGTCTGGTAATCAACCACTGGTTTCATACTGTCCCATTGCTCTATGCCATTATAAACCGACTCGGCATCTGAAGTCAACAATTGTGTATTCTGCACATTTTCTCCAACAATCGCCAGATTCAGTGTTGAACGCAGCGTATCATATCTTTGCTTCTGCGGGTTAAAATAGACCCAAAACACCAAATTGTTTAAGGAAAAATTACCGCTTTGTTTTGGAATCACCTGATACTGGAACGTTTTTGCCCCAGAAATTCTGTTTTTTTGTCGCACTATATTATTTTCTATATCAGGCGGGTATACATCAAATAATGCCATATTCGTAAAAGTTGGTTCACGAATGGATTGAATATTTCCTTCGCCCACGATACTGAAATTATACCGATAACTGTTTCCCGTTTTAAGTTGACTACTGTTAATTCTTTCCTCTAACCTAAAATTTCCAACGATGACCTGATTTCCCAAGGGATGAGGTGGGAGACTCATGATTTCTATCGTGAGCGGTTTGGATGCATAGGTTTTTAACGCTACCACATCTTTTCCTTCTTCCGACTTCGTTATCATTTTCATCATCCAGCCCACGGAAGGAAGTCTAATGGATTGGTTATTTAGAGGAAAAAATGAAGCTTGATAAATCCGATACTCCGTAAATCGTTTTCCATTAATGGTTATCGGAATGTCAGGAATTTCCTGAATACCGAAATTCTCTTCCCAACAGTTGGCGGGCTTAAGTAGTTTGAGCACTTTTTCCAACTGCTTTTCTACTTCATAAAAATCCATTTCTGCGGCATTGTTCTCAGAAACGAGTAAGGAAAGCCGCAAATTAAAGCCCTGTTGCACATATACCCGCTTTTTATCTACACTAACTGCCAAAAATACTCCTTGTGAAGCCTCTTTTTCCAATTCTGCACTTATTTCAGCCGATTCTTGGGATATTTCTTCCGTCTCTTCCTCAGTGGCAGATTCCACCGTCACGGTAGTCCCCTCGGAGCGCAGGATTTGTTTATTTACTAAAATTTCTAGTGAGCCTATTGTGAACGTACCTGTTTTTACCGGGTAATAATTTTGTGAGATGGTGTAAGTCACGATGGTTTTTCCACCTACTTGATTTGTAAGGCTTGACCGCGAACTTTCTCGTTTTTGAAAATTTTTGATATTATCAGGGAATGAAATCAATGGCACCTGTTCAAGACCCGTTACTTTGACTGATATGGTAAAAGGCTCCTGTACGTTAATTTTTGTACCGCTAAATTCAATCTCAAAGGGGTTTTCAGCCACCTGCGACTGAGCTATGGATATAGTCCAAAAAAAAATCAAAAAAAGTATATATCTGTTTTCTTTTTTCATCGTTATATTTAATGCAAAATTAACAGACTCGTACGACATAATACCTACACCCAGTTCGTTAATTTACCAAAGGTCCATCCTCTTATCCATTTCTTTAAAATTATGAATCTACTATGGCGACTATGTTAGAGTTTATTAAGACTGTGCTTGTGAAAGTAAGTTTTGACAAAAAGCTGTTTGAAAAAGAGTTGCGCAAGGCACTGAAGGTATTATTGCCCGAAGATGTAAAACGGCTTAAAACGTGGTGTTACGAACATTTTAATGAAAAATACCACGTTGTATTAAATCAGTATTTTAGTAGACATCAATTGGCCCTTTAGTTTTTAAGCGCCACAAAAAAGCCCCTCGTGATCGACACGAGAGGCTTTTTTTATACATAAGGGTTTTATGCTTTTTTCTTCACTGGAGGCTTCGCTGCTGGTTGTGCAGGCTGCTCTGGTGCGGGAGGGTTCAGGAAGTCATTCGCTACTTTATTACCTGGATCAATTTCCAGTAGTTTAGTAAACCATTCCTTCGCTTTCGCTTCATCCTTCAGCGTAATCACACTGTATGCCCCAAGTACTTGATAAAACAGCTTGAAGTTGGCCTTTATAGCATCATCCATTGGAGCCGCAGAAGCAAGCTTGATATAGTTTTCCATGAGCGGAATCGCAATACCATTTGTCATGGCTTCTTCACGGGTGTAGGCAAAGTAATTAGCTTTTGCCCGTTGGCCGTGAGCATACAGATAATCTGGTTTACGCTCGATCATTTTTATATACAATGAATCTGCAGCCAAGAAGTAATTCCTCTTTTTCTCACGCAAGGCAAGAGAGTCAGGCCCCGAAGCAAACGTTCTGTTGGCCACGTTGTACAAAGGTAAAGAGAGGTTTACAAAATCCTGCAATCCAGGTGTTTTCTCACGAGCGATTACTTTCTTATAATAAACAATTGCTTTTTCGTAGTCTTTTGCAGCATTATAGAAAGCGGCGATTTCTTTGTAACCGTTGTCGACGGTATCCATTTCTGCTGCTTTCTCCAAATTCGCAACGGCGGCGGCGGTATCCGCTGGAGAAACACGCAACATCGCATTTCCAAGGTAACGATAATCGTTATCAATTGCTTTTTGTGGTGCCTGTTTCAAAAACTTATTCAGGTTTTCGATGGCTTTCTCATACTGATTTTCTTTGTACGCGGCCCATCCCATCATACGATACAACACATCGCTGGTGCGACCACTGCTCATTACTTTCGCAATTTTCGAGTTTACTTTTGAGAACTCTTCCGCTACGAAGTTAAACTGCGCACTACGCAATACTTCATCATCTGAAGCACAAGCCGTAATCTTTTCTATGTAAGCATCCATATAACGTGATGCCTGCTTATATTGACGAACATAGAAGTATAGCTCCGCGTATTCTTTGTTGGCAGGGGCATAATCAGGGTCGACTTCAATTGCTTTTTTAAAGTTGGTTTGTGCCAATTCATAATTGCGGCCACCCCAATAAATTTTAGCAACTTTAGCGAAAGCTTTTCCTAAGCCTGGCGTAACATTAATGGCATCCTCATAGGCCGATACTGCGGGTCCTGCTTCACCTTTAATATAAAAGGCATCTCCTTTGGCCATGTAAACTTCCTGATTTTTATCTCCGCCTTTCAGCATCAATGCAATGGCAATATCAGCTAATTCTACGGCTTTGGCTGGATCAGTTGTTTTGTAGATAGGTTTCATTGAATCTATCACCACATAGCCAGTATACGCTTCGCTGATACGTTGCAGTACATTTACATTCTTGTTTTTGGTTGCCTTCAGCACTTCGGCAAAAATCGTTTGGGCGCCTGTACGGTCACCTTGGGCCAAAGCAACAGCTCCCATTCCTACCTTATTGAGGTTTTCTTTGCTCTTGGGGTCTGCGGCTAAGCCTTTTTCAAATGCAGCTTTTGCGAGATCAGGCTGCTTGGTGCGGAGGTAGTAGTAGCCTAAGTAGAACTGGTTGTCAGCAGAAGGGGTGGCAGTGGCCAACTTCTCAAATGTTTCTTTCGCCAAGCAAGCCTGGTTGCCGTCCAATTGCTTTAAACCGGTGGCGATGTCTTGAGCAGAAGTCTGACTGTAGACAAACGCACTTGCTGCAAACGCTACCAACCACGATTTGAATCTAATGTTCATCTTTCAGTAGGTTGAAAATGGAGGTGATATAAAAAAAAGTTTAAATGACTCAAACAACGGGTAACAAAACTATGAAATTGTTAGATAACCGAAAAATTTTATATTTCTTTCTTTAAAATTACTTCACGATTAAATGGTTTTGCGGGCCAAAGACCGCACTTTTCAATAACTAAACTCCCCACATCCCGCATAATATAATTGACCAATCCACTCCCTAAACCCGAATGCATCTCACGACTTATAACGTACACTTTCCGATGCAGCGGGTATCTTCTCCACTTTAAATCATCTTGAAAGGGCTGATAATAATCTTCTTTGGCAGGATTGGGCTTCTCAGCTACTCCCATTACCCGCAGCCCTTGCGAAAGTTCGGCCGTAAGTGGAGCCTCTCCGTCACTTATCCAACTTACCCCAATAAACCCTAGAGCATTGGGGTGTTGCTTTACATATTCTATGACTTTTTTGTTTGACCCTGCCGAAAAAATATTAAGCCCTTTCACATCCGACAGGCCAAATTTTTTCATGATAAAATTAAGATTACTCGAATTGGCATTGTCAAATACCAAAACAATATCCTCAGCATGATTAGCACTTCCAAGCTGCCCCCACCTTTTGATTGTTCCTTTAAATATCCCAGATATTTGGTCTAGTGTAATCAGTGTATCGGGATTAGAACGGTTTATTAATAATGCAACGCCATCCGTGGCAATATGCTGAGGGTTGTATTTTATTCCTTTGGATTTAAAAACCTTCTGTTCCTCGGCCGTAAACTCACGGGTCACAAATGCTAGACGAGCGCTGTCTTTCAACATAAAAGCCGCCGCCTGATGTTCAGGAAGGTAACGAACATCAAAATGCGTTTCTGGAAAGGTATGCTCATAAGCCTGATAGACTTGATCAAGCATTGGTTGGAGAGACTCATCCGCAGTAATGGTAACCCGGCCGTGAGACGTTGAATCTTCAGGTCTCTTGCAGGAAACTATCCAAAGCACAGAAAGTATAAAGAATGAGGCTCTAAACATCTTCATTTTGGTACTGAATATATCCACGATAAAATCGATATCCACCATACACGACCAGCATTCCCCCAAATAGGTACCTGATTAATCCGGAAGGTAACATCCCAAAAGTAGCAGAGGAGGCCACCAAAAAGAGGCCTCCTCCGAAATATGCCAGCCCTATACTCATCGAAAGTATCGACGAAAGTTGCCGGTAAAATGGTTTACGCTTCATGCTACTTATTCCAATACAAAACTGATTGGTAAGTTGTATTTTACCCGCACGTTACGGCCAGACTGTTTCCCTGGCTTCCATTTAGGCATACCTTTTACAACTCGAATAGCTTCTTCGTCGCAGCCGAATCCCAAACCTTTGAGCACTGCAATATCCTGAATACTACCATCCGTATTTACTACGAATGTTAAAAATACTCTTCCAGATACGTTAGCACGGGATGCAGCAGGGGGATACTTGATATTTTTACCTAAGTATTGCCCGAGTGCACTTAATCCTCCTGGGAATTCTGGGTTTTGCTCTACGACTTGGAACACTTGTTCTTCAACAGGAGCTGCTTCTACAACTTTCACCTCTTCTTTTACAGGAGCGGTTTCTTCAGGGGCGATAATTGCCTCTTGGGCATTCTCATCACCTTCCTGTGTTTTGTCAGCAACTACTGCCTTTTCAAGTTCTTCCACTACTGGAGGTGGCGTTTCTTCTGGTACTTCTTCATCTTTCTTCACTTCAGGAGGAAGAAATTTGATGGTAGCCACTTTTGGCACCTCAATTGGCGGAGGTGGCGGCGGAGGTGGCTCGTTAGGGTCGATTGGCGGTGGCGGAATCTTCATCAGGTCAATTTCCGACATGAATTGTTCTTCTTCTTTCTGCGGAATCAGACTGATGAGGGCCGGAGAAAGCATGGCCAATACAAACAGACCGATACCAATAAACATGGATTTGGTCAGCGTTGGACGGTATACTTTTCTCAGGTCATACGCACCATACGCTTTATTGCGGTTCTCGAAGATAATATCGTCGAGAGTTACCGCGGATGCTTTATTTTCAGCCATTGCGTTTGGTTATTTTTTTAATAAAATAAAATACAATTATTCTGCTTTGTCTCCTAAAAGCTCTTTCTCAGCAGTCGTAAGTGCATCTACGAGGGCGTAACGTTTACTTCTTGTTACTGCCATCTCATCAAGAGCGTCTACCATATTTTTGTAGGTACTACTCTTTAAAGGTTTGATAACGACTACAAATTGACTTAAGCCTTTATCATCTTTTCCGTGTTCACGGTCTACCTGTGCCTGTGATTGAAAAATCAACGTACGCAAATCAGGACCAAAAGAGACTTTTTTCAAGTCGGTTTTGGCTTTGTCGTCATCAGCCGCAATCCGATCAAGAGCCCATACGGTATTGTCTTTTGCCAAGAACAACGTCAATACTTTGGAGGCCTTTAGCGGTTCTGATTGCTGTTCTTTTACATCTGTCTGCTTATCAGGCACCGCTAACGACATCGAAGAAGGCTTGCTAAGCGTAGTAGCCAAGATGAAGAACGTAATGAGCAGGAAGCCCAAGTCCACCATCGGAGTCATATCTACGCGTGTAGAGGCTTTTTTACTGCGGACTTTCTTATCACCGTGTCCGCCACCACCACCTTGTGCTATATCTGCCATTTCTTAAAAGATTTTTAATAGTGGTTTGGTTAATTATTCTGCTTTCCAGCCAGCGGGGGGAGCCTCCGTTCCTGTAATCAAGTTAAACTTGTTGATGTTTTGTGCCTGTAAAGAGCCCATTACATCCTTAAATACAGCAAACTTAGCAACGTTATCACCTTTGATAGCGATACGAAGCTGGGGATTGGCACGGCGTGCTTGGTAAATCCACTTAGCCAACTCGTTTTGTGAAGTTGAGTCAGTTGGAATACCCGGTTGTGGCACATCCTTCATTTTATCAGGATTAGTCACACCTACGTTAAGCCACTGAGGTAAAGAACGGATTGGAACACCGAAGTTAGCTTGGAGAGAGAATACTTTTTTCTGTTTGTCAGTAAATTGTACTCCTTCTGTTTGGGTAATATTATCCAGCATAGCGAGGCGCGTTTGCTGGTTATCCACTCCAAAATAAACTTTTCCGTCTTTGCCTATGCTAATAATCATAATGTCCTTATCGGGAACTTTGATAGCCGATATAGACGAGGGCGTTTCGATGGTTGCCGCATCTTGTGCTTTGAACTGAGCCGTCAAGATAAAGAAGGTCAGCAGCAGAAAGGCTACGTCACACATCGCCGTCATGTCCATCATCGGATAATTCCGCTTGGGTTTTAGAGCAGGCATATTACTTTCGTTTTAAATTGACAATACAAATGTAGAACACGAACAAATACAAAGCAAATATTTATATATAATTTTTTTATATATAACATTTACTCCATCAACTCTTAGTTATGAGCTGAGAAATTTTGCTGGATGCTCAGACCGATTTCGTCAATTTTGTAAGTCAACGTATCAATACGGCTTGTAAAGTAGCTGTACATGATTGTAGCAATAGCCGCAGTACCGATACCGAGAGCCGTGTTTACAAGTGCTTCAGAGATACCTGTTGCAAGAGCACCAGTATCAGGAGCACCAGTGTTACCCATAGCGGCAAACGCACGAATCATACCCAATACCGTTCCAAGAAGAGCCGTCAAGGTAGAAACAGACGCCAAGGTTGCGATAATGGTTAAGTTTTTCTCAAGCATAGGCAACTCAAGGCTGGTTGCTTCTTCAACTTCTTTCTGAAGAGCCGCCAATTTTTGATCTTTGGTCAGTTCGGTTTCTGTACGAAGCTCGATGAACTTGTGAAGCGCTGTTTTAACAACGTTACCAACTGAACCTTTTTGTTTGTCACACTCTTTGATAGCCGCTTCAATTTCATTTTTGTCAAGAAGGGCTTTCACTTTGCGAACAAACTCATCAATTGAACCTGAACCATTGGCACGGCCAAGGATAAAGAAACGCTCAATTGAGAAAACCAATACCGTTAAGAAACAGGTAAACAACAAAGGTACGATAGGTCCCCCTTCATAAACGATACCGAAATAATCACCTGATTTTGGCCCTTTTTCGTGGTCTCCGTCTACAAAGTGACTAGGGTCACCGCAGATAAACGTATAAACGAGGTAAGCGATAACCAATAATACAGGAATGACCAGAATGGGGTTAAGACCACCAGCTGATTTTTTGGGAGCGGCCGCCTTGGCCGGTGCGGGAGATGTAGCCTTCTTTTCCATCAGACTTACTTTTAGGGTTTAATTGAAAAATAGTTTAAGTGTTTGCGCTGTAAAGAAAACGAAAATTTTAAACGGTTAATGCTTTAACCAAGAAAATTTTTGTTGGTGATTTCTTAAAATACTTATAAAAAATGCGGTACAAAGCTATAAGATTTCAGAAAAAAAACTGTCAAATTGATTGTTAGTTTTTTTTATTTTTTTTTAAATCCTTCCCATTTAATCAACCGTTAAATAAGAAAATCTTTCTTCCTAAGGACATTTTACCGATTGCTCTCTCAAACGTAACTGCTGTATTATCAAGCAAAATACTTAGTTTGACAATAATATTAGGTACAATTTCCAAAGCTTATTCCAAAGTAATTGGCAATCACATTTTACTCTATTTAAATTTTCTACCTCCCCGAAAAAACCTAAGAAGTTTCTTTGAACACCCAAGCCCAAGGGAGGCGCTGATGGTTAAAATTAAATAAAAAAATCTGGCAGCAGTTCGCTGTCATTCACTTCAGTGTACTTGTACTTGTCGAAATTTGTGACCCCACTCTCACGCAAGACCTCTTCATCAATGAAAAAATTGCCTGTACACTCGCGGCTGTCTCTACTCAAAACAGCATAGGCAGCATCGGCCATAATTTCTGGTTTTCGACATCTTTGTATGGATTGCTCTCCTCCCAAAAGATTCCGAACTGCGGCCGTTGCAATGGCAGTTTTAGGCCACAGCGCATTGAAAGCCACCCCTTGCTTACGAAACTCTGACGCCATCCCCAATACGCACATGCTCATCCCAAATTTGGCCATGGTATAGGCTACATGAGGAGCAAACCAACGAGCTTCCATGTTGAGCGGCGGCGACAGATTCAATACGTGGGGATTGGCCGCTTTGAGCAGATAAGGCAAACAGGCTTTGCTGGTAAGAAAGGTGCCTCGGGTATTGATTTGATGCATTAGATCATACCGCTTCATATCGGTCATTAGGGTTGGAGTCAACTGAATTGCGCTGGCATTATTGACCAGAATATCAATTCCGCCAAAAACCTTTACGGCTTCTTCAACCGCATCATATACCTGTTGTTCTTCACGAACATCCACAATTAAGGGCAAAGCTTTGCCTCCAGCAGCCTCAATTTCCGCCGCCGCCGTGTAGATGGTCCCTGGTAACTTGGGATGGGGTTCTGTCGTCTTGGCAGCAATGACGACATTGGCTCCCTCCTGCGCCAAACGCAGCCCAATAGCCAGTCCAATACCTCGGCTTGCGCCCGTAATAAAGGCCGTTTTTCCTTGAAAATGGTTCATGTTTTGGTAAATAGTAAGGGTTTTATCGCAATTATGAAAGTACTATTGGCACGATTTATGATTTGAAATCTAAACAATGTTTACACGAAGGTAAGTGACCTCAATTATAGAAAAAATATAATTCTACATTGAGTCTAAAAATCAAAGTATGAAATTACGCTCGACATCATATCTGGTTATAATAGCTGTCCTGTTTAGTTACCATACCTCAGCAACAGCGCAGGAAAATTGTGACAGTTTAGCCGCGCCTACCATCAGTTGCCAAAAACAAGTCAGTTGTGCAGGGCAACCGGTAGTGTTAAAGGCCACAGGATGTGATGGAACTGTTGAGTGGTCAACTAAAAAGACGGGAGCAACTCTAACTGTTTATCCGACTCAAACGACGACATTCAAAGCGGTGTGTCTAAAAGGAGCGTGTAAAAGCAAAGCCTCAAATGAGCTGGTTATTACGGTCTCCACTCCCGCTACTCCAGTTGTTGAGGCTACAAAAACTAAGCTCTGTTTCGGTGATTCTGTTAAACTAACCACAAAAGGATGCTCTGGTGAGGTGATTTGGTCTAACGGGATGCTGGGGAGAGAAATTGTTGTTTATCCAGTATCAACTGCTAAATACACCGCGACATGTCGTACCGAAGGATGTGTCAGTTGTTTTGCGGATGATATCATTGTTACGGTTATGGGGGGGGAACCTTTAGGGTTAAAAGCATCCCAACCCACTATCTGCGAAGGACAGAGTACTATTTTATCAGCCACGGGCAACTGTGCAGGGCAAATAAAATGGTCAACAATGGAAACGGGGAGCGCCATTACGGTCAAACCCAACCATACAACTGAGTACTGGGTCCTTTGTGAAACAGACGGGTGCGAGCCCGTCAAAAGTACCCTGACTATCCAAGTTGCGCCTCCCAAACCACCCTTGTTAACATCCACGAAAAGCGCCGTTTGCATTGGCGAAAGTCTAACAATTACGGCCGAAGGTTGTTCAGGAATCATCAAATGGAGTACGAAAATGGAAGGACAAACCATCCATGTTTCTCCAACCGAAACAACCTCCTACTCAGCAATTTGTGAGCAAGGCACCTGCCAAAGCAATTTTTCTTCTCCTATTATAATATATACCAAAGGGTCCACGCCTGCCAAACCTCAGACTGTACAGGAATTAAAAAATGAATGCCCTTATACAACCGTTGATTTATCCTCTGCTATTACAATCAAAGCAGTGGCAGGTGTTTACCATGAGGCCCACACTAGCGACTCTCCCGCTTCTCCATTAGTCTCGGAAGTGGGGGCCATTGCGGAAAGCCGTACCTTCTACCTGTTTGCCCGAAATAAAGAAGGTTGCTACAGTGAAGCAACTCCTGTCACAACAACAATTAACGCCTGTCAGAATGCCTTGCCGATTTGCAGTACGAATCCTGCAACGGCTGCAATTGTTAAAACTGAACTGACGACAGCGGGCAATTATCTACTGGAAGGCAAAACTGGGGGCGTCGCTGCCACGGGTCAATGGAAAACCAACGGTACAGGAGTCTTCAATACGACGATTGGGCTATCGGTGATTTACACTCCATCCCCAGAAGACCGTCAGGCAGGAAAGGTATCTATTCATTTTTCTAGCGACGACCCTGACAACGAAGGCCCCTGCCAAGCAGGTGTGGATGTGAAGGAATTGGAAATTAAGGCCGCACCATCGTCTCCCAAAGAAATTATCGGCGTCAATAAATTACTAAATGGATGGTCACGGCTTTCGGCACAACTATTTGAAATTGAGTACACTATTCAAATTGTCAACATGGGCAAGAACGAACTCAAGCGAATCGAACTCATAGACAGCTTAGATCAGGTTTTCAAAAATGGCGCAATTATTGTAGGCAAACCAATAGTAAAGGCCATTGACCTTGTTTCAGCACTTACCATTGACACCGCTTACACAGGACAAAACGGTCACTACAGCCTCTTGACGCAGGAATCTGGCTCTTTGTTGTCAGGGCAAACCTTTAGTGTAACCCTTAAAGCAGTCATCAATACAGCCAATGCAAAAGACAGTTTATTTTATAATACCGCCTATGCACGGGCCGAAGATGTAAATAGGAATTTTTGTACTGACCAATCGACCAATGGAAATTGGCCTGACCTTAATCAAAATGAAGACCCAACCGACGATTCAGTGCCTACCATTGTGGCGCTAAATACTTTGAAAGATGCTGGGAATGACTTATTTCTTCCAGAAGGATTTTCGCCCAACTCTGATGGTATCAACGATTTTTTAGTGGTAAAAAAACCAATGGGCCTCACCGCCTTGTTAGAAGTGTATAACCGATGGGGTGGTCTTGTGTACCGAAATGAAGATTATAAAAATGATTGGAACGGGGGTATTAACTCCCAAAATAATATCTCTACTGGCACTTACTTCTACATTATAAGATTAAGTGACGGACGGGAATTTTCGAAATTTTTAACAATAAATCGCTAAAACCCATTCGTTAAAACAATATCTCAATTAGCTGATATGCAGGGGACTTAAAAGCATATACCCATGATGATTAAACTTAAATATTTTTGTTTGGCACTACTTTTCTCCGCCGTTACACTGGCACAAACTCCAGGGAGAGAATCGTTATTACAGCAAGCCAACCGGCACTTTGACACCCAAGCCTATGCCAAAGCAGTAGCTCTATATCAGGAGATACTGAGTCAAAATCTATTACCTATTCCGCAGCGCCAACAAGTACTATTGAACTTAGCTTCATCTTACTTCAATCTTGGAGACAACGTAAAATCGGAAGAATTTTATAAAACCATCCTCAGCGAAGGCTCTCTTAGTGAGTTGCCCGCGTCCCACTATTTAAATTTTGCAAAAGCGCTTGCCAATAACGGTAAAATGCAGGAATCCGAAAAATATTACGACCTCTATCAAAGCCATAAACTGGCCGAAACTCAAAAAAATCAGGGCGTAGAAAACTATACTAAGAAGCGCATCACGTATCGTCTCGACTACCTTGCCATCAATACCTCCAACGCCGAGTTCAGTCCCATGTATTACAAAGATGGGTTGGTGTTTGTTTCGGGGAAAGCCGCTGGTGCAGTTTCTTCAGAATCTACCGAAAAAGGATATTTAGATTTGTTTTTTGTCAATAAAGAAAGTGAAATCAGAGCCTTGACTACCCTGAATGCTGATGGAACAGAAGCTGAAATAAAAGAGGCACGCCAGCTACCCGCTCCCACTCAACCAAGAAAGCTTGGCAGCGACTCATATACAAAAAGTACCTCCAACGATTCCCCTACCGTTGGTTCTTACAGCGGCTATGGTTTGAACGACGAATCAACCGGAGGGCAAAAGTCAGCGACTAAATCAGGAAAAGCTGTTCCGTTTAGTAAGGAATTGAATACAAGATTTCACGAAGGCCCAGTTACGTTTTCGACCGACGGCTCCCAAATAATTTTTACGCGCAATAACTTTAACGAAGGCCAAAAAGGAGTAAGCGACGATAATAATATAAAACTCAAACTGTACAGTGCGCGGTGGGGAAATGGCGACTGGACGAATGTGCAGGAACTGCCCTTCAACAGCAACGATTATTCTACTGCCCATCCTTCTTTGAGCAAGGACGGCTCGCTACTGTATTTTGTCTCAGATATGCCCAAAGGAATGGGCGGCAAAGATATTTACGTATCGCGGTATGATAATGGACAATGGTCAACCCCTATTAATCTAGGAAAAGAGCTAAATACAAAACAGGATGAGGTTTTTCCTTTTGTCGACGCCCGTGGAAATCTGTATTTCTCAACCGCTGGCCGCAAAGGAGGCTATGGTGGCTTGGATTTATATTATGCAGTACTGAGTAAAGACGGCACAAAAGTCATTGAAGTGATTCATTTAGACGCTCCTATCAACTCCAAAGCCGACGATTTTGGGCTCATCACTGATGCCGCCCGAACGACAGGCTATTTCAGCAGCAACCGCCGCGAAGGAGATGACGATATTTATCGCTTCACGCGTGAGAGTTCCCTGTATGAATGTCGCGAGTTACTGGTAAGGGTCTTTGATAACCAAACCCAACAGCCTCTCGACAGTGCTACTATTACCATTAAATCAAAATCAGAAAGCCCAGAAGCTGATAAACCGTTGCAGACCGACGCCAACGGCTGGGCCCATTTATGCCTCGCTTCCAACAACGATTTTATCTTTAATATTTCTAAAAATGGTTATTTAGACAACACAATCGGTTTCTCGACCCGCTATTTGACCGACGATAAACCAACGCGCTTGGAATTGGGCATGGAGACATTTACTCCCAGCAATATTATATCTACGGCAACTACCGAAACCGCATCAAAAAAGATACCAATAGGAGATGAAGTTTCGGACTTAAAGCACTCTCGGGTGAGGGGAATCGTACGCACAGAAACCGACCGACAGCCAATCGAGGGGGTTTTGGTCAAACTACGAAACGAATGTGATAAAAAAATATACGAATCTATTACTGGCCCCGACGGGCGTTATGATTTTGAGATTGCGGAGGGGTGTGATTATACTTTGATTTATTCCAAAGATACCTACGGAACAAATACCGTTAAGATTAACAGAGTTCCCAAAAAAGCCGAACCCAAAGTGCTTTCCAAAGACATTGGACTTCTGAAAAAGGGCGATATTGTCAAACTTGACAATATTTATTACGACCAAGGCAAAGACGGAATTCGTCCGGATGCAGCTCGTGAATTGGAGAAGGTAGTTGCTACCATGAAACGTTATCCTTCTCTGCAGGCCGAAATCCTCTCCCATACCGACAGCCGAGGCGATGCCAACTTCAACCTGGTTCTTTCGCAAAAAAGAGCGCAAGCGGTTGTTGACTACATGGTTTCAAAAGGCGTTAGCCGAAATAGACTAAAACCCACCGGAATGGGCGAAAGTACCCCCGTCAATGGTTGTGTTGATGGTGTTATTTGTACGGAAGCTGAGTATCAGAGAAATCGCCGTACCGAGTTTAAAGTACTAGAAATCAGATAAATAAATGTTTTTAATTTAAAAAGAGGGGCCTAGTCTGGGTCCCTCTTTTTCTTTTTTATTGAGCCTAATCCATAAAACGCCTATTTTTGAGGTTTCGGTCCATGTATTTACTTTTTTGCAAAGACCCCAAACCATAAAGACTCAACAATGGGCTTCCGCTCTTTTCTCAGCAAACCGCTCGCAAAATACATTTTTAACAGTCAGCAAAACTGGATGTATAACGCCCCAGCCGCCCAAAATCAATGGCGCACAAAATTAGTCTCAACTGCCGCAAGTACGGCTTTTGGGCGCGATCATTTTTTTAAGGATGTTGCATCATACGAGGATTTTAAGCAGGCCGTTCCCATTCGGGATTATGAAGACTTAAAAGGATACATCCAACAGATAATCGACGGTCAGGAAAATATTTTATGGCCTGGGAAACCTATCTATTTTGCTAAGACATCGGGCACCACATCAGGGACAAAATACATCCCAATCAGCAAAGATTCTATCTCGAATCATATCAATTCCGCCCGCGACGCGCTGCTCAACTATATTCATGAAACTGGCAAAGGGGCATTTTTGGATAACAAACTCATTTTTTTATCGGGCAGCCCCGTGCTAGATACCAAAGGAAGCGTGCCCACGGGGCGGTTATCGGGCATTTCTAATCATCATGTCCCTGCCTATCTGCGTACCAATCAACTACCAAGCTACCAAACCAATTGCATCGAAGAATGGGAAGAAAAATTGGAACGGATTATTGACGAAACCATTTCGAAGCCCATGTCACTCATTTCGGGCATTCCCCCGTGGGTACAGATGTACTTTGATCGCATCATTGCCCGAACTGGAAAACCCATCAAAGATGTTTTTCCCGAATTTCAACTCTTTGTTTACGGAGGGGTCAATTTTGAACCTTATCGGGCCAAGTTGTATGAGTCTATTGGAAAAAAAATAGACTCCATTGAGATGTATCCTGCCTCAGAGGGCTTTATTGCCTACCAGGATTCTCAGTATGCGGAAGGTCTGTTATTGTTGGCTGATACGGGTATTTTCTACGAGTTTATTCCTACGGAAGAGTTTTTTAACGAAAAACCAACACGTTTGTCGCTGGAAGAAGTCGAAGTAGGCAAAAACTACGCCCTCATTATCAACAATAACGCAGGCCTTTGGGGCTATTCTATTGGTGATACCGTTAAATTTGTTTCCAAAGACCCTTATCGTCTGTTGGTCACGGGGCGCATCAAGCATTTTATTTCTGCTTTTGGAGAACACGTCATTGGTGAAGAAGTGGAAAAAGCGCTCAAATACGCCATGGAACGGCAGCCCGAAACTGAAGTTGTAGAGTTTACGGTAGCTCCGATGGTGACCCCGAGTGAGGGACTCCCCTACCATGAATGGCTCATTGAATTTGCAACTCCCCCCAACGATATAGAACGTTTTTCGCTCGATATCGACCATCGGCTCGCGGAATTAAACGTTTATTATGACGATCTCGTCTCAGGTAGCATTTTGCGGCCTTTAAAAATCACAACATTGGCAAAAAATGCCTTTATTGACTATATGCGCTCACAAGGCAAATTAGGAGGACAAAATAAGGTTCCCCGCTTAGCAAATGACCGAAAAATTGCTGATTCCCTGTCAATAAGCTAACAAAATTTTCTCTAAATCTTCATTGCCTAAGCCGTCTTATACGACGGCTTAGCTGTTTTATGCCATCAATTATTTGTTGATTTCTTCCGAATACAAATTTGCAAAAAGTACAAGTTTGGTCCGTTTTTTGCTAGATATAATTACCGTTAAATAATTATTTTACTACGATAAAATATAGACCGCTATATTGCAAGTGCCTGATAATCTATTGGTAAATTTTTAGGACGTTGAACAATTTTTACGTATCTTTACGTTAATGTAGCTTTACAGCTATTGAAAAGCGAGGTACTTTACCCTTCTTAAAAGGCATACCTAGCAATGTTTCACTAACCAAAAATCGTTTTGAAAAGAAGACAATGTATCATTCTATCAACGCTTTTGTTGTCAAGTTTAGGAGCTGAAGCCGAGGGCTTCAATGAATCCTCATGTATTCGCTTTTGTAATGAGCCACTCCCAGTTTATGAAAGCCAAGTACTCAAGTATTTTCAATCTGCTTTGCTCCACACGGCCAGTATGCCCCTGCATCAAATCAAGCCAAGAGCACAGAAATTCTTTCAGGTCATTGACCCAATTTTAAAACAATATCAAGTTCCGCTGGATTTTAAGTACTTGTGTGTAGTAGAAAGTGCGCTCAACCCTAAGGCCATCTCCCACAAAGGAGCCTATGGCTATTGGCAGTTCATGCCCCACACAGCTCGCGCGATGGGCCTCATTGTTGATGGCCCAAAGGATGAACGCGAAAACCTGGTCAAATCTACCCACGCTGCCTGTCAGTACTTTTTAGACCTTTATCGCCAACTCGGCTCGTGGTCGTTGGTAGCTGCTGCTTACAATGCTGGTCCTACAAAAGTGCGACGGTATTTGTCAGCGCGCGGCAAAACGAGTTATTATAATCTTCGCATCAGCGCCGAAAATCGTCGTTATTTATACCGAGTTTTGGCCGCAAAGGAGCTTTTTACCCGCCCCGAACTGTACAAGTCGGTGATTAGTGAAGAGATGACTCTCCAAAAATTCATCCGACAACATGGACTGGCACTGGGCTTGATTGCCCCTTTAAAAATAAAAGTAAAGTCTCCTAAGACAAACGAGTTTCTCACCGAAGAAACGACGGCTACTTTGGATGAAGGGCTTTTAACAGGTTTTGACGATTTGATTTCGTTATCGTTTAAGCGGAACGGTATCTTCCGTTACACGCCTCCTGAGTCAATCGACGAGTTGGAGTTTGCCCAAAATACTGACTCTAAAACGAATCTGTATTGGTGGAGAGCGCCCCGAGTCAACACTCGCCGACGAAACGATCTGAAAGCTTTATTGGCTGAGGCTCGTAGCAGAGTGGCGCGTACTCCTCAATTAAACTCCAGTTTAGTTTAGTACGCTGTATTTTCAAACAAAAAGCGTCATCTCCTTCGAGATGACGCTTTTTGTTTGAACTAGAAATTTTAATTCTATTAAGCTTGTTTAATCAACTGGATATTGATGTGCAGTTTCACTTCATCGCTTACCACAATTCCGCCCGCTTCAGTAACAGCCGCCCAGTTTAAACCAAATTCTTTACGGTTGACTTTACCAGCAATTTCAAATCCTACTTTCGTATTACCATAAAAATCAACCATTTGCCCACCATACTCGGCAGAAAGGGTTACAGATTTAGTTACACCTCGCATGGTCAAATCGCCAGTCAAAACGTACTCATCATCACTCTTTTTAGTCAATGAGGTAGATACAAATGAAAGCGTAGGAAAATTTTCGGCATCAAAAAAATCGGCACTTTTAAGGTGAGCATCCCGCTGCTCCATGTTGGTATCAATGCTGTTAACATCGGCACTGAACTTTACGGATGCGCCTTCAAAACTATCGCCATCCGTTTCGGCAGATGCTTCAAATGACTTAAAGCTGCCCGTTACGGTCGAAATTACTAAGTGCTTTACTTTAAATTGTACTTCTGAGTGTGTTGGGTCAGCTACCCAAGCAGTTTTTAATGTTGACATTGTCTTATGTAAGTTTTGTGTAAATCAAAAATTGATGACACAAATTTATGTGTATATACATTAAATGTCAAGACATTTTTTAAATATTTTTTTTAGGGCATAAAAAAAGTTGCCAGCAAGGGTTTGCTTACCAGCAACTTCAGGGAGAAACGGCTGCAATCCGTATCAGGTTTATACCATTTCTGTAACGGAGGCTTTAAGAGCCCCCTCAGCTTCTATTTTAGGAATGTAGGTTTTAAAAAAACTTCTAATTTTTAAATAGAGTACCCCCAAAACCGCTTCCTTAAAAATCTTAGTGGACATTTTCGAAACGCCTTTGGTCCGGTCTGTAAAAATGATAGGCACTTCTGTTATTTTATAGCCATATTTCCACGTGTTAAATTTCATTTCGATTTGAAAAGCATAGCCTACAAAACGAATATCGTTTAAGCCAATCCCCTGCAAAACTTCACGCTTATAGCAAATAAAACCAGCGGTGGGGTCCATAATTTCCATCCCCGTTATGAAACGAACGTAGACGCCTGCAAAATAAGACATTAAAACGCGCCCCATCGGCCAATTGACCACATTTACCCCTTTGATATACCGAGAGCCAATGGCCACATCATTTCCATCTTTTGCACAGGCCGTATACAAACGAACCAAATCGTCAGGGTTATGGGAGAAATCAGCGTCCATTTCAAATAAATAACGATATCCTTCTCCAAATGCCCATTGAAATCCATGAATATAAGCAGTACCAAGCCCCTGCTTCCCTTTGCGTTCAAGCAAGTGCAATTGACCAGGATACTCCTGCTGAAGCTCTTTCACTTTCAACGCAGTACCATCAGGAGAACCATCATCTACAACGAGCACGTCAAAAGGGTGAGACAAACTAAATACCTTACGGATAATAGCCTCAATATTTTCAATTTCATTATAGGTAGGAATGACTACAAGATTCTCTTTGAAGATTCCCATATGTTTTTTCGTTTTAAATTAATATTAATTCTATTCAAAAAAGGCATCGAAAAAAGAGCCAACATCAACATGGCAACTATCAGGCCATTTCGTAAGTTCAGCATTATTACCCACAACAACTTCATTTCAACCAAGCGGTGATACGAGCCTGGATAAATAACTATTGTAAAGATAAACGCCGCGGCAAAACAATAAATTATTGTAGGCCGTAAAAAAGGAATAAACGGTAAAAGCCAAATTAAGTATTGCGGAGAAAACACTTTATTACTTACTAAAAACAAAAGTAACACTGCTCCAAAAGCAATCAGCAGCATCTCGGTAGATACGCGATTTTGCTTCTGAAAGAAGAGGTATATTATTCCCAAAACCAATAAATAAGCCACGGGAAATCCCCACGATAATGCTTTTAACAAAGGTCTGGTCAAAGGGGTAACCAGATGAATGGCCCCAAAATTAGCGATTGTTTGTAGAGGAGTTCCAACTATTTTATTCCAAAGCACCAACCATCCTCCTACTAAACTTTCAAGCTGAATACCTCTTACGTGGTGATATTTTAGGAAAGACAATACATCCTCGCCCACCAAAAAATACATTCCAACAATTGTAAATGCAGAAATCACCGACACTCCCCCTAAAAATAGCCCTAAAAATCGGTATTGCTTATTTACAAAATAATAAAAAATGATTGGCGCTACAAAAACAATAGGGTATAGTTTTGCAAAAATACCAACCGCCAACCATACGCCAGAAGCTGTTGGAGACTGCTTTACAACGTAATAAACGACCAGAATAGTTGAAAAAGTTACAAACGCATCATACCTGAATAGAAATATCGGCAAACTGATTACCCATAAAACCCAATAAATTAGGCGTATCTCCTGCACTTTAGATTCTTCTAAAAATGTATTCGCTATTTTAAAAGCAACCCTCCCTGTATAAAAGCCGAAAATAATATTTTGCAGCGCAAAAAAGACCACAAAGCCATCAAAACCAGTATCTCCAATTTGACACAACAATTGGGGAAACAACATAGTAAGAATAGCAAACGGCGGGTATTCCAACCTAAAATCATGGTAAGGAACTAGCCTGTTCACAACTATATTTTTAGAAAGGTCATAGTAAACCTGCAAGTCCCCTAAATGAACCGAAAAATTACGAAGGGTTACCACCACCTCAAAACACACAAACAACCCTACAAAAACAAGTATATTTTTTCTAAACAGGGCTGAATTCATGCCTATTATTTAAGTGGAATCAGTACGATTTTACAGCATTAATAAAGCAACGCACCTTCTCAGGATCAGTGTCAGGATATACTCCATGGCCTAAGTTAGCAATATAACGCTGATTACCAAAGGCCTCCAGCATTTTTCGAACTTCTTTTTCTATTTGACTGAATGAGGAATAAAGCACGCACGGGTCCAGGTTTCCTTGCAACGTTTTGGTAGGAATCAACTGGCGCGACTCCTCAATATCCATATTCCAGTCCAGCCCTACTACTTCGCAACTTAATTCGCCTATTTCCTTACGCGCAAAAAAGGCTCCCTTGGCAAATACTGTGACGGGAACTTCGGTGATTGCGTCACAAATTTGTTTGATATAAGGCAACGAATACTCCCGATACTGCGTCGGCGACAAGATTCCCGCCCAAGAGTCAAATATTTGAACCAAATTTGCTCCCGCCGCAATCTGGGCTTTTAGGTACAAAATAGTACTGTCTGTGATTTTTTGGAGCAATTTATGCGAAAATTCAGGGTCAGCGTAGAGGGCTTTTTTGGCCACTGAAAACGTTTTTGAGCCTTTGCCCTCCGTCATGTAGCAAAAGATAGTAAATGGCGCACCTGCAAAACCAATCAAAGGCACTCGGCCGTTGAGTTCTTTCTTTACAATACGAATGGCCTTCAGCACATACCCTAAATCAGCTTCTGGATCGGCGATTCTCAATTGGTCGATATCGCCCATTGATTTCACCACCTTTGGAAACACTGGCCCGCGTTTTTCTTCCATTTCGTAGGGTAAGCCCATCGCTTCGGGCACAACCAAAATATCGGAAAAAATAATCGCCGCATCTACCCCCAACAAATCTACGGGTTGGATAGTGACTTCGGCGGCCAGTTCTGGCGTAGTGGCAAGTTGAATAAAGCTACCCGCTTTTTCGCGCACGGCACGGTATTCGGCCAATATTCGTCCTGCTTGACGCATCATCCAAACAGGTACACGATCGGTTTTTTCTCCTCGCGCAGCCCGCAGGAGAAGGTCATTTTGTAATAATTCCATACTGCAAATGTACAAAGAAGCTGGTAGTAGGTTGGTGAGATGGGGAGAAATATCAACAACTCTGCCTAAAGAAGCTCGAAAAATTTAAATGTTATTTTACCAAAAGATTTTTTGCAACTTCATGACTGACAAACAACGTACGTACATTGTCAATCAAAACGCTTACTGATTTATCAAAATCGCTGACTTCATTCACTTTCAGTTGACAACCGAGGGTGAGGCCCGCTTTGTCTAAATGCTGCAAAAACGCGGGGGAATGTTCTGATACTCCCGTCATAACCACGGTAGTTCCTTCCACAATTTCCGAAAGTTTACGGTAAATAAAACGGGGCATTTCGCCCGCCGCGTTAGGGATTGGATCGCCGTGGGGGTCAAACTTGGGATACCCCAAAAAAGCGTCTAATTTTTCAATCAGGCGCTCCGAGCGTATATGCTCTAGTTCTTCGGCAATCACGTGTACTTCGTCCCAGCCAAACTGAAGTTTTTCGGCCAAAAAAACCTCCCAAAGACGGTGCTTCCGAATGACCAGCAACGCAAGCCGCTCACCTTCTTCGGTCAAGGTGACACCTCGGTATTTTTGATAATTGATCAATCCTTTCTCTGCCAACCGCTTAAGCATGTCTGAAACCGACGCCGCTCGCGTATTGGTACTGTCGGCCAGAGCGTTGGTTGAGACACCTTCCTTAGCCCCGATTGACAGGTAAAAGATGGTCTTGAGGTAATTTTCTTCCGTGAATGAATACAAGACTTTACATTTTGTTTCAACAAAAAAACAAAATTTAGCTCACTTTTCTGCACTCAGCATTTCAATATCTCTGATAAAGCCTTGAATTTCAGTGAAAAATACTTGACAACTTTCATCAAAAAAGAAAATTTAGAAACGATAAATAAAAAATTTAGACCAATCTAAAAAAAATATTTGAAAACCCTTATATTTGTATTGTCTATTATTAACAAGCCATGAAAACACCTCGGTGGCACAGCTATTTTGAGTACTAAATGCTGTGCCGCCACAAAACGAACGAAAACAATGAAATTAATACTGTCTACCCAAAATATGCCTCTCGACCGCCAATCTCTTTCTGAAACCAACGCGAGCATTGCCGTACACACAAAAGGCAGTTTTTGGAAAAAAATGTCGGCCTACATTGGGCCAGGTTTAATGGTTGCCGTTGGATATATGGACCCCGGAAACTGGGCGACCGACATCGCAGGAGGAGCGCGCTTTGGCTACACGCTATTGTCCGTTATTCTGATATCCAATCTCTTTGCCATGCTTCTGCAACATTTATCGCTCAAGCTGGGTATTGCCACTGGTATGGATTTGGCGCAGGCTTGCCGCGCTTATTTTCCCAAAAAAGTAGCCCTCGTTTTGTGGGCCTTGGCCGAAATAGCCATTACGGCCTGTGATTTGGCCGAAGTTTTAGGCTCCGCTATTGCCCTCAATTTGCTATTTCATATTCCTTTATCGGTGGGAGTAGTCATTACTACGTTGGATGTATTGCTGATTTTATATTTTCAGAATAAAGGGTTCCGAATCATTGAAAGCATTGTGGGTGGGCTGATTGGCGTCGTATTGATGTGTTTTGTGTACGAAGTCATCGTTTCTCACCCCGAATGGAGCCAAGTAGCGGGTGGATTGATTCCGCAAAAAGAAGTGATTACTAACCCCGGGATGTTGTACGTAGCCATTGGTATTTTGGGCGCTACGGTGATGCCGCATAACTTATATTTACACTCTAGCATTATCCAAACCCGCGCCTACGCACGCACGGATGAAGGGCGCAAATCGGCCATTCGTTATGCCACTATCGACTCAACGGCATCGCTTGGCATTGCGTTTTTTATCAACGCAGCCATTTTGATTTTGGCGGCGGCTACTTTTCATACCAGTGGAAACCAACAAGTAGCCGACATTACCGACGCCCATCACCTCCTCGACCCGCTTCTGGGCAGTCGATGGGCCAGCGTATTGTTTGCCGTGGCTTTGTTGGCCGCCGGACAAAACGCCACCATCACGGGCACCATGGCGGGGCAGATTGTGATGGAAGGTTTTTTGAATCTGCAAATGAAACCGTGGCTTCGCCAACTCATCACTCGGCTGATTGCAATTGTTCCCGCGCTGTTTGTTGCTATCCAATACGGCGAACATGGCACGAGCGAACTGCTTGTTTTCAGTCAAGTAATTCTCTCCATCCAATTGAGCTTTGCCGTGATTCCCCTGATTATTTTCACCAACAAACGCGACTGGATGGGTCGTTTTGTCAACTCTCGTTTACTTTCTACGGTTAGTTGGGTGATTGCCGCCATCATTGTAGTGCTGAATCTATATTTATTGATAGATACTTTCACTTAGGACCCGTTTTGCGTAAAAGACATACGTTTAACGTGCCTAAAGCTTAGCTCAACTACCAAAATACCTTAAAAAATACCTGAATTCCGGTATTGTGGCCTACTATATAAACACAGATATTTGCACCGACAAAGCCGATTTCAAATAGATAAAAAAATACCTATTAACAGCCTTCTATTTTTGACTTTTCCAGCACTTATCTATCTCGCCATGAAAAAAAAACCTTTTGTTTCATTGGTGTTGGCCTCTATTTTAACCGAATTTATTGCCTGCACCTCCAACATTGACCTGTCTATTATCAATTCCGACGCTCCATTGATTGAGGCTATCAAAGCAGAAAATAGCTGGTTGGGATTGAGCAATGTAGGAAACACCACCATCCGCGTAAGACCTGATACGGAGGTATTGCCCGAAAAACCCGCGAAAGCGCCCGATTTGAGTAAAATTCAGAAAGAAGCGGGTAAGTTTCGACTGGTCTCGGTGGGCGGGGCACTGTCGGCGGGATTTCGTGACGGTGGCCTGTATCGAGAAGGGCAACTGACTGCCTTCCCTAATTTGGTTGCTCGACAAATGGGCGTATCGTTTGTGCAACCGCTGTTTTCGGAGGCAGAAGGCAATGGTACGGGTTACAAGACCGTGGCGGGCACAGCAGGACCCTTGGTAAAATTCAACATGGTAACCAATAATCTAGGGGTAATTCAGCGCAACGGGGAAACGGCCTACACGGATTTTGGAGATAAAGACAAAGTGGAAATCGATCAGATGGCTTTTCCGGAGATACCAAAAGGATTACAATATTACCACTTAATCAATCCAAAAAACAAGAGTTATAAATATATTGACCAGGTGGTAAATGAAGCAATAAAAAGTAGACACAATACCCCTTCAAGATGGGTAGAGGCACAAAATGCTGATTTATTTATTATCGAACTTGGATCGGATGACACTTACTTTGCCATATCAGCAGGGGGTGGTTCCATTTCAGGCAGTCAGGGTTTAGTGGCAACCTCACCTGAATTCCTTTTGATAAAATCTTTAACCGATAAGAAAAATAAAGCAGTGCTCCTCAATGTCCCTAACTTACTTGAAGTTCCTTACTTTCAACAAATTAGTGAAGAAAAAATTAAAAAGTCCGGACTTGAGCTGTTAATACAGACAAACTTGGGTTCAAATAATTATCGGCCTTATAATGCTTCCGTTGACAGAATAATCATTAATGATAAAACCGGCCAATTGTTTAATGGAGGAATAAAGGGAGTTGTAAAATTACAGGATGAAGATGTTATTTCGGAAGCTTATTCAGATCCTGAGATTACGATGGTATCTCCTGAAAGTTATAACACCTTCGAAATAGAACGCCAAGCGCAATTGCTTAATTTACCTGTAGTTGATATATACAGCCTTTATAAACGGATTTTGGCAGGTAATTATGTCACAGATGATGGAGTCGCTGTGAGCCCGGCTTGGCCTAAAAACGGTAATTTCTTCTCAGCAGATGGCATTTACCCTACGGCTTTCGGGCAGGCCGTCATTGCCAATGAGGTCATCAAAACCCTCAATCGGCATTACGGCTTGGAAATACCGCTTCTCCAAACCCGCTTTTTTGTAGGAAAATAAAAATAGGCCGTAATCTTTTCCTTCTTCCAACTTTTCAAACCCGTAATCGCCAACCGATTACGGGTTTTTAATTGCTTCTCCCCGATTATTGCATCAATAAGATGCCCGATTTCTCCATTCAGCAAAGCACAGGACAGTGTAGAAATCGACTTATCTTTCCTTTATTCCTTAAATCAATCTATTGTTACACCCCATGAAATATTTGTTCGGCTTATTGTGGTTCTTTTCGACGATTGCATTCGCCCAAACTTCTCCTCTGCGCGTAGAGCAGCCGCGCGTCGAATATAAAACCAACCCCATCGGTATTGATGTAGCGTTGCCGCGCTTTAGCTGGAAACTCATTTCGTCGCAGCGCAATACGATGCAAAAATCGTATCAATTACAAGTCGCCAAAGACGCAAAATTCTCCAAAAAATCAACGATTTGGAATTCAGGCGACATCCCTTCTGACGCCTCTCATCTGGTTGATTACCAAGGCCCAACCCTGCAATCTCGGCAACGGTATTTTTGGAAAGTAAAAGTGACGGATAACTTAGGAAATGTTGCAGAATCGGCGGTGCAGTATTTTGAAATGGGACTTATGAATTCCGCTGATTGGCAAGCCCAGTGGATTGAACCCGAAAAAGAAGGCTTTGACGTTAAAAAACAGCAGCCCGCACCTCTCATTCGCAAAGAATTTACCACTAAATCCAAAGGAAAAATAGCATCCGCCCGGCTATACTTAACGGGTCGTGGACTCCCCGAAATGTACATCAACGGGCAGCGCGTAGGCCAAGACGTACTTGTACCTGGCTGGACGGCCTACCAAGCGCGTATTCAGTATTTTACGTATGATGTGACCAATCAAGTACAATCGGGCAAAAACGCCATTGGCGCAATGCTCGGCGATGGCTGGTACCGTGGAAATTTGGTGTGGGAAAACAACCGCAATCTTTGGGGAACGCGGGTGGCGCTGCTGGCGCAACTCGTTGTAAAGTACACCGACGGCAGCGAACAAATCATCGGAACGGATGAATCATGGAAAGCAACTACCGACGGGCCCATCCGCGAAAATGACCTTTATAACGGCGAAACCTACGACGCTCGCCTCGAAAAAAACGGCTGGGCATCCGTAGGTTTTGACGCGTCGACTTGGTGGAATGTAAAACTCGGCAACTACCCCAAAGATAATTTAGTGGCTCCCGCTGGTCCACCCGTACGTAGAATTGAAGAAATCAAACCCCTCAAAATCTTCAAAACACCCGCGGGAGAAACCGTACTTGATTTTGGACAAAACATGGTTGGGTGGGTAAAAATAAAGGTAAAAGGTGACGCAGGAACCAAAATCCGCGTGACCCACGCCGAAGTGCTTGACCAAAAAGGCAACTTTTATACCGCCAATCTCCGCCATGCCAAATGTGAGTTGAATTATACCCTCAAAGGCGGGGTTAATGAAACCTACGAACCCCATTTTACCTTTATGGGCTTTCGCTACGTACGGCTAGAAGGATGGCCTGGCGAGCCCGCCCCAGATGATGTTACGGGCGTCGTGATTCATTCAGACGTTCCTATTTCGGGAACTTTCGAATCTTCCAAACCACTTGTTAATCAACTTCATAAAAACATTGTATGGAGTCAGCGTGGCAATTTTGTCGATGTTCCTACCGATTGTCCTCAACGCGATGAACGTCTCGGTTGGACTGGCGACGCTCAGGCTTTTGCGCGTACGGCTACTTTCAACCGAGAAGTGGCGAGCTTCTTTACAAAATGGCTCCGCGACGTAGCCATTGACCAAAAGCCCAATGGCGGAGTGCCGCACATTGTCCCTGATTTGCTCCAACGCGATAATCCTGATGGTATCAAATCATCAGCAGGTTGGGCCGACGTAGCCACCATCGTACCGTGGACGATGTATGAAGTATACGGCGACCGTCGTTTGCTCGAAACCCAGTACGAAAGCATGAAAAAGTGGGTAGAGTATATCCGCAAAAATGCGGGGGATAAATTGCTTTGGAGCAACGGTGAACATTTCGGCGATTGGCTTTCGTATCGCGGAAATGCTCAAATAGGCGAACCCGTAACCGACAATGATTTTATCGCAACGGCTTTTTTTGCGCATTCGGCTCACTTGACCTCCAAAGCTGCCCTAGCCCTCGGAAAAGCCACCGATGCCGTGCTGTACGGGGAATTGTACAATAATATTAAAAAAGCATTTCTTGAGGAATATATGTCGCCAAGCGGTCGATTGGTGTGTAATACCCAAACTGCCTATGTATTGGCATTGCATTTTGACCTGCTGCCCGAAAACATGCGCCCCCAAGCCGCTGAACGGCTGGTGCAGGACATCAAAAACCACGGCAATCACCTCACAACAGGGTTTTTAGGCACCCCCTACCTCTGTCATGTTCTTACACGTTTCGGTAAAAATGAAATCGCTTATGCGTTGTTGAATCAAGAAACCTACCCTTCGTGGCTCTATCCCGTCAAGATGGGAGCAACCACGATTTGGGAGCGCTGGGACGGCATCAAACCAGACGGCAGTTTTCAGGATGTGAGCATGAATTCTTACAATCACTACGCTTACGGAGCCATCGGCGACTGGATGTATAGAAATATACTGGGCATCGACTTGATAGACAACGGTTTCAAAAAATTCCTGATTGCCCCCAAACCCGGCGGCGGTTTTACGTATGCAAAAGGGTCGTACGAAAGCCCTTACGGAACCATTTCGTCGGCATGGGAACAAAAAGACGGAAAAACAACGCTGAAAGTAAGCGTGCCTGCCAACTCAAAAGCCCTTATTTTACTACCTAACGCGAGCGTTGACAAGGTAAATCAGGCCGCAAAATCGCAAAGTCTTAAAGTAACAGCCCAAGGCATTGAAGCGGGCTCTGGAGAGTATGTATTTGAATGGTAATGTTAGTTCGGCCTTGGCAAGTTTTAACTACTTGCCAAGGCATTTTATGGATTATTTCTTCTCTTGTTCTTTCTCCTTTTTGTTAAAGATTTTCTGGATCAGATTCCGCTTATCTTCTTTGTCTACATCTTTTAGTGAATTTAAGCTGATTTGATTATCAACACTCGGTACGAGTGCCCGGATAAAAGCATTCCGGAGCAGTTCAAAAATGGCATCAATGGTTTTAGTGCGTGGATTTTCGAAACTTCCTTCAATGGCTACTTTGGTAGCCACCTGGTCTTTTTTAGGATTTTCCAGCACTTTGGTCACTCCGTCGGCTAGTCCTTCCCACAATTTCTGAAAGAATGCATCCTTTCTATCTTCTGGTCCGAGCACATCCAATTCTTTGATGATGGGTTTTACATACCCCTTAAATTTCCCGTCTTGGGCCGCGAATTCAGTATAAAGCCCAAAATTTCCTTTATTGACGTCAAAATGCCCGTACACCTTGAAAAAATCATTCAGCAATACCAAATTTGAATTCTTGATTTCGGCGTTTAAATCAAAAGTTGGCTCTTCGGCCAAAGGGTTCAATTTCATATTCAGCACCATCTCACCTGTGTAAGCCACGGCCCGGGCGCTCACGGTTGCGGGCAGGCTGTTGGAATTATCATCCGCGTTGGTCAAGTTTTGGGCCAGCATATACGTCTTCGTTAGAAAAACGTCCAATTTGGGCGTAGAATTGGGATTTATATAATGAATACTCCCATTTTTAATCTCAAATTTGTTGACTTTAAGCGGCATGAAGTCCTTCAGCAGTTTCCGAAAATCATTGCTATCTTTCTGAACATCATCCAACTCGGTTTTGTCTTTGGTAAATATCAGTGTGGGCGAATCAAACACCAACTGACCAACCAACGACCCTTTCAATAAAGGTGCCCATTCAATAGACAACTCAATATTCTGGGTTTTAAAAAACTCCGTTTGACGCTTTGACTTTTCGTCAAGCTTATTCAAATACATTTCGTTGATTTGATACGCTCCTCGGTAGATTGACAAATCAATGTCATCAATATGCCCATAGTAGTCGGGCATGGTTGCCAAGCTTTTGTTGGCATAACGAAGAATAAAGAACGGAAGCAGAAGCCGAATCAGCATTAAAACGCCGACGGCAATGGTTATTATTCTGATTTTTTTATTTCTGAAAGGATTTCCAAAGGCCATTGAATAAGTCGGTTAGGTGTGAACATTGTAGAATATTCACACCTAAAAAACCATGCCCGTTGTGGCGTTTTATCTAAAACCCTTCTTTTTCCTCTTCTTTCTCTTTTTTCTTAGCAGGGACTTTGGCGGGGGTCTGCGCTACTTTTGCCCCTGGCTTAGCTTTCGGGTCAGTTGGCTTAGCGGCCGTTTTGGTATCCTTAGCCGTTGAAGTTTTCGTGTCTTTCTTTCCTTTCGCAGGGGTGGCTTTATCGGCTACTTTTGTATCGGCTTCCTCCGCTATTTCTTCTTCGGGCTCCGTCTCTTCTACTTTAGGTTCTTTGGTTTTGGCTGGAGCAACGGCCGCAGTTTTGTTTCCGCCGCTAGGAGCGGCTTTGGCAGGAGTACCCTTGGCGGGTGTCTTGGTATCTTTGGCCAATGTAGGCTTTTTAGGTCTTGGGCGGTACATTGACATGAACCGGCTCACAAACATATCGCGTTCTTCTAGCCCAATCGGTAGCACGGTTGACTCTTTTTTATCGCGAGATTTGACCGTAATAAAATCATTCACTTCCTGAACCGAAGACACCATCGCCAATTTCCCCTGTTGCCAGTCAAAGTAATACCAAACATCTTCCGACGACTCGATATAAATACTCACTTCATCGCCCCGGGCGTTTTTACGGATTTCAACCATACCTTCCAACTCCGCATTTATGTCGGTGTTTCCAAGGTTTGACACCCCGATTTTGCCCACACTATAAAACGCATTTTGCGGTGCCGACCACCTCAAATCAACGTTTGATAATACCAACGACGCATTAAATTTGGGCGATGCATCAAACAGCGGCTTATACGCCGCCGCCGTACGAGCAATGTAGCTATCGGTAGCTTTTCGGCCGATTAAGGCGGTCAACTTCGCCCCTAAACGTTCAAAATCGGGCTCTGCGGGATCGCTGTTTTGTTCATCCAAATTCGTTTGAACAATATTCTCCGCCGCTTTGGTGATAATCTCCCGATTGGCGGGAAAATTCATTGAAAGCAACGTATTAAAACGATAGGAAGTGCTGTCAATGTTTGTTTGCACACTTCCCGACGCCAAAATCATCTCTTCTCCTTCTTTCTCGCTCCGTTCGTTAATCAAGTTAAGTTTTCCCAGATAACTGATGGTCCCTTTGGCATCATTGAAGGTGTACGCATTTTCTTCATCCACCAACTCATCCGCTGATTTTGTCTCGGGAATAATTTTAAATAATTTGCTCTTCGCATCAAACCGCAACAGCCCCTGCGCTTCAAAAATAGTCTGGTCATTTCGGGCTTCTTTGGGCGATAAAAACGTACTGTATAACCCATCGGCCCCCGCCCGATAGTGTAATCCGACCGAAATCGGCAAATCAGACTCATTTTTGAGGGCTGGCGTTACTTTTAGCGCCACATCTTTGGTCGGTGTTTCTTTGAACGGAATCCAAGATGCGACCAAGTCGGGCCGTTTTTTTATAATGGGCTTGATGTAGCCGTCAAATTGCAAGTTCGGCTCTGGGGCCAACATCGTCATGCCGCCTTTGTACTGCAACCTCGGTCCCACCACAAAATTATCGGTCTCCACAATCTCTGCCCGGGCAACGGTCGAAAATACCTTTGTTTTATTCTGCGGAGCGCGGGTACTGGTTGAGGCCGAAGCCGTTGCTATCTGGCGCAAATCAAAATTGCCCATTTTTACGGGAATGGTGTCATTGGTTACCGTGGCATATAAGTAGGTGGCATCGCCCGAGAATTTAGTGCGGGACACAATCTGGATATTTCCGTTTTTCAGGCGGTGGTATTCATTCAACGTATCAAGGACCAAACGTGCATTTTTAAATGCTGTCATTTCTCCGTTGCGACGCACCACCACCAAGCCCTTGTCAGGTAGCACCTTGGCATCAGCAGCTTTGATAAACGGTACACCTCCGATGTTGAGCGTCATTTTTTCAATCTCATACAATGCCGACGAGCCGTTGAAGGTCAAGCCTTCTTGTTCGGGTGCGGTCGCCGTAAAGGTCGACGTAGCCACATCACCTTTCATCGCAATGGTTTTGGCATTAATATTCCATTGCGCGCGGTTGATAGACGTTCGATACGAGGCAAACGGAAATTCCATCAATGTGTTTTCTAACGAATTTTTGTTCGTAGAAATCCCCACCAATCCTTTCACGATGTTGAAATCAATGTCCACATTTTGCCCTAACAATACTGGCCGGGTGGCGTTGGTGGCGGAGATAATTTTATACTGCGACTCGCCCGCCAAAAACCCTTCTTTGTTAAATTTAATGTCCTGAGAAGTGAGCTCAGAGTCATCTCGACGCAGAAGACCCTTGCCGTACAATCCCGTAGAGCGCAGTACAATACGTCCGTCTAACTTGGTGGTAGCGTTGTAAAAATTAAAGGTATTCCCCTTGGTAGTCAGCGACATACTATCAGCTTTGGGCATCCAGCGTAAGCTATAATTGCGTAGTTCTACTTTAGGAAAATAGGCTTTGCCAATGGTCGCTTCTTTGATTTCTGCCTCCGCTCCGCTCGCAATCAACGAATCAGACATAAATAGCATGGCTTGGGTCGGAATCCGCGCACTCAGGTGGGCAATTTCGCCCTGCGAGCGGAGTCCTTGCTTATCCATTACCAGTTCTTTTGTAAACTTGACGGTGGTATTGGAACCGTAGACTTTATAACCAGCCGCGGGAGGCGTGTAGTTGAAACCTAATGAATTGTCGGGCATAGACCGCAGTTGTGCCTGAAACGGCGGAAAAATCCCGCCCGAATTGAAGGTCCCGATAAACACAATGTCCTGCGTACCGAGGCTGTCATAATCCAGTGAAGGAATTTTGAAAAAGACTTTTTTATCGTAGGCTAGCTCTCCCCGATCGGGTTGGTCAAAATAAACCGTCATGCCTTCAGGCACACTCAGGCGCGGGAATACCGAATTTTTCTTACCTCCTGATTTGTTCCCAGGGTCATTTAGGTAGATTCTCCCTGATTTTTCGTACACAATATCACCACCCACTTCGGTCGAACTTCCTTTATCATAGGCTTCTTTGGGGATATACGTAATCTTATCAATTTTGTTCAAGTCCACAAAAAACTTGTCGTAATTAAACATCAAATCACGCCCATTGAACCTAAAGTTGGCTGACATCAGCAAGCCATTCATCATAAAATCCCGATTCTTATAGACTTTGATTTGCTTGTCTGACGGAATCGCCACGATTTTCAGGGAATCACTAATGGTAAATTTCTCAACCCCCCGAATCGTTAACACATTGTCTTTAAGGTCGATAGAAGCATTGGCAGTGGTACTGTTGGCGGGATAGAGCGACGACACCAGAAAGTTGTCAAAGTCGGTTTGTTTGTTATTGGCCAACACATACAAAAGTCCTTTGCTCGCCATTCGGTACAGCCCCGTCTTGGGCTCAATGGCCAAGTACCCATCGGCATTCAACTGACTGAATGCCGTACGCAGCGCCCCGGGGTCACGCTTGTAAAACAGCGCGATATCTTCGGCAAAAAAGGTCGGTGTTTTTTGTTTGGAAATATAGTTGGCTACCATCAGCAACGGATGAAAACCGTACTGCTCGCTCATGGCCCGAAAACGCTCTGGCTTGAAAAAACTAAAGGATTCAAAACGGACAGGAACGACATTTTTGCCCGCAATGACCGAAAACTCAATTTCATTTTTCACAAAACTCCAGCGTACCATTTCGGCGTCGATGTACATTTTGTGATAAGAATCAGTAAAAAGGGTATTTTGATACCCCGTTCGCTCGGCTTTTTGAACCTTCACCAGCCCTTCTGAGTCGTTGTAAGAAAGTCGAATGGCGGGGTGATACAAAGAATCTTTATCGCCTAAATAAGTTGCAAAACTTGCCAACGGCGACGTAATGAGGGAGTCGGCAAATTCAAACCGACGGCTCGTTGATTTAAACGCTGTTTTGTTGCCGTTGCTGATAATAAGCGTTGACGGCTCCTGACTTAACGAACCGCTCGACAGTTTCAAACCCACCAACGACACGCCGCCTTTGTAGCGCATATTTTTGCTCAGTCCTTTCAACTGCGCGTCGTTCTGATAAGACACAAACCGTGGATACGGCGACGGCTGACCCTTGGGCCGCCGCTTGCTTTCGTACTCAAAAAGTCCATCAACGGGTTGGGCGAGCTTGGCTGCGTAATTCAGTTTAGCGTCGTCGGTCATGATTTTTGGCAAGCCTACGTTAAAACTATACCCCCCAAATGTGACGTACACATCCGGCGTGCCCGCCATCTCCCAGGTCATTTTCCCGCCTTTTCCGAGCCAAATTCCTTCTCTGACCGCCAGCTGCCCGTTGGTTTGGGTGATGGGAACGGAGTCATTGGCCGTGGTCATGACCAAATTTACATTTTTGAATTCAATAAGCGCACCCGTAACGGTGGGCAAAGGCTTTTTTTCGTAAGCGGTGGCGCTGCTGAGCAACCCCGTCGAATCGGCAGTCACACTTCCCCATCCGTCATTGGCAGCGACAGGTTTGGTCGGGTCGGTGGCTTTGGCGGCATCGGCCGCCGCATCCACAAAGCGAAAGCTGAACGTACCCTCGAAGGCAAACAAACGGTTAAAATTTGAAAGATAAATCAGGCGATTTTCAAACAGGTTTCGCGCCGTTTCGAAATATTTAAGCGCGCTTTTGGTATCGTAAGTTTCCACCACTTGCGTAGCCACGGTCAAGTAATTATCAACTTCGGCGGGGTTGGCGTAGGTGCCGTTAAAGGCCGCATTGATGCCGCTAAAAAACTGCTCAAAATGCGGCATAGCAGGTTTGTAGCCTTTGGCCACCATCCGCCGCGAGAGCGCAATGATACTTTTTTGGTGGTTTTGCGTCAAACGGCTGTCTAACCACAGCGTTTCTAGGTTCTTAGCCGCTTTGACATACGCCGGACTGCCACTCATCGCCATCATTTTTTGCGCATCGGCCATAAACTGGGCGGGGTCTTCCGAGAGCTTTACCACTTGGGCTTGCACACGCACCCCAACCAACAGCACCGAGACTAAAAATATATGTTGAAACTGTTTCATGTACAGGCTTTTTGCTAACATTCTAAAGTAACGTTCAAAGCGTTACAATCATTTTAACAACGACGGTTTTTACGTTTTTTTTTCGACCGCTCCCTTCAAAATTAGCAAAAAGCGGCAGTATCGTCAAAGTGAACGCTACTGCCGCTGCTCAGAAAACAATTTCCTACTTTTACTTCACAATCATAAACTTGCGGGTTATGGTTCGTTTATCTGCCTCAAAACGCAGTAGATACGCCCCATTGGGCTGATGCGACAGGTCCGTTTGGTCCCGCTGCCAACCCCCTTCGCCCACCAGCGTCTTCTGCATAATGACACCGCCGGTGAGATGCATGAATTGCAGCCTCGCTTCTTACCCTTTTTCCAAATAACACCCAAGTATTACCCTTTCGTTAATACATTAAAAAGCGGTGGCACTCTTTCAAAATAAATTCTCTATAAAATAATTAGACTACATAGATTGCTTATATCTTTTTTAATGCTGCGCTGTCTTCATGTAAGTATTTGGGTTGGTATTTTTAAGCGAATAGTCGCCCCCCCATAGACTAAAAATAAAACGTAAAATATTACTGTATTTTTCATAGTGGCAGTTGGTTAATCAATTTTTTCAATTTTATCAATTACAATATGAGGAAAAGGATCTGCGGTAAGTGTAGGGCATCCACCACAGTCAAATATTCTTCCCCAAATGCGGTATTTAAAAGGCTGGGGCTTTCCTCGTACATAGGTATTCTCATAAGTGGCAAACTTTTCAACTTGAAAGGGGCAAATAAGAGGCCCATCTCCTCCTTCTATGATAAACCCGGCATTTTGGTATAAATCAGCGCGGGCATTTTTCACGGTTTTCATGTACTTATAGCGTTGATCTTCGGGTCCACAGGAAGTGGGGTCTTTTTTTCCACAGCTCACGCTCATCAGCAGCACAGCGGCGGCGTAGAGCAGGGGTTTTACGAATCGTTTCATGTTCATACGTTTTTTAAAGGGTTAAACTTTTCTTTTTGAGGGTGCTTCATAGGCAAAAGGGGGGGGTGAGGTGGATAAATGGGTAAAAGGGATATGGATAGCTTTTATAGTTTGTTTAGGGGAGGTTAGCGGAACCTGTTTTTATAGTATTTTTAATATATAACTATTTGAATATTAGGATTTTATACTATAAATAAAGGTTGGCGGTGAGAACACCATCAAGGGCGAATAGGCTTTGCTATATCTATTTCCAATCCATCTATGATTCTACCGTGCGCAATGTTCAAAACATTGTTCTGAGAATGTAAGCTAAACTCTGCGCCCTCAACGGGTATATTTTTATAGTGTAATTGAAACCGTTGGTGCTTGATTTGTTTATTGTCGGTTTCCTCTTTGAGAGCCTTAAAATCGTAGTGCTGCCCAAGGCCAAGACTACCGGCATAATCCTTGAAGAAAGTATTTGGATTGAGTTTGGCCTCTTTTTTGAACGCTATCCAGCCATTTTCGGTAGCTCGCGTAGTGAGATTTTTAAACGCTTGGTTGTCTTCACGCAGGTATTTGGGAGTATATTGAGAATTGCCCTGTTGTGCAAATAGCCCCCCCCCCCAATAGACTAAACAGATTGTAGTTAAGATTAGTAGCTTTTTCATGGTAAAGATTCTTTAAAAAAGTTTAACGGACTAATTCTGCTTTTTCGATGCTTAATTCATACAAATAGCTTGTATTTAACGAATAAGTAGTTTGACCTTTATTCAGATACACTTTTCCTGACACACGAATCTGGGCTTTGGTAATAGGAGTAGCTGATAAGCCTTTCAATTTTTCAAGGCCCAATTCACACAAAAAGCCTCCCAAAGTTTTCCCATTAATCTTTATACCGGAACCCCACAAATAGGGAAAAATACTATCAGAGATGGCCGAAATCGATATTAATTCGTCTTTGAGTTCGGTTATAAATTCATATCTAATCCCAGGTGTAGTCCTACAGCAGTTGCCATTGGAACTTTCGCAGTCAAGTTCCGGGCGGAGCGCAAAACGGTCAATCGGGGTCTGTTCCTTCTTACAGCTCACGCTCATCAGCAGCGCAGCGGCGGCGTAGAGCAGGGGTTTTAACAATCGTTTCATGTTTCTGTTGTTTTAAGGGTTAAATATTTCATTTTGAGGATGCTTCATAGGCAAAATGAGGGGTTTTAAGGTGGATAAATGGATAAAAGGGATATGGATAGCTTTTATGGTCTTTCTTTAGGAGGTTATCAAAACCTGTTTCATAATCTTTTTTATACTATATCTATTTGAATATCAAAGCTTTATGCCGTAAGTAAGGCCTGGCGGTGAGAACACCACCAAGGGCGAATTAATTTTGCAAATAGCAGTGTTCCGTCGGGCAATTTAGTTTCTCCTTCTTTAAAATCGTCGAAAGATAGTTTCTTATCGGCTAATGCGATTTCAAGGGCACGTCGTTCTGTTATGGGCTTAGATACATCGGTATCAATCCCCTCTACGATTCGCCCGTGGGCGGTTTGAAGCGTGCCATCCTCAAAAGTATGCAGTGAAAACTCCATCCCTTCGACGGGGATATTTTTATAATGAAGCTGAAAACGTTGGTGAAGTCGCTCTTTTTCATCCCTTTGTTCATTAAGGGCCTTAAAATCGTAGTGTTGGCTGAGGCCGAGGCTATTGGCGTAGTCTTTGAAGAAAGATTGGGGATTGATTTTAGCCTCCTTTTTGAACTCTATCCATCCATTTTCGGAGACCCGCGTAGTCATCTCCTTAAATGATTTGTCATCTTCACGCAGATACTTGGGCCGGTCTTTTTGCGCTATTAGTCGCCCCCCCCCATAGACTAAACATATCAAAAATATTAAAATCTTTTTCATTGTGGTATGTAGGTTTAACAGGTTCTTACTTTACTTCCTCTACTTTTTCAACATTGATCATGTAAACCGGTAAACCAGCAAATGACCGTGCATCTAAAGATTGATATATTTTACCCCAAACTCTATATTTATACGGTGGTGGAGTATTTGTACCAAAAGTTGAGGTATGTTTTAATTTGCTTACATCAAATGCATTAACATCACAAACAATAATATCGCGCATTGGAGTATTTGCCTCCGATGAAAAATTGAAACCGCCATTTCTTGAAAAATCAGCGGGAGCATTTTCTACCTGTTGAATGAATTTGAATCTGCCGGCTTGCACAGAGCCGCAGCAAGTACCGTCGTCACAGTCTAAATTAGGTTCTTCTTTCTTACAACTCACGCTCATCAGCAGCACAGCGGCGGCGTAGAGAGTCCAAAGTCTCCTAGGGCTTGATTTTCTTGCTGGATTATTCATGTTTTTAATGGTTTAAGTGATAAAACGATTGATAGCGTGAAAAAAAACATTTTTAATGGCTCCATAAATGTGATGGTTTGAGGGTGAAAAAATAACTTTTGGTTCATCAAAAAACAGAGCGTTTCAAACGGGGAGTAAATTCAAAAAAGCGGTGGCGATGAGAACACCGCCAAAGGCAAATAACAAATAACGGTGAGCCGAGCGAAAAGAACAATACCGGAATTCCGGTAATTTTTATGGATGCTGGTAAAAAACCGCTTGCCAAACATACCTCACAGGCAAGCCAAAGTCAATAGCTACTGAGAAAAGTTCAAAACCCACATTAGGGAAAAATAACGGATAGGAATAAAGCCAGAAAGGGATACAAAAGCACCGCGAAATCACATTAAAGCCCGGTGAATCCTACCAAACTACGAGTGAACTCAACAGGTAATGAAGCAAAAAATATACCTGAGCGCCTTCTTAACGGAAATCGCTATACGTCAAAAGACTCATCAAAAATTCTTATTCTTTACCGTCTTACACCATGTCTTTTTTGTTTTCTAGCGCAAAAAACAATGATACTTTTTATCCGATTTTTCGTCAAAAAAACTACCCTGCTTTCACATTTTCCCTATTTGAATCAACGCCCATGTCTGAAGATTTTCTGTATTTTCTGTGGCAATTTCAGTATTTCCAAAAAACCAACCTGCAAACCGTTACGGGCGAGGCACTTCAGATTTTGGCCGTGGGGCTGCGCAATACCAATGCAGGGCCCGATTTTCTGAACGGACGCGTGCTCATCGACGGCTTGGAATGGGTAGGTAACGTCGAAATGCACCTGCGCAGCTCAGATTGGCACCGTCATACCCACACGCACGACCGCGCCTACGACAGCGTTATCCTGCACGTAGTCTGGGAAAACGACGCCGTCATTGCCCGCCCCGATGGTTCATTGGTGCCTACACTCGCACTCAAACCGCTGACGTCTTTGTTGTTACTTCAAAAATACCATTCGCTCATCGACAACCACGAGATGATTCCGTGCGCCGGTCAATTTGAACATGTACCCGAACTCCAAAAACGCTCCATGCTCGACCGCGCCCTCCTCCAACGCCTCCAACGCAAGGCGGCCACCGTGCATGAAATGCTGATGCGAAATCAGCAAGATTGGGAGGAAACCACTTATCAGTTGTTGGCCCAAAACTTTGGCTTTAAAATCAACGCCGAACCGATGCTTAGATTGGCGCAGGGACTACCCCTCAAAGTCTTGCAAAAACACCGCGACAATCGCACACAACTGGAGGCCATGTTGTTGGGCCAATCGGGCTTGCTTTCCAACGCGCAAGATTCGGACGACTATTCTCTGATGTTAGAACGTGAATATAGTTTTTTATCGGCCAAGTACGGCCTTAATTCTCACCAACTCCGCCTGCACGAATGGAAATTTTTACGTTTGCGTCCCGCCAATTTTCCAACGGTGCGCCTTGCCCAATTGGCCACCCTAATTCAACAACAAACAAGCTTTTTTTCGTTGTTCATTCATGCCGAAAACGTTGAACAATTGAGTAGGCTGCTACGCGTTGAGCAATCGGCCTATTGGCAAAAACATTATTTGTTTCAGAAAGAGGCGTCGGCAAAAGTAGCCCTATTAGGCAAATCATCGGTTGAAAATATCGTCATTAATACCGTCATTCCGCTTTTAGTGGCTTATTCGGAAGCCCGCGACAATCGCGTTTTTTTGGATAAAGCGATGGACTTTTTAGAACAACTCCCTACCGAAAAAAACCACATAACGGAGGTCTGGGCAGCGTTGGGGCAAACCACGAAGACAGCGTTTGATTCGCAAGGGGTTATTGAACTTTACACGCATTTTTGCCAACCCAAACAGTGTTTAAATTGCACGATTGGCACATCTCTTTTGCGTCACACCTAACCGTTTGATAATTACTTTTGACACGAAGAAACGATAATGTCTGCTTTTTTGTATTTTTATAAGTTCTTAACGCTTCCACAACCCCGTATGTATCGTCAAGTTTTATCTGCTTCTTCAGTAAGCCTTTTGTTGGTCGCTTTGTTGGCTTTCCGAGGCGACAATGAATTCGTTTCTTCCTTCCAAAAAATCAACGAAGATGTCCTTAAAAACAGCCGAGCGTACGAAACTTTAGGCAATGCGGTATCTACCATCGGCCACCGGCTGACGGGCAGTATCAACGGTGCCAAAGCGGAGCAATATGCTTTTAATTTGTTCAAAAAGTACGGTTATACGGATGTAAAATTCCAGCCGTTTGAAGTAGAATCATGGATGCGCGACACCGTTACGCTCGAAGTTGTTCCCAATAAAAGCGATAATTTTCGCAGTGTACCCGTCGTGGCCTTGGCGCACTCGCCCGTGCAGGCGCGGGTCAATGGTGCCATTGTTGATGTTGGCAACGGCCTAGAAGAAGACTTTGAGGCGGTAAAAGAGCAGATAAAGGGCAATATCGCCATGGCAAACATCAGCTTGGTCAACGGAAAGCCCGGCCAAAAAAATCTACACCGCTCCGAAAAAACGGCCTTGGCCATTCAATACGGCGCTACGGCGATTATCACAGTCAATCAAGTTCCAGGCAATGTACTGCTGACGGGAACCGCTTCTGTGACTGGCTCGCTGATTTCCATTCCTGCCGTGAACATTTCTAAAGAAAGCGGCGAAGAAATCAGGAATTGGATAAAAGTAGACACTGATTTGCACGCCATTGTGGACATGCGCAACGTCAGTAAAAAAATCAAAGCCCGCAATGTCATTGCCACCTTGCCCGGAAAAACCGACGAGCGTATCATCATCGGAGGACACCTAGATTCGTGGGACTTGGCCACGGGTGCCACCGATAATGGCCTTGGTTCTTTTACGATTATGGACATCGCCCGTGCCTTTAAAGCCCTTAAATTAAAGCCAAAACGAACCATTGATTTTGTACTTTTCATGGGTGAAGAGCAAGGGTTATTGGGCTCACGTCAGGTGGTGAAAGAGCTCGTAAAAAATAAGCAGATTGACAAGGTAAAATTCATGATGAACCTCGACATGACCAACAATGTACAGGGCATGAACGTAGGGGGGCGCGATGAGCTGATTCCTTTTTTTCAGGCTGTTGGCGAACAAATAAAGAAGGTAGACGGAAACTTTGCCAACTTGGTCGGCAGTCGTGCAGCATTGCATTCAGACCATCAACCCTTCATGTTGGAAGGGATTCCAACGGGCGCACCTGCGGGTCGTTTGGCGCCTAATGTATTCGGCTGCTACCACGCCGACTGCGACAACTTCAACCTCGTCAATCGGGAAGAAATGACCAATGGTGTGCGCTTTTCGGCTATGTTGCTCTACGCCCTCGCCAACGCCGACGCTCTTCCTGCCAAAAAATTAGACAGCAACAAAACCCGCGATTTGCTCGTGGCCCAAGGTCTTAAAAAAGAATTGATTTTGGGAAAAGACTGGAAATGGAACGATAATTAACCTCTTTTATTTTCGGGACACCCTAATGGCGTCCCGAAAATAACCTCAATCTACTTTCACTTTTCCTCCTCCCGAATAGCTTCTGAAATCTCCCGAATACATCGCATCGGCCGAAACGGGACCGAGTGTAAATGTGCCTTTGGTAATCACACGCACCATGTAATAAAACGTCTTCGGCGTGTTATCGGCTGTAGTATAATAATTGATGCGGTCGTCGCGAATATCGAAATGATTTGGGATGCTCGGTGCTTTAATCCACGGCATGTCGCGCGGCTCCGTCAGACGCGGATTTTCAATTTCAAAGGCGGCAGGAAGTAAATCCGTTACCACCACATTTTCCACGGGAGAGCCGTCGGTACTCGTCAGCGTAATTTTCACCACCACTAAATCATTTTGACGGAAGGTACTCAATGGCTGGCCGTTACGACTCAAAAACTGCTTGCGTACCCGCAGACCAGCATCCTCTTCTACATACGCACCCGTAGCACTCAGACCTTCACTTTGCGCAAACCAGTAAAGAGACCCTTTACCTGAAGTGTTGATTTGCAATTTACGGTTGGCGATTTGTGATTGTAATACCAAATCTTTCCCATCAAATGCCACCAACTGCTTACTGCCTACTGCCAACTTAGCCGTTACCGTCGAACCGGCATTTTTCTTAGCCAGTTTGCCTAATGCCAAAAACGAGAACGCAGCCTCTTGCGTATTTAAGTATGCGGTCGAATTGAGCGCCTGCGACAGGCGGCGCGCCAAGGTTGGAATTTGCAGGTTACTCGCGTCAGTTTCAATCAATGTATTCAGCGTCAACGCTAAATTCCGAATGGGCGATGCAAAACTGCCGCTTAATTGGCGCGCTGAGCGGGTTTCGGCCAGAGCGGCTGGCAGTAAAGCAACGTAACTGCGCTCATCACCAATCTGCTTAAAAGCCGCCGCCAGCAGATAGCGCGTATCTGACGTCAGCAACTGCTGATTTTGTTTGTAATAATTCATCGAGGCGCGGTTGGCTTTTCCGCCCAACGCCAAGGCATACAGCGAGTACAGCGACGAACGGCTCGCAATCGTCACCTGCGTATAGCCACTTGCTTCGTCGTAGGTGTAGTCATACTCGGTAGCGGGTGAGCCTGTTTTTACGGTCAAATAATCCAACATGCGCCCCAAAGCCGATTGATTGATTTCGAATCCTGCGCGTTGAGCTTCGATGAGAAAATGGGTGGCATAGGCCGTTCCCCAAGCAGACTCTTCGGTACTTGCGGGCCAGTAGCTCACCGCACCGCTCGGCAACTGCATACTTTCTATTTTTTGAATCGCCGCCTGTACATTAAAGGTCGGATTATAGTCACTATCTCCGCTTTTAACCACGTAGGTCTTTGGCGCAATCGACTTGGCGATGTCGGCAAAATACAGTTGGGGGAATGCCTTGGAGATTGTCTGCTCAATACAACCGTGTGGATATCCCAACAGATAATCCAAGGCTTTGGCATATTGCACCATCGGCGAGCGACTCACCACCAATTTACTGCTGACCGTTGAAGGAATAAAGTCATTTCCACTTAAATCAACAGTTCCTGCACTACCACCTGCTATCACACCTGACTGCGATGTTTTCAGCAATGAAGTGGCAGGCCGTATGGTTAATTCGGTCTTCTCTACAAACTTTTCTTTGCCGTTGTTGACCGTCACAGTCACACTGCCAGTACCCATCGCCTGTGCAGCTTTTACCACAAATGAAGTACGACTTTCTTTTTCGGGCGCAATGCTCAGCGTTTGACTTTTGGCTTGCAAATTCTGAAGTTGGCCGTTCACACTCAGGCTTACCTGCACGTTGGCGGCTGTTTTTTCGGTATTAGTTACGTTGACGGGCACAATCAGTTCATCATCTGGACTCAAAAAGCGCGGCAAAGCGGTACTGATCACGATGGGGTCTGCCACTTTCATGTTTTTGTTGCCCGAACCAAAACCATTGTCTTTATAAGCCACGGCCATGATGCGCAAATCACCCGAAAATTGGGGAATATCAACCTCAAATTCGGCTTCACCGTCCATGCCCGCGTCCAGTTGCCCAGACCAATAGGCCACTAAATTAACCCGTCCGTTGGAAAGCGGATTGATGCGTTTTTCTAAATCATAACCATCTCCCCCCACACTGCTGGTGGAAGCCAGTGAAAGTTCGGGGAACAAAAACGGGTACAAATCGTGGCTACTAACCTCCAAGGCCCGTTTTTGATAGAAAAATCCATGAATATCTGGCGTTTGAAAATTCTTGATTTGCAAAATTCCTTCATCCACTACGGCCACGGTTACTTGCGCATTGCGGGCCGTTTTGATGCGAATCTTTTGCTTGGTTTTGGAACGAGACTTTTCCACGGCAACAATCTCCACGGGCAGTTTCGTATCCTCATCTTCGACCTTGACCGACGCAAACCCGTGCGCCACAGTCAGCGGCAGGTTAGAGTTGTCCAACGGTCGAATCAAAGTTGCGGAAATAAAAACATTCGGCAAATGATTGCTGCCCACGGAGAAACTGAATTCGGCAGATTTGTTATCGGTCGTTAAATAGGTGTGTTCCAGTATTTTATTGCGCTCGACCGTCACCAATAATTTGCCCACAAACGGTGTTTTGAACAAAACCGTGGCTTTGTCGCCTACTTTATAGCTTGGTTTGTCAAATTCCATGAGCACTTCTCCTTCATTGCTCACCTCAAACGACGAGGCCGAAGTACTTCCCCAACCATAAGCGTAAAAGTTGATCACCGAATACCCAGTGGTCGGTGTCCCCACCGACCCACTCGTGCGCCGTATCCGCACTTGATATTCCCCCGACACAGTTGGCACGTAACGAACTTCCGCCAAACCGTTTTTAAAATTCACGACGTTGGAATACACTACTTTTTCGCGCTTTTTGGAAGAATAACGCAATTGATCGTTTTGTTTTTCCACTACCGTTTGGTAATCCATGCGTATTACTTCCACTTGGGCCTGAGACGTTGCTTTGGGCTTTCCGTCTTTATCGACCGCTACCAACCCAATAGGTACGGGCGCATTGAGTCCCACGTAGTTATCGGCCATTTTTACCCCGTAAAAAACATCCTGCGTAAACACATCAAAGCGCTTGAGGCGATTGACGGGGCGGCCCGTTTCGTCAAAAACTGTGACGTAAATTTTTCCTTCCAACACGCCCAAATCTTGGTACTCGGCGGGAAGTAAAAACGCTTCTTTTGCCAAACCATTGTCATCAGTCACGCCTTGCCGCAGCACATTTTCAAACTTAACGGCGTTGTCGGGCATATCGAAAATGTACTCTTTGTAGTTGGCGGCAAAAAAAGCTTTGCGTTTGAGCGAAAACTCCATTTCATAATTACGTCCCGACGCAGGAGGCCCAAACAGGTTGAGCGCCGTCGCGTTGAGGGTAATGGTTTGACTGGTTCGGTAAAATTCCTGATTGGTTTTGGCGTCTACCTTAATACGGTCGGGCATAAATTCCTCAATATTCAGCTTTTTAGAGGCCAGCAACACATCATTTGCGTTGTATACTTCCACGCTGTACCCACCCGTCACGGCGGCTTTGTCGAGCGCCAAAGACGTTTCTACCGCGCCTTCGCCGTTGGTGGATACGCGATAATTTTTGAGCTCTTTGCCGTTGGGTAACAGCACTTTGATCTTCAGCGGCACCTCCCCTACACTTTTCCAGTTTTGCTGACGCACCACCGTGTTGAAATGAATGGTTTCGCCAGGACGATAAATGTCCCGGTCACCGTAGATAAAAGCTTCAAAACCCGAATTATTGTCGCGCTTACCTTCCACTTCAAAGCGAGACGTTTCGACCTGCGTATCTTCCAGAAGGAGATAATTAAAATCGGCATCGCGACTTTGGGCTTCACCGCTGTGGGCCACCACCATCGCAATGGAAAAATTAGGAGCTTTTTCCGACAATTTTTCAAACTTAACCACGCCTTTGCTGTCGGTCTTTCCTGTCAGTACGGTTTGGTTATTGGAAGAAATAAGGCTAATTTCTAGCTTATCCAGCGGCTCGGCGGTTTTGATAGAATTAGCAAACACCCACAATTCATCCTTTCCCTGTTTGGCAATCAACCCAATATCTGACAACGAAACCAATTTATTGGCGCGTTGGTATTGCTCATCTTTCGACTGCACGCTCACCAAATAAATACCGCGAAAGGCATTGGGGGCATCTGGCAAGCCCAGATTGAGCGCCGAAACGCCTTTTACTTTGGGGAGGTTATCGGTCTCAACGGTCTTATCCACCACAAGGTCGCTGTAAGATTGGTTGTCATCTTCCTGATAGTTATACGCGCCCGTAGGTCCCCAATTGTCGTCGCCACCCAAGTATCCGTACTCTTCGTAGCGGTTATTTCGCAGGTACTGTAAAATGTTATTTTCATAAATCTTGGCAATTTTTACCTGAACTTTAGGCACGTTCACAATTTGCACCCCCACGTTGCGCGCGCCTTTGGAAGAAAGATACACCGCTTTTTTATTGGCAAATGCAATGCTTGCGGGCATCATGCCAAAGAACAGGTCTTTACTAACCACTTCTTCTAAATTTGCCCCCAAAACGCCTTTCACTTGGTCGGTGAGGGTCAACACGTAGGTATCTGTTTCGTTAAAATCTCCCCGAATGATAAAACCGTTTTCGGTCAGCTCGGCCTTGGTTTGTACGGCGGGCTGAATTGTATAAAAGGTCGACAAATCCACATTTTGAAGTTCCTGCGTGGTCACGACCCGCACCATGCCACGGTTGTTCTCAAAACCCGTTTTTACCTCTTTTACTTCGAGGGTCGTGGCCGACGGAATCGTGCCTGAGAGCGTAATATCTTCTTTGCTGGTATATGCCGTGTTGGGCACTTTCAACCCTTTTTCGACCGATAGCTCTAGCGGTTGTTCGTTCTTATCAGCGACGGCATCGTTCAACGAAACCGTAACAGCCTCAGCTATTTGCGATTGCGTAATGGAAGAGCTAAGTGCTTTCTCCTCACTTTTTACCTTCAACTTTCCGCCCACGTCACCGCCATTGACGGCGTAGTTGAAATGCAACTTGGCTTTGGCCAATGCTTTGCCCGTTTCGCGCGATTTAGTCCAGTAGGTTTCGGCTTCGGTGAGTTGGAGATATGGCGTATGAAATTCGATTTCTTCGCCAGATACATCGTAGCGTTTTTCGATGGTTTTCTTCGCCAGCTCTTTGCTCAGCTCGGCGCGGTATTCGGTAGCAGGCTCAAAGCCACTCGCGGGCGAAAAAATCAGTTCGTTGGGTGCAGTCCACTTAAATTTTCCCGCCACGGCAGGGATGAACTCCACAAATTTGGTCGACTCCCAACTGTTCAGTTCTGATTCGGAAACAATGTCTTTGTTGAAGGTAAAGACCAGGTTTTGTGCCAGATTAATTTCATCCTCAAAATTTCGCCCCACCACCCGAATTTCATTGAGTTTTCCACATTGTGTAAAGAAGAGTGTGGAAAAGAGAAGCGTAAAAAGGGAAAAACGAACGAATTTCATTTTAGGACGATAAGTATCTTGGTCATTCTGAAAGAAAGTGTTTTCAGACCTTTTCAGGGTGACAAAGTAGGCTTGGAAGCGACTGCTAAACAAGGAGCGCATTAGGGTGAGAGGTTTAGAATTTAAGCGTATTAACGCTAAAAGTACGGGAAATTGTTATCACAAAACAACAAAAGAATTTCCCATTTATTTGGCGGCCTGTACAGGAGATTTTAACGCCGCGTTGTGGGCAAGCCACCAGTATTTTTTTGACGTCAGGATAGAAAAATTTGATAAATTTGCAGAAAAATCAAAAGAGATGGCAACCGACCAATTGTTATTGAAAGAGTTTAACAAACTGCCCGCTTCTTTACAGCAGGAAGTACTAGACTTTGTTGGCTATCTTTCTTCTAAGTATAAAACAAAGCGTTCTGTACCCAAACGTAAAGCCGGCAGTATGAAGGGTTTAGTTTCGTATATTTCAGACGACTTCAATGCTCCCCTGGAGGATTTCAAAGAGTATATGTAAAAATTATTCGTAATGTATTTATTGGACACGCATACTTTGTTGTGGTATTTGGAAGAAAATGCTCAGTTATCCCCCAAAGTCAAGAAGTTAATAGAACACCGAATTTGCTTCGTTCACATCGCTTCTTTTTGGGAAATAGCCATAAAGGTTTCCATTGGCAAGCTTGCTCTTACATATACCATTGACCAGATGATAGCTCAGTTACGAAAAGAAGCCATTACGATTTTACCAATTTCCGAAAAAGCCATTGAAGTAGTAAAAACCCTGCCGCTCCATCATCGTGACCCATTCGACAGGCTCTTGATTGCAGAGGCCATCACTCAAAACTATATTCTGCTGAGTATTGATATACAAATAGACCCTTATCCTGTTCAAAGGATTTGGTAGTTATTCCCTTCATCCTATCGTCCGTGCCTTTACGCCACGTCATTGAGGGCGTTTGCCACCTTTATTTTCAGGCTTCATTGGGTTGTTTTTGATTTGCATCATCATCCTTATCTTTACCACTATGCAAATCAACAAATGGCGACTTTTTTGGCTTCATTATGCTATCATTCTTCTCTTTTTGCTATTATGGACTTTTGCTCTAAATGATTATCTCTGGATTTATCGCACTGAACATGTAAACGCCTTTATCCCCTGGCAATCTATTCTAATAGACTTATTTGCCAACAAAAATGCCCCCTTTATCAATGCATTTTTGTTGACTTCAATATCAATGTACTTTTACTTGTATATTTTTCAGGATTTGCTTCAAAAACAGTTTAAAAGTTTTGTAATTAAATTTTACTTATTCCTCGGATTTTTGATATTTCTTCAAATCATTCTTTGGGCTTTTCACGATTGGTTGCTGTTTAATTACACTTACGAATATGAAAAAAATCTGGCATGGATAGAGACTCAAAAAAATAATGGTAATCTGTTTCGTCCATTTTTTCCTCTTTTAGTGGATTCTTTTACGATTCTTACTCAAAACGGATTCGTAAGTATGTTACTTGGACTGAGGATTGATGATATTATTTTTTATCTCCTCTACACCGCCTTCTTTACCCTCATCATGTACGTTTGGCAAAGCCGCCGGCGGGAGGCAGAATTGGAAAAACTACAACGCGAAACGGAAATCCAGTCGTTGAAGGCGCAGTTGAACCCGCATTTTTTGTTCAATTCGCTCAATACCATTTACGGTTCGGCTCTCACGGAAAAAGATACCTCAACGGCGCAGTTGGTCCAACAGCTTTCAGGGATTTTGCGGCACAGTGTCGAGGAAGTGCAGCAGGAAAAAACGGATATTCAAAAAGAACTGATGTTTATTGAAAAGTACATCGCACTTCAACGCGCCCGCTTGCCGGAGCACCCCAATGTTTCGATTCAATCCACGCTGTTTTGGGACCAAGAACCCGCCGACATTGCGCCGCTGCTGCTGATTCCGTTGATCGAAAATGCGTTTCAGTATGGCGTCAGCATTGATGAGCCGAGCTTTGTGCGCGTGGACTTGCGAGTGGAAGACCGAACACTGCACCTTACCGTAAAAAACAGTATTACAACTCACCACTCCGAAAAAAAAGGCGCGGGAACGGGTTTGAAAAATACCGAAAAACGCTTGGCGTTGCTTTATCCTGACCGGTATTCATTACATTGTGGCCGACAACAAGATACCTTTGAAATTGATTTGACCCTTCAGCTGTAAGCTATGAAAATCTCCTGCATCGCCATTGACGACGAACCAGCCTCCTTGGCCGTTATTGAGCAATACGCAGAGCTGGTACCGTTTCTGGCCTTGAAACGTACGTTTGTGAGCGTCAAAGAAGCATTGGCTTTTCTCAAAAATGAGCGGGTGGATTGTGTTTTTTTAGATGTAAAAATGCCCGATATGCCCGGTACGGAACTGGCGCGTATCCTGCGCGGACAAACGCAGATCATATTCATCACGGCCTATTCCGAGTATGCCGTGCAGGGTTTTGAAGTACAGGCCATTGATTATCTGCTGAAACCCATCGAATTTGACCGCTTTTTGCAGGCGGTCAATCGGGTTCATGCGCACCTCAGCCAACGCATAGAAGGCCAAAGTTCTATCTTTGTCAAGGAAGGCTACGATTGGGTACGGGTGTCTTTGAATGAGATTCTGTACATTCAGTCCGACACGAATCTGCTGTTTATTTACGAGCAAAATCGCCGCGTCATCACGCGCATGACCATGACCGAGATGTTGAGCTTATTACCGTCGGAGCGATTCATCCGCGTTCATAAATCGTTCATTGTCGCGATTGAAGCCATCCAAAAAATAGAACGCCATCAACTCACCTTGGCCAAAGGAAATGTGCCGATCGGCGAACTGTACCGCGAGGGCTTAGAGCGGTTGCTGTTGCGATAAAAAAAGAGAGCCGCCCTTTTATTTGGCGGCTCTCTTCGTACATATTACTTTAATTCAGTGATTTACACCAACTCTCCATACAACGCCTCACGCTGCGCTTTTACGCGATCGTCGGTGATGTATTCGTCGTAGGTCATGAGTTTATCAATGATGCCGTTCGGCGTAACTTCGATGATGCGATTGGCGACCGTTTGAATGAATTGGTGGTCGTGCGAATAAAACATCATCGCACCTTTGAACTCGATTAAACCGTTGTTAAGCGCGGTGATGGATTCCAGGTCCAAGTGGTTGGTGGGGTCGTCGAGGGTCAGGAAGTTGGAGCCCGAAAGCATCATTTTCGAGAGCATACAACGTACCTTTTCACCGCCTGAAAGCACACTGGCTTTTTTGAGCGATTCTTCGCCCGAAAACAGCATGCGTCCTAAAAATCCGCGAATAAAGCTCTCGTCTTTTTCTTTGGAAAACTGACGCAGCCAATCCACTAGGTTGTCATCGGTTTGGAAATAATGGTCGCTGTCTTTCGGAAAATACGCATTGGTGACCGTTACGCCCCATTTAAAATCGCCCGAATCAGGTTTGATTTGCTCCTGAAGAATCTCAAACAACGCCGTGATGGCCAAGGTATTGCGCCCGATAAAGGCCACTTTATCTTCCCGATTCAGACGGAACGTGACGTTCTCAAACAGTTTGGTTCCGTCTTCGGCGGTTTTGGAAAGACCTTCTACGCTCAATACCTGATCACCGATTTCGCGCTCAGGTTTGAAATTGATGTAAGGATACTTACGCGACGAAGGCTTGATTTCGTCGACGTTGAGTTTCTCCAACATTTTCTGCCGTGCCGTTGCCTGCTTCGACTTGGCGACGTTGGCACTGAAACGACGAATAAATTCCTCCAATTCTTTCCGCTTCTCGTCCGATTTCTTGTTTTGGTCGGCGCGTTGTTTCAACGCCAATTGGCTTGATTCGTACCAGAAGGTATAGTTACCGCCGTACATCTGCACCTTGCTGAAGTCAATATCTACCACGTGCGTACACACTTGGTCGAGGAAGTGGCGGTCGTGGGAAACCACGATGACGATGTTCTTGAAGTTGTTCAAAAAGTTTTCCAACCACATCACCGTTTCCACGTCAAGGTTGTTGGTAGGCTCATCCAACAGCAAAATATCAGGGTTGCCGAAAAGAGTCTGGGCCAATAACACCCGCACTTTTTGGCTAGGATCGAGGTCGGTCATTTGGGCATAATGCAGGTCTTCTTTGATGCCCAATCCACTCAATAGAGAGGCGGCTTCTGGCTCGGCTTCCCAGCCGTCCAACTCGGCAAATTCGGCTTCCAAGTCGGCGGCTTTTTCGCCGTCGGCTTCCGTAAAATCTTCTTTGGCGTAGATGGCGTCTTTTTCCATCATGATGTCATAGAGGCGTTTGTGCCCCATGATCACCGTTTGCAACACCTGAAACTCGTCAAACTCAAACTGATTTTGTTTCAGTACGGCCATGCGTTGGCCGGGCGTAATGGCAACCGTACCCGTCTGCGGGTCTATTTCGCCCGACAAAATTTTTAAAAAAGTGGATTTACCCGCCCCGTTGGCCCCAATAACGCCGTAGCAGTTACCTGGATTAAATTTAATATTTACTTCGTCGAAAAGCACCCGTTTTCCGTAGCGCAACGACACGTTTGATACCGTTATCATTAATGAATTGAAATTTTCTGTAAAAGATGCTGCAAAAATACAAAATTTTCGGGGGAATGCCGATTATAAATATACCTGTTCAATGGCCTTGCTTGTTCTGGCCATCTCCATTGGTCAGCGAAAGAGATAACCCATTTTGGTGACTGGCAGATGATTTATGATTCATCACAAATGCCCCGGCTGTTACAGATTTTTTTGTAGGTTGACGCTTACATCTGGATACAATAAAAATATCTCACTATGTCATGCCAAAACGACACATTGAGACATTGATTTATGACAGGGCCGCCTGCGCGGACGATTCGTTGAGACAATTTTGAGCGTTTATTTGGAAGAGTTTTCAGGATTGATTCTTGTCTCACAAAATGCCCGTTTTATGAGATTGTTTTCACTATATGTATTCTGTATTTATACAACGAATTTATTCGTCAAGCTTGAAATTCATTCGTTGCCCTCGATGAGGCAAAACTCCTGTTAGACACTGTTGATTCACCCCCACCAAATGTGAGATAAAAGCCCTACCTCGTTTCTCAATTCGGTTTCTGAAATCTCAATAGGTCGCTGGAGATTTTCTGAATAGCAATCACAACTTGTGAACAATCGGTCTATTAGCCGTTGAAATTTAGAGTCATGAACAATCTCGTTGTCTCTATCATGCTTCCACTGCTGGAAGAACGCATTTGTGAATTTTTCTACGCTGCTCCCTTTGTTAAGGTAGTTGTCTATAAGCAGTTTGTATTTTTGTTCAGTCATATAAACGTTTAGGATAATTCAATCAAGTCGCCGTTATCAAACATATCCTGCTTATCATAAAATTCATTGTTGAACTGCATTTCTGGCCGCTTTTAAGGCCTGTATTCCAGTCTATTGCCTTTTGTTTTCAGTAGCTGATATTTCAGTGTCCATTCTCACCACTGGCAGTACTACTTTTGTTGGCTAACGAATTTCTTTCTGTTTAATTTTCTTTCCGTGTCTAAAGCCAACCTGTCTTGCTTCATTTCCTACTGACTTTCTAAAATCAACAGCGTCGAGCCCTTGTAAATTTTCCCATACAATATTGATAGGCATATACATGACATCATTAATTCCAATGTCAATATATGGGCAATCTCCGTCGTAATCGATACTGATTTTCCATTGTCCATTTACTTTTTTACGGATTACTTCTCCAACGTAGGCAACTAAGTTGTCATAAATGTCAGTGAGGGCTTTATCAATATCATAAAGTTCTGTCTGTATAGAAACGATGTCCAAACTTTTATAGCTTTTGTCAAGTTGCTTAATATCAATTTGGAGTTTGTCTGCCAGTTCCGAAATAAGTCTGTCAACTTGGTTAATGAGGTTGGATTGATATTTTGAATAAAATCTCCAATGGTCAACTGAACTGCCTCGATTGTTAGCATAGTCGTCCTTAACTCGCTTATGCCATTTTACAGATTTTGCAAAGTAGTCTTTGGGATAAATGTCGCCTTTACCTGCAAGCAAGGTGCCATTTGGGTCAAATACAAAAAGAATTCTATCATTAGGCAATTCGTAAACTAAGTCTTGTTTTATATAACCAGATGCATAGGTTTCCTTTGACTCTTTTGTGTATTCATCGTGAAGTCGTCCTTCAGACTTTATTAAGTCTTGGACTTGCTTCTTCGTCAGTCGCCTTTCGTTTAATGATTTGCGTTGTCCCATTGTTGTTGTTGTGTTGTTGCAAAGGTATTTTGTTAGGGTAATATTCTCAAAAGGAGTTTTATAGGATGAAGTTTTCTATCTACCCTGCTTATCATAAATCCTATTATAAGACTACTTGTATCTCACTGAAATAACTTTACACTAACCATTTAAATTTATGTAGGCGAACCGCTTTTTCTGATTTAACTATCTGTATTTTAGATAATTAATCTACATTCAATACATTAAGTCCTCCCGTTTCGTAAGACACAATTATACAGAAAATGCTCTGATGTAGTTGAAAAAGATGTTCGCCCGATTGAACACTTTTTGTCAAGCCCTATTACTTGGAAGGCAGGGCCTTCACATTTCACTCCCCTCCTATTAAATCTGACACAACACTTTCTACGCTTCGTCGGAATTTGCCGGCGTAGCACTCGCCCATCCGCTATTTTTGATTCAACAAACAGCCGAAAGCACCTAATTCAAACAAAAATTAACCGAAACTTAAAACCTTTATAACCATGAACACAACCTTCACCTCCGCCCCCGAACGCAATGAATTTTTAATGAAAATCGCCCGCCGTCGGGTGAAATTTCAAAAACACGCCATCGTTTATTTAATCGTTTGTTCTGTTATTTCGTTGCTGTGTCTGGTCTCAGGCGGCCGAGTACCCGTTGATTTGTGGTGGGCGTGGGGTATTGGCTTAGGGTTTCACGGCATCGGAGCTTACGGCCTGCTACTTGATGAGCAAAAAGCCACGGAAGAAGAATACCGAAAATTGCTCCGTCAGGAAAGAGAAAATTAAAAATCACTCACCATTATTAGTCAATCTCAAGGTAGAGTTGCCCCAAAACGGGGGATGAGTTTAGCTACAAACGTTAAACTCATCCCCCGTTTTCATGATGAAAAATGAAGAATAGGTTGCATTTGCTAATCATTTAGCCAACATTTGTATCTGTCAACACCTTGGTTTTGAAAAAGCGGCGGCTACCCAAAACAATGAAGAGAACGTTAGTAATTGGTGACATACACGGCGGGCTGAAGGCTTTGTTGCAAGCGCTTGGACGCGCAGAGATTCAACCCAGCGACACCCTTATCTTCTTGGGCGACTATGTAGATGGTTGGAGCGAATCCGCCCAAGTCATTACCTTTCTTATGGAACTAGCGACCACGCAAACCTGCCTTTTCATGAAAGGAAACCATGATATGTGGTGCGAAAACTGGCTTGACAGCGGCCTAGCACCCCACGTTTGGCTCATGCACGGCGGAAGCAGCACGGCGGAGAGTTACCGATACATGGATTTTCAAACCCGCCAAATCCATTTGTCATTTTTCAACCAATTGAAAAGTTATCACATCGACTCGCAAAATCGTCTGTTTGTGCACGCGGGTTTTGCTTCCATTCACGGCCCCGAAGATGAGCACGATGACAACAATTTTTTGTGGGACCGAACCCTCTGGGAAACCGCGCTCACAATAGAACGCCGGAACCAAAAGGACGAAGCCATGATTCCCAAACGCCTGAAACTTTTCAAAGAGATATTTATCGGTCATACGCCCACGCTCAATTATAACATAGATGTTCCGATGCACGCTGCCACGGTTTGGAACATCGACACGGGGGCCGCTTTTCACGGCAGACTTAGTATCATGGACATCGACACCAAGGAGTTTTGGCAAAGCGACGTCGTGCAAAGTTTATATCCCAACGAAAAAGGGCGAAACAATTAAGGATATAAAAATTTCATAATCAGACACTTACTTCATCAATTCCCGCAATACATCCAGCGACTTGATTTCGCCCAAACCTTCTAAATGGATTTTGAAGTAAAAAATAAGGGTATCCAATAATTGCCCACGCCGCTGCCGGTCCAACGACGCGGGGTAATCAAACGGCATCAGAATGAAATTCTGCGTGACTTCGCGGGTGGAAGCATCTAGCGCGTAAGGGTATAGATTTTCTTTGAGCTGCTGTTCCATTTCATGGACGGTTTCGGCCCCAAATCCCAGATAAAAGGCGTATTTAGCCAGAAACTGCAAGTGAAAATTCTCAAAATGTTGATCGGCTTCTTCGAGGTAGATAATCCCTTCCATCAAAAAATGGAAAAGCGGCTGATTGGCTTCTTCTTCACGCAGGGTTTTGACCAACATTTCCGTTACAAACAGCGCAATGCTTGATTTGATAAAATCAAACGGCAAACTTCGAAACGGCAAACTGCACTTCACTTCCGAAAGCCGATGAATGGTTTGCTCTTTGTTTTTGTGATAAACGACTAAATCTAGTAAAGTAAGCGGCTGAAAAAGAGCGATGCGGTTGGTTTTGGATTTTGCACTGCGTACGCCGTTTACAATGTAACTTTGAATGCCAAAATCTTCGGTGTAAATCTTAACGATAATGGAAGTTTCACGGTAGCGAATATAATTGAGAACAATACCGCGTGTTTTGTGGAGCATGAGTGTAACTTTGAAGCGAAAATAACACAAAATGTACAGATTTTTATGAAACCAAAGCTATACGTTGTCAAGATTGGCGGAAATATAATCGACAATTCCGAGGCGCTACGTTCTTTTCTGACCTCTTTTGCGGCGTTGAAAGGCAATAAGATTTTGCTCCACGGAGGAGGTAAAATCGCCACCCAAGTGGCCGAAAAATTGGGAATCCCCACCGAAATGGTGGAAGGGCGCCGTATCACCGACCACGCCATGCTCGATGTGGTAACAATGGTCTACGGAGGATTGGTAAACAAAAACATCGTGGCCACCCTCCAATCGTTAAACAGCAACGCCATCGGGCTTACGGGCGCGGATGCGGGCCTGATTCGAGCACACAAACGCCCCGTCAATGACAAAGTAGACCCCGTGATTGACTACGGTTTTGTGGGAGATATTGACGCCGTCAATGGCAAGCAATTGACCGCCTTCCTAAAAAACAAACTCCTGCCCATCATCGCACCATTAACCTTTGACCCCACCTTGGGCGTGATGCTCAACACCAATGCCGACACAATGGCCTCGGCCGTAGCCGTTGGATTATCTGAATTTTATGACGTAAATCTGGTCTATTGTTTTGAAAAAAATGGCGTGCTGCTCGATGCCGACAACGACGACACCGTCATTCCTGTACTGACGCCTGAACTTTACGCCACTTGCAAAACCGCAGGAGCTATTTATAAAGGCATGATTCCGAAACTAGACAATGCCTTTGCGGCCCTGCGCAACGGCGTTGCGGAGGTGACTATTTGCCATGCCGACCAACTCGGTTTGGCATTAACCAAAAAAACAGCCGGGACAAAACTTACGCTTGGTTAATTCAATTCATCGCTATTTTTCATTATCCTCATTTTTCATCATCCTATAATTACATGACTCCCGAACAAAACCTTGCCAATCTGGGCATTACTCTTCCATCACCTCCCGCCAAAGGAGGCGTTTATACCCCCGTCGTTGTAACGGGTAATTTAGCTTACATTTCTGGACACATCTCTTTAGACCTCGACGGTAGCCTGATTGCGGGCAAAGTAGGCCGAGACCTCACCGCCGAAGAGGCAAAAGAAGCCTCCCGCAAAACGGGCTATTTGTTGCTCGCTACGCTTCGTTCTTATTTTGGTAGCCTCGACAAAATCAATAAAGTTGTGAAAATTCTGGGCATGATTAACGCCGTTCCAGAATTTGAACAGCACGCCTTCGTCATGAACGGTTGCAGTGAATTATTTGCCGAAATTTGGGGCCCTGAAAAAGGCGTTGGCGCCCGCAGCGCGGTAGGAATGGGCTCTCTCCCGCGCATGGCGGCGATTGAAATAGAAGTGATTTTTGAACTGGCGTAAATACCTCACCGCATCTGTTTGCAGTCCCACATTTGGCATCCCTCTCCTTAACCTTAAACAAGGAGAGGGGCTGGGGGTGAGGTAAAACTTACAGCTCCGCTACGTTAAACCGCACCTGGATTCCTCCTGCCGTAGTAGCCCTTCTGAAAGAGTTAAGTACGTACGGATTGTTGAACGTACGGTCGAAATAAAGCTGCAAACTCCACAATTTGCTGACGGTATAATTAAGTTGCGGACGCAATTGGAAGTTATAATTACCAGCAATCGCCGTTGGCGGCTCGTCAAAACGCCGCTGTATGGCGCGCGTATCGCGAATGGTAAAGTTGCACTGAAACTGCAAATCATTCTTCAATTTTTTGAACTCCCCATTGATACGGAACGGAATCCGCACATTATTTCGGGTCAGGCCTAATGTGATGGTTACGTCGCGGTTGAATAATTCTGCAATTTGAGAGTTCGAAAGGTTGAGTGATATATTGCGGTCTTGGTTGTACGTAAAACGCATATCAATCTTATTCTGCGTACGCGCCCGAATCCCAATCAACGGCGCAAATTTCTCCGACATCGTAATTGTACTCATCACAAACACGGGCACAAACTGACCCTCTTCATTGGCAAAGGAGGCAATCGGATAATTCATTACCGCCAAATTGACAAACATGGCACCGTAGTCCAGCGACGACGTAAAGTTACCCACGCTGTAGGTCGATTGGTAACTGTGCTCTAAGGTAAACGAACTGAAAATTTTCTTGAAGGCGGGTAGTTGCGCCAGTCCGTTGTAGTCTACGCGCCAGTTAGGCAACGGAAATCCTAAAAACGGATTAAGACGCACTTCTTTGGGATCTTTGCCATTATACGCCGCAAAAAACGCCGCAATCAATACATCCTGTGAATTGATATTGTATTCACCTCCCTTGTACTCAGGATCGTCACGTTTCGTCGCCATAAGGCGGTCAAGTACCACCTGCCGATTGGCTTTGAATTGGTCAAAAACGGGGGAGCTGTTGTCTGAATTGATTTTTGCAAAAGCCGTTTTGAACGACATAAACGACATTTGGAAGTTACCGTTACGAATCGGACTTTGGACTTCATACGGTCCGCCGGGCGTAGAAGGACGATAAAACTCGCGGTAGTCATCTCCCCGGGTCAGTCGCGCTTCAATTTGCACCCTAAAATCTTTGAAAGGCTCAATACGCGTACTCATCCGGAACGTCCTATTAAGGGTTTGCATGAAGGGTAAATTCAGCATGGTACTCTTCGACAACCAACCGTTTTCGGCAGCTCGGTAGTGAATGGTACGATCCTGACTACCAAAAATAAAAGGCAAACCGGGCGCATTGATGGCATCCAAACCCAAGGCTTTGGGCGTAGAAGGTAAGAAGCCCGGTAGCGTTGTGGTTTCTTGCCGCGTATAATCCACATCAATTCCTCGCACCGCCATCAGTAGACGCGTCAGGTTTTTGAGCAATTTGCTCGGTTCACGGTTTATTTCTTCATCGTCACCTGGACTACGCGCAAAATTTTTGCGCGGTGGCGAAGGGTTATTAGCAAATTTGAGGTAGCGTAGCTTGTTATATGCCTTCACTAAATCCACTTTGCCGCGAATCGACCGTTCCAAACTATTTCGGGCTACGTTTCCAAAAACGCTCCCTAAACTATCCTGTATTCCCAACGAATTGGCTTGGTATTGGTACGTAATATTGTGGTTATAGTCGGCGGTCATCCAGTCCAGCAACGGAATTTTTTCCAACGGCAACCGGTAAGTAAGACGCACTTTTTGGTCAAAGTTTTTCATCCGACCAAAGTTTCTAAAATTACGCCAAATCGAATCTTGCTTGGTTCGCGTGTTAATATCTCCTTGGGGCTCATCCACCACTGCATTGGCGAACGAACTGTAGCTCAAGACCACGTTTTTGGTCAAGTTCCAGGAGAGGTCATAGGCCCGATTAAACAAGAAATATTTTTCAAACAAAGGCTCTTGGCTGTCGTCTGTGAGGTCGGCACCACGATACAGCGTACGTACAAAACTACGGTCGGCATCAAAGCGCACGGCTATTTGCGTAGGCAACAGCGAAAGATTGAAATCTTTGAGCAGTTCCAAGTAGGGCCGTTCAAAACCCTTTACGTTGCGCATAGGCTCCCACGAGCGCTGTGGGAACCCGTATTGATAGACAATACCGCCGCGATACTGCCGTTGGGCATAATCGGCGATGGTACTGGTTCGACGGGTCTGTTCGTTGAAAGCGTAGGTAAAGGAGAAGTTTTCAAAATCCCACAAATGCCGCTTGGCGTTCGGGCTTGTTTTGGTTTTGCGTACGTTGGAAAAGTTAAACCCACGCCGCTCGGCTTTTTCCGTAGAAGCATTTTCGAGCTGCGCCCGTCGCGGGTCATTTTCAGCATAATTTGCCAGCGACATCGACAAAGGTGTATCTGGGTCGTAAGGGTTAAAATGTGGTTTTACGTCGCGCAGGTCATAGTTGACATACAACGGAATTTTGAAGCCCCATTTTTCAGGCAAAAATTTATCCAGCGCCAGCGCCGCCGAAAGGTTGAACTCGCGCGAATCGTCGCGGGAGCGGTCGGTCAGTTTTTGCTGAACCCCACCAAAACCAAACGTGGTGTATTTTCCTGCCACCTGCACCGTCCCTAAATCCGCCAGTTTGATGTCAGCCCGCGCAATCGCCGCCGTCCCCGACTGATTGTCAAAACCCTGCACGTGCATTTCGTTGACCCAAATACAAAAGCTTTTGGGTTGTTGGTCTGGCGTACGTGGGTTTCGCATCCCAATCATGATAATCATCACGTTGCTCAAATCGGGCCGGCCCACCACGGTAATCCGGTACACTCGGCCAATGGCATCAGTTTTAGTGACTGTGTAAGGCGCCGAAATCGTCCCACTTGCCTGACGGTCACGCTCCGCTTTGGCCTCTATCAGCCAAGGTATTTCAATATCAATTTCGTTTTGTTGGGGCCAAACTCGCTCGGGGTCCGCTTCATTGGGTGGCGTGGCCTGCAAATTAGTCACCTCAATTTCGTAGTAATGTTCCGAAACGTCCGTTCCCAAACGCATAAATGCCGACACCTGACCGTTTTCATTTTGGTCATTTTGCATGTGCACAAACATCTTCAGGCGCTCACGGAAAAGCAGGTTTTGGCTCGTTACATTCTTAAAAGCCGCTCTTGAGTCACCATCCCGCAAGTTGGTCACGCAGAGGCTCATGGATTGCTCGTTCAACGGGCGTTGGTTAGGGGTGGTATAATCCACATCACGTTGCCATCCCGGAGGTACAGTGTAAATATTGCGCCCTTGGCCTTGTCCGCCTGTGGTTACGGGAGCGCTGTTTTCTTCCACACTAACGGTAGCAATTTTAAACTGCGCGTCGTAAGGCTCGGGAACTTCCTGCAAACCTCGGGCGTTGAGGTCGCCTGTGTATTTACGATATTGCGTGGCAACCATTTGCAACTGCGCAAAACGCAAAACCACCGGCTGTTCCCAATCGGTCATATACATCCGCACAAAACGGATGGATTTAAAACCATTGATGTTCCCAACTTTGCGCGTAAACTCCCGCACAGGGATACGGAACAAGTACCAATTTACTTCTTCACTAGCACCATTGGGGGCACTTACTTTGTCCACAATATAGGGTTTTCCTACGTCCAACTGCCCCGGCTTTAGGTCTACTTCGTATTCATAATAGGCCTCTTGGTCATTGATGGTATTGTCGGTGTTGAGGTCTTCAATATCGGGCAAATTCGTGGCGGCGGCGGTAATTTCGTTATTGCTCTGAAACTCCGGCGTATTGTTTTCTACCCCCATATAGTTTTTATAGCGCTCAACGATTTTCTTATTGGCGCTGTCGGCTTTCGCACTGAAATAAAACTCAAAGTCATCCCCCGACGGGTCGGTCAAGATTTGGTTACGGGCTTCTGTTTTGAGGGTAGGCGGAAGGTTCTGAATGTAATTTTGGAAGAAAGTTCGCTCTTCTTCATTGCTCAAGCCATCCAATCCTACATCCTGCTTTGGCCGAGCACCTGCCTCGTTGGTAAACGCATTGATAATGTATTGTTGCCGTGTAGAGTAGCCCCAGGCCGATTCGGCCACGTTAGCGGGAAGTGTTCCCGTGGTAGTGGTTCTTTTTTCGTCCAAAGGCAATCCGTTCTCGAAATCGTACCGTCCGTTTTTAACCACGTCTTCCGAAACCTCACCCAAGTTAAAGTACAATTTCCCCCCTGTCGTGTTATTGGTATTGGTAACTCCATCACGAACCACCCCGTTGGGACCTTCTTTAAAGGGGTCCATCAACCAAAACTCCATGATTTCGACGTTGGCATTGTCAAAATCAACGTCTGACCCAATGGCCCGCGTAATGGCACCAAAGTTTTTCCGTGGATTTTTGAGCCTTCCGTCGGGGTCAAGGTCGGTATTAAAATTGTACATTCCCCGTTCACGCGGGAAATACGCAATGTCCAGAATGTTTTCTGGCAAATTGACCAAATACTGCCCCCGTCCTTTGAAAATATCCTGCGGGGTAAAAAGTCGTTCGTAGAAATTATTAAAATCCTGCGTCGTAATGTTTGGACGAACGCTTAACCCCACTTGTGCTTGGGGAGAAAACGTAATGTCGATGGTATAGGCAGATATTTTGGCGCGGTTGTAGGCATATTCCAGTGGATTGGTCGGGGTGCCTTGCGGGAATTGCTGCGGAGTACCGCCCAAACGCCAGCGCGTCGGTTGGCGAGTTAAGTCAAACTGCGTACGAGCCGCTTCAAAATCATCAATCATGATGCGGTTTCTGACCTGCGGGTGCAAGCCCGCAAAAGATTGCGCGATTTCTCCCTGAAACTGAATAGCTGATATCTCCTTGGTCTGTAAAAGAGGCAGTTTATCCAACAATTTTGTCAGAAAACGAGACTCTTTTCGAAAAGTAATGTCGGCCCCAATGATGCTGTTGTTGACGGGGTCGTTGCCCAGCGCAGCGCGGGTCAAAAAGCCCGGCGGCGTTTCGCGCATATTCATGGCCGTAAGGCCGATCTGCATATCGCGGTTAACAACGTAGTTCAGGCGAGTCCCTAACAACCGACGAATTTGGTTCTGAAACAAGTCTGGCTGTTCATAACAAATTTCAATGTCACGGCCCGAATTCAGCACACTTTCATTAATCAACCGCACTGAGCCCGATTGGCTTTCTACAGCATAATCAATACCTGGCTGGAGCTGAACACCACCCGCACGTACAGTTACTGATTTTTCAGATACGCCAAATGGCAATGGAATTGACGCCCCACCCGACGAGCCTTGAAAAGACCCTTTCAGGAAGAACTTATTTTTCTCGGTTACCTGCTGCGCGTCGATTTGGGTAGTACGATACAGCTCATTAAAGACGTATTTGTTGGCTAATACTGGATCGCTGTTGAACTGCTTCACTAGATTTGAACCGAAAGGCTCCAAAACGGGGAAAATAATACGACCAAAACGACTATCAATCGTGACATTATCTACGAAGTCAAAGTTACCGTCCCCAATGGCTTTCCCTGAATTATCCAAAACGGGGTCATTGAGCGGGTTCAACTTATCCAATCCCATGACGCGCAATAACGGTACGTTGGCTATCGGCCCTTCCTGTAGGTTAGGATTGTCAATTCCCGTTAAATCATCTTTATAAATCACTCGGAGTTGGAAATTTTGTTTTCCAACTTGTGTAGTATTCAATGAGTAAATATTTTTCATCATCAAATTCCACATCGGGTGGCTCGTATTGTTACGAATCGTTGATGATTTCAATAACTTCAACACCAACACTTCGTCATCGCGGCGAGCCTGATAATCTTCAGTCAACTCACCTACTTTAAACTTCTGTCCATTGAGGGTATATTCATAAGCCACGGCCAAAACCTCATCGTTGCGTAGCGGCGTTAATAATGAAACATAGCCCAGTTCCGCCTGAAATTTATATTCGCGTTCGCTCAACTTCCGAGCGCCGCGTAGGAGGTCATAATCATCACCACGACGGAGGTTATAGCGGCTGTCGAGTGCAAAACTCGTCTTGTCCGCTTCGCGAAGTTCAGGATCATTGGTTACTTTTTGATACAGGCCGTTGCTTTTGTTGTTGACCGGCTGATTGGCCACAATGGGTGCCAGATTTGGATTGGCGCTGTTGACGGGGGCAGATTCTCCCAAATCAGAAAACGCGACAAAGTTGCGCAGGGTTTCGGTATTGTTGGTGCGGTTGGTTACGTACACTTCCAAACGCGTAATGGTCACCCCCGACATAATCATGGGAAGATTGCCCAACCAGCGTTCATAATTATTGCGGAAGAAATAAGAGAGAAAGAAGTGGCGATTTTCGTCATAGGCATCCGCACGAATTTCAAACGGGCGATTTTGCACACCTCCTCGTAACGTAATACACTGTTGTTTAGAGCGTTGCTGTGAAGCTACAACCGTGGTAGTCAAACGTCCGAAACGTAAATCAACCTTGGCCCCGAATAAATTTTGCACCCCTGGAATCAACTGCGAAGGAATTTGCCAGTTGATATTTCCCGCCTGAATTCCCTGAATGATACTTTCGTTTTCAGGAATATAGTTCTGCGGCCCTGCCCCCAAACCACCGAATGGATTTTGGCCTGCACTACCATTTTGACCCAAGCCCGGCACTCCGTTTTGACCTAAACCCGCAGCATTGGGGAGATTGGAAGCATTAGGAAGATTAGCGGAGTTGGTGGGAAGATTTCCTGGACGATAATCCAGTTTGAACTGATTCTCAAAATTAAAACTTGACTTAGTATCAAAGTTGGTCAACATTCCCAGCTTATCGCCAATCTTTCCGTTAAAGTTAATGTTGATTTGCTCATTAAACAGGAAGTTCGTGGATTTCCGCTGACGGATAGGCACCTGCGGATTGTCAATATTTTGGTGCAACACGCCAAAATCCAACAGTACAAAACCGTTGGGTTTAAAATCGACAAGATTGCTGCCAAAAATACGGTCAAGGCCTGGAGGTAAGTCCAATTTGGGCAACAAGCCACGCGCACCAAGCGCGCCTTTGCCGTCCTGTTTGGAAGAATAATCACGCCAGAGGTAGTTAAAGACCCGTTTGTCCTGCAATTTCTGGAAATCTTCGTAGCTCATACTCAGCGGGTCGCGGTAGTTGAGGGTGGGCAATTTTGCATCGCCAATGCGCTCATAAACCGAAATACGGCGGGTGGTATCCAACCGAAATTCATTGGAAAGCCCTTTGGGCTCTTTCAGAAAGAAAGTGGAACGGGGCGGTGTATAAATGAAACGGTTACCAATACGGTCGTTCCAACGAGAATAGAGCAGCCGACGACTTTGACGGTCGTTTCGACTGGTATCCTGAGCCACGGGACGTCGGTTGGTCGGTTGTTGAGCAACCCCCACATACGCAACTAACCACAGAGCTACGACTAGCCCGATGATAAAGTATGATTTGGTAGAGATAAGGTAGAGCTGTTTTCTGATAATTCCCACGATTCTTCAGCGGTCTGGGTACTCAAATCCTTAACGGCTAAAACCTTGCCAATCGTCTCTGAGCGTTCAACTATTTTTAAGAATGTGGGGTAAAGATAGAAACAGGCACGAGATAAACGCAATTTTTAGCCAAAAAAGGCGGAATTGTACAACTTACGGATTTTTAAGAAAAGCTTGAATAGAAACAAAAAGAGACTACCCTTTTGAGATAATCTCTTTTATCAATCTGATTATTTTAGAATACTAGTGCTTAAAATGCCGCACGCCCGTGGTTACCATCGCCATGTCGTTTGCATCGCAATAGTTAATAGAGTCTTGGTCACGAATGGAGCCTCCCGGTTGCACAACGGCCGTTACACCAGCCAGACGGGCAATTTCCACGCAATCAGCAAAAGGGAAGAACGCATCAGAAGCCATTACTGAGCCCTTCAGTTCAAACCCAAAAGCAAGTGCCTTGTCGATGGCCTGGCGCAATGCATCCACGCGCGAGGTTTGGCCAGTTCCGCTGGCAATCAGGCGGTTTTCGGTGGCCAACACAATCGTATTTGATTTGGTGTGCTTGCACACTTTCAGCGCAAACTCCAACGCCCGTACTTCTGCTTCGGTCGGTGCTTTGGCAGTTACGGTTTTAAATTGTGAAGCGGTTTCCACTACCAAATCTTTATCTTGCTCAAGTACTCCATTCAAGATGGTTTTAAACATCTTAGCGGGCAATTCCACATTTTTACGCTGAAGTAAAATGCGATTTTTCTTCGATTGCAACAACGCCAATGCCTCAGGCTCATAGGCGGGAGCAATCAATATTTCCATAAACAATTTATTCAATTCTTCGGCCGTGGCCACGTCAACGGTAGCGTTGGTAATAATCACTCCTCCAAAGGCAGAAACTGGATCACAGGCCAAGGCCGTTGCGTAGGCTTCTTTGGCGGTAGCTGCGGTAGCTACGCCGCAGGCATTGGTATGTTTGATGATGGCAAATGTGGGTTCGGTCCCAAATTCATCAATCAATGCTACACACGCATCTACATCGACCAAGTTGTTGTACGACAACTCTTTACCATGAAGTTTATCAAACATTGCCTCTAAGTCTCCGTAAAAAGTGGCCGCTTGGTGCGGGTTTTCTCCGTAGCGCAATGAATTTTGCGGCAACTCGGTAAACGCGTAAATATCCGGCGTCGATTTCCCCAAAAACCACTGATTGATGGCCGTGTCGTAATGGCTCGTGGTCGCAAAAGCCTCTTGCGCATAACGACGGCGATCTGAAAGTTCAGTGCTGCAATTTTTCTCGGTCAAAATGCTCAAAACATCCGCGTATTGCGTGCGCGACGATACGATGAGTGAATCTTGAAAGTTTTTGGCACCCGCCCGAATCAACGAGATTCCTCCAATGTCAATTTTTTCGATGATGTCTTCTTCACTCGCTCCCGACGCCACGGTTTCTTCAAACGGATACAAATCTACCACCACCAAATCAATGGCAGGAATCTTGAACTGAGCAGCCTGCGCTACATCACCTGCATCTTCGCGACGGTACAGAATACCGCCAAAAACCGCAGGGTGAAGGGTTTTGACACGCCCCCCAAAAATGGAGGGATAGCCCGTAAGGTCTTCCACCGCCGTCACGGGAATACCCATGTTCTCGATAAAAGTTTGCGTACCACCCGTCGAATACAGCTTAACGCCATTTTGGTGGAGAAGTTGGACAATAGGTTCGAGACCGTCTTTGTAATAGACCGAAAGTAAAGCCGATTGGATTTTTTTCATTGAATTGAGTGCTTCTGCACTGTTGATTATTTATCGTGGGGAATGAATTAATTATCCTGACGAACAAATCGTTAGTGCAGCAAAAGCGGTTAATTAACAACTGATTACATCACTGATAAAAAATGAAGCCGCAAAATTACTGCTTTTAATCTTAGAAAAGGAAGAATGAAAAAAGAAAACCTGCAACAAGGCGGGTCTTTAGGAAACCAGCGTTGGTGAAACCGTTTATATTCGTCGTGAAGCAACTAATCCAACAACTCCTCCCAAGCCCAGCACGGCCAGTGCAATGTGCCCATACGCATTAAAAAGCCATTGGGTCAAATAGAGGCTCGGAATCGTAATGAAAAAACCAATCGAAGTGACCAACGTCAGTGCTGTAGCCCGATAATCTGAGGGGGCGTTTTGCGAAACCAAGGTCGAAAACTGCGGCGAATCTCCCACCACACTGATGCCCCAAATAAACATTAATACCAGAAAAAAGAAAACAGAATAGACCGGGAGAAAAACACACAGTCCACAGCAAATGCACGAAATCAGCAGTGAAAACCAAGCCGTCTGGTGGCTTCCCCAACGCAGCGAAAGCTCGCCCGTCAGAACGCACCCCAATGCCCCCGAAGCAATGATACCAAAAGCAAACAACGGAACAGGCAGATTCTGGTGAGCAAGTTGATTATATGAAGTGATGAGAACTGGAACAAAAGCCCAAAAAGTATAAAGCTCAAACATGTGTCCGAAATAACCGAAAGCCGAGCGGCGAAAAGCCTTATTCTTAAACACATCTTGCAAAACGGCGGGATTAAAACGTCCAGCTACACGCCTAAAGGGTCCGTCTTTTACGAACACCCCAATCACAATTCCTCCCAAAACGGCCAAGCCCGAGGTAACTATAATGACATATTGCCAAGGCAGGCTGAGCGAAAATGATTTAAGAATATACGGAAACGCAGTTCCCAACACCAACGCACCCACCAAATAGCCTAAAGCTTTTCCTAATCCCGTTTCGTACCAATCACTGCAAATTTTCATGCCCACGGGGTAGACACCCGCCAGAAAGAATCCAACACCCAGCCGTGCCATAAACAGGCCTTCGAGCGACTGATAACTGACTAAAACTGACAGATTACAAGAAGCCGCCAGCGCGGCCGAAACCATAAAAATCCGCACGGGAGAAAAACGGTCGGCAATGGAGAAATAAGAATAAAAAAGCGTACCCAACACAAACCCCAACTGAACGGCCGTGGTCATAGTGGGCATAAAGGCCAAGGTTTGGGGGTGAAATGCCTCTAATGTTTGCATGACAGCATTGACCGCAAACCACAGCGACGTGCCCGCAAACTGCGCCACCACCACCAGCGGAAGAAGGTAAAAAGGTCGTTTCATTGCATTCAAAAAGCAATGTTACCAAAGAATAAGCGCTTTCTCAAAAGGAAATAGATTTTGATTCGTTTTTACTTTCATAGAAAAACCTTTTGACCTTTTTCTTCATGACGCTTTCTAAAATTACGCTGATTTTTGGCAGTCTTCTGCTTGGTATGCTTCAATTATCCTATGCACAACCCGCCGCCGAAATGGATATTTTCCAGTCGTTGCCTCCCGAAAAACAACTCAGTACGTTTAGTGGATTTCCTTGCGCTTCGTTTATCTTTATCGGACGCCAAGCCAAAGTCGTGAAGCCAATCAAAGTGGCAAGAAATGCCCCTTGGGTGTGGCGGGCACGTTTTTGGGGGCACGAGCCGCAGGCCGACAGTGCGCTGTTGGCTCGCGGGTTTCACGTAGTGTATTGCGACGTAGCCGAACTCTACGGCAACGCCCACGCTGTTGAAATCTGGAATCAATTTTACGCTTTTTTACATAAAGCGGGGCTTTCATCCAAAGTTGCGCTCGAAGGCTTCAGCCGCGGCGGGGTGTATGCCTACAATTGGGCCATCGCCAATCCCGAAAAAGTATCCTGCGTTTACGCCGACGCGCCCGTTATGGACCTAAAAAGTTGGCCAGGCGGGAAAGGACGAGGCCCCGGAAGCCCAAAAGACTGGGAATTATTTAAACAAGATTATAATCTGCAAACCGAAGAAGAAGCGGCGCAATTTAAAGGAAGCCCGCTCGACAACGTGGAGAAAATCGTCAAAGGAGGCTATCCGATGCTTCATGTGTGCGGCGATGCCGATGAGGTGGTACCCATTGAAGAAAATACTACATTGTTTGAACAACGCGTAAAAGCACTCGGCGGCAACATCACGGTTATTCACAAACCCGGCGTAAAGCATCACCCGCACAGCCTGAAAGACCCTTCGCCTATCGTGGCGTTTATATTACGCGCTACATGGCGAGATTAATGCGTTGTCGCCCTGAAACACTAACAATTTGAATAACACATGTCAAAAGCGTTTTTTCTCCCAATACTTTTTGTTGTTTTAAACACCGCCGCACAGGTAAAAATTGACAAATCAGCGACGACTATTTCGACGCGTTTTGCTCCGCCCGTTGGTTTTGAACGCAAAGCTTTCGAATCAAACTCCTTTGCATACTACCTCAGGCGTTTGCCGCTAAAATCTTGGAACAGCAACGTGTTGTATTTTGACGGGCGAACCAAAAATACGCCCAACGTGTACGTCTCCGTCGTAGATTTAGGCATCGGCAAAAGAGACCTGCACCAATGCGCCGACGCCGTGATGCGCCTACGGGCAGAATACCTGTATGCCCAACGCCGTCTTGATGAGATTCATTTCAATTTTGTGGCCGACGGGAAGCCGCGTTTTTTTAAGAATTACGCAAAGGGCGATTATAGTTACCCAAAATTCTGGAAATACATGGAGTACATTTTTATATCGGCCAATACCCGTTCTTTGCATGATGAATTAAAACCCATTACGATGTCAAAAATGCAAATCGGCGATGTTTTTATTCAGAAAGGAATTCCCTTTGGTCACGCTGTTATTGTAGTGGATATGGCCGAAAATCCAACAACGGGGCAAAAAGTGTATCTGCTGGCTCAAAGCTACATGCCCGCCCAAGAAATTCAGTTATTGGTCAACCCTCAAAATAACTCACTCAGTCCTTGGTATGAACTTAAAAATGAGACAATTACAACCCCTGAGTGGACTTTCGAGCCCGCTAACCTCCGTCGTTTTGCGGGCAATTAATCCATTTTTTATCCGTAAAAACCCACATTCTCAAGCGCTTTCCTTATCTGCATTTTTGCTCTGTTCGACGGCCTACGCTCAATCTGAATATCTCAAAGCTTATCCCGACTACATCGTTAGAATCACCAAAAATCAACTCATTTGGAAAGATTCCACGGTGATGCCGTTTGATGATGGACAAAAAAAAACGTTTGCTCAGCTGCTTCAAAATGCTGATTTAGAAGACCAATTAGCTCAAAAATACCCTTTAAGTCGCGTTCAAAATCCACCTACCATCAATCAAGACCCCGGTCGTTTTCGTTACGAGCCTTTTTTTCGAAAGATGTACGGAAACACAGAGGCCGAAGTCCGCAAAAAACTAACGGAGATTACCTGGCTGCCTAAAACCCTGAAAAAGAAGTTATTGGTAACACAAGTGAACGATGTTGACAAGCATTTTCAGGCTGTTTCTGATGAACTGGAAAAACATCCTGAATTACTAAAATACGTCAACAATCCTGCTGGAACATTTTCGTGGCGGGTCATCAGCGGCACCAACCGGCTTAGTATGCACAGCTACGGCACCGCCATTGATATTAACTTAAATCTCTCGCATTATTGGCAGTGGGACTGCCGCTGCAAGGATGAATCCGTCCAGCTCAAGTACCGCAACCTCATCGCCGCCCAAGTCGTAGAAATCTTTGAAAAACACGGTTTTATCTGGGGTGGCAAATGGTACCATTATGACACTATGCACTTTGAATACCGCCCCGAATTACTGCTAAAATAATTGACGTTAGCAAAAATACCTCAAAAACCAGAAATAGGTACAAGCAAAAAATCCACCTTTTATAGTAAACAGACGCTTGGCTGTCTACCCTAAAAGGCGGATTTTTAGTCTTAAAAACGGTTTATTATTCCGCTAAAAACGGATAACGATAGTCTACTGGCGAAACAAAAGTTTCTTTTATAGTGCGAGGCGACACCCAACGCAATAGGTTCAAAATAGAGCCCGCTTTGTCGTTCGTTCCCGAAGCACGCGCCCCACCAAACGGCTGTTGTCCTACCACGGCCCCCGTGGGTTTGTCGTTGATGTAAAAATTCCCAGCGGCATTTACCAATTTCTTGCTTGCCTGCTCAATTACGTAGCGGTCTTGGGCAAAAATAGAGCCTGTCAGCGCATAAGGTGATGTTTTGTCGACCAATTCGAGCGTTTCTTCAAATTTTTCGGGTTCATAGACATATATCGTCAACACTGGCCCGAAGATTTCTTCACACATCGTGGTGTACATTGGGTCGGTAGTGAGCAGTACCGTAGGCTCAATAAAATAGCCCGTTGATTTGTCATAATTTCCACCCGCGATGACCGTCACACGAGGGTCATTTTTGGCATTATCAATATAGCCCGCGATTTTATCAAACGATTTTTCGTCAATGACGGCGTTGATAAAGTTGGAAAAATCTTCCGTAACGCCCATTTTCATGCTTGCCAAATCGGCAATCATATAGCCTTTTACTTCTTCCCATAAGTTGGCAGGGATGTAGGCTCGCGAAGCCGCCGAACATTTTTGTCCCTGATACTCAAACGCGCCGCGCACCAGTCCTACCGCCACCGCTTTGGCGTTGGCTGACGAATGCGCTACGACGAAGTCTTTACCGCCTGTTTCACCCACAATACGCGGAAAGGATTTATAAATCGAAAGATTATCGCCAATGGTTTTCCAAATGTACTGAAACACTTTTGTACTGCCCGTAAAATGAATTCCTGCAAAGTCGGGATGGCGCAAAATGACATCCCCAGCCACGGGGCCATCTACATAAATCAGGTTAATAACGCCGTCGGGGACGCCTGCTTCTTTGAATACTTTCATCAAGACATTGGCGGCGTAAACTTGCGTAAGCGCGGGTTTCCATACGCATACATTACCCATCAACGCCGCCGAAGTAGGCAAGTTTCCCGCAATCGCCGTAAAATTGAAGGGCGTTAAGGCAAACACAAACCCTTCCAACGGACGGTGCTCCAAGCGGTTCCAAACACCCTCCGACGACTGTGGCTGCTCACCGTATATTTGGGAGGCATAATGCACATTAAAACGCAAGAAATCAATCATTTCACAGGCCGCATCAATCTCGGCCTGATAGGCATTTTTGGATTGTCCAAGCATGGTTGCCGCATTGATTTCGGCGCGATACGGTCCCGCCAGTAAATCAGCCGCTTTCAAGAAAATGGCGGCCCGATGTTCCCAACTTAAATTTGCCCAATTTTCACGCGCCGCCAAAGCTGCCTCAATGGCTTTTGTCACGTGCGACGCATCCCCTAAAGAATAATACCCAAGTACGTATTGGTGGTCGTGGGGAGGCGTCACGGCGTGTTTATCCTCCGTCATAATTTCCTCGCCACCGATGTACATTGGTATCTCTATTTGACGACTTCGTGCTTCCACAAGGGCCGCTTTGAGCGCGGCCCGTTCGGGCGAATTCGGTGCGTAAGATTTGACGGGTTCGTTCTTGGGAACGGGTACGTTGAAAAATCCAGTAGCCATAATATTGTGTTTGTTGATTTTTGGATGAATGTTATTTCCAGCTAAGTCCCATGTTATAAAACATAAAAGCATAAATATCCGCCGTTTGTTCCAACGACTTAGCGGTATTGCTTGCACCGTGTCCGCTGTTCACGTCAACCCGAATCAAAAGAGGATTTGTGGTGGTTTTGGCGGCTTTGGCCTGCAATTCGGCAATGTATTTAAACGAGTGCGCTGGCACCACGCGGTCATCATGGTCGGCGGTTGTGACGAGCGTAGCGGGATAATTAACGCCTTCTTTGATGTTGTGCAATGGCGAATAGGCGTACAAGTTTTTAAAATCTGTGGCATTGTCGCTGCTGCCATAATCGGCAATCCAGTTCCAGCCGATGGTAAATTTATGAAAACGAAGCATGTCCATCACGCCCACTTGCGGAAAAGCCACTTTGGCCAACTCAGGCCGCTGATTCATTACTGTTCCGACCAACAAGCCTCCGTTGGAGCCACCGCGCAACGCTAAACGGGCGTTGGAGGTGTATTTTTGGGCAATCAGGTACTCCCCTGCCGCAATAAAGTCATCAAATACATTCTGCTTTTGAAGCCGCATTCCTGCTTCGTGCCATTTATCACCGTATTCGGCCCCGCCGCGCAGGTTGGCCTGAGCATATACGCCGCCGTTGTCCAAAAACGGAATCAATACGGGACTGAAACTAGCCGTTAGGCTGATGTTAAATCCACCATAGCCGTACAAAATAGTAGGGTTTGTTCCGTCCAATTTCAGCCCTTTTTTATAGACAATAAACATCGGAATTTTGGTGCCGTCTTTGCTAGGATAAAACACCTGCTTTGTCTCGTAATCACCGGGGGTAAAGGTCACTTCGGGATTACGGAACACGGTACTTTTGCGCGACGCAATGTCGTAACTAAAAATCGTGGGGGGATAGTTGAACGAAGAAAACGTATAGAAAACCGTTTTGTCCTCTTTTTCGCCACCAAAACCACCCGCTGAGCCTAAACCAGGGAGCGGTACTTCATTTTCAAGCTTTCCGTTCAAATCGTACACATAAGCGCGGGTCGTTACGTCTTTGAGGTACGTCACAAACATTTTCCCACCCGCCGTACCTGCGCCCTGCAATGGTTCGGGTTTTTCAGGGAGAATTTCTTTCCAATTTTTCTCGTCAGGATCGGCTGGGTCAAAAAGAACTACGCGCTCATTTTTGGCATTTTTATTGGTACGAAGTAAAAATTTATTTCCCACATTGTCTACGATTGAAAACTGATCGTCTGTAATTTCCGCGACTACGGGCTTAAATTCTTTTTGGCCACTTTCGCGATAAAAGAGCGCATTTCCGTCTTTCCCTTTGCCTCTATCTGAAATATTCAGGAATGAAAACCGCTCATCTTCACTCACATACACTCCGTGAAAACGCTGTGGATTTGCTTTGTCTTCATACACCAATTCATCCGCTGACTGCGCGGTTCCTACTGTGTGAAAAAACACTTGGTGGTTTTCATTTTTTGCCGCCAACGCGCTGCCTTCAGGTTTGGGATAACGGCTATAGTAGAAGCCATTTCCTTGCCACGAAGCCCCCGATACTTTTACCCATTCTATTTTGTCGGCGAGCATTTTCAGGGTTTTCATATCCATGATTTGGTATTCCTGCCAATCGGAGCCACCCTGAGAAAAACCACAAACCGCATAATCTCCTTTTTTGGACAAACTAAATACCGTCAGCCGCGTGGTGCCGTCGGCCGAAAGTTTGTTGGGATCCAACACCACTTCGGGCGCACCGCTCATTCCTTTTTGGCGGTACAACACCGACTGATTTTGCAATCCGTCGTTTTTATAAAAATAAAAATACTCTCCCTTGCGGCGCGGAGCCGAGTATTTGGGGTAGTTGTATACTTTTTCCAATTGCTGTTTGATGAGGCCTCGGTAGGGTATTTTTTCCAAATATCCGAAAGTGACCTTGTTTTGCTCCATTACCCAAGCTTTGGTGTCAGCGGCGTTATCGTCTTCGAGCCAACGATAGGGATCGGCTACTTTTGTACCATGGTAGTCATCGGTATGAGCTACTTTTCGGGTGGTGGGATAGGTCATTTGGGCGTGTAGAGTGACGGAAAACAGAGCGAGAAAAATAAAGGGTTTTACCATAATGGAATACGCGTTTGGATGAAGTGTTTGGCAAAAATAAAAAATGTCGCCCTCTTGTCAGAGAACGACACCTAAATAGTTTATTTTAACACCTTTTTTAAGGTGATACCAATGTATAGTTATTAATGGTTCCGCCCGTTTTTTGGCTTCCAGAGGTGCGGGTCATTACAAATTCGATTTCAGTAGCCGAGTTTATCGTAAACTGTATGGTTCCGTTGGTGCCCGTTGGCTGTGGTGTCAAATTCTTCAATATTAGGGTGTTACCCGCAGTTGTTTCCTGCACTTCCCACTGACCCGTAAAAGTATTTCCATCCCACTCTTTCAACGTTGCGGAGGTAGGGCTGCTCAAATCCAACCGAAAATTAAGATACCCTGGTGTTGGATTGGTAGCGGCTCCCTTGGTATACACTACGCTCGAACCATGCTTAATCAATTGCGCGCTCCACACTCGTCCGATAATTTCGCTTAAAGGTTTAGGTTTCTTCTTGCAGCTTGAAACCATCACGGTACCTACCACTGCAATCATTACAAAAACCGTAAAAAAACGTTTCATAAATAGTTACTATTTTAAGTAAAATTGATTCTTCACAATTAACTCACTATACAAAACCCACGCCAAAGGTTTAATATTGCGCTCGAATATCAGTTTTTTTCGAAAAACTTACAAGCTTTCGGCGCAAAACCTATTCAATGGTACATTTAACTCGTCATATACCCAAGACGAAAAAAAGAGGACACACGTTGCATCGCTACTTCTTTTTTAATCTGGGCTCGCTTCTCACGGTAAACGAAGAGATTGCCAAGTAACCATTTGCCAACCTTCCTTGCGCTTAATATACACATCTGTAAAACGAAAACGGGTATTAAGTTGTTGGCCGTTGCTGACTACTTTGGCGGCACATACCCCCGTAATAATAGCCGTTTTATCGTAAATCCTTACTTTCAGCTCGTCGGCTGTCATTTCATTGTAGACCAATTTACCGTCCTTTATAGATTGAATGAAAGAGGCTTTCGTGTCAATCAATCCGTTGGAGTGGCAGTAAATTATATCTTCACCCATTACTTGGTTCAGGTACGCATAATCTTTGCTAACCAATGCGGCAAAGCGTTTTTTCTCAATGTCGGCAACCAATGTCTCTTTGGATGTTTGAGACAATGCCACGTAACTTTTAAATACCCAGAGCAGCAATATGGCCCCGATGAGGGTGAACCTTGATATATTTTTCATTTTCAATCAAATTATTGGAAAACTAATGCACAAAACTACAAATTCTTTTTCTTCATTTCCTCAACGGCATGGTTGGCCGCCCGGGCTGTAAACGCCATAAACGTCAAGGAGGGGTTTTGGGTGCCGATGGACGTCATGGCCGCCCCGTCGGTGACAAATACATTTTTACAGGCGTGCAATTGATTCCATTTATTGACCAGCGAGTTTTTGGGGTCAGCGCCCATCCTTACACCGCCCATTTCGTGAATATCCAGTCCAGGATTACGTTTATCATCTACCAAACGAATATTTTTAAAACTTGCTTTGTCCAACATTTCGGCCACTGTGGTATGAAAGTGTTTAATGATTTTCAGGTCATTGTCATCATATCCTACCGATGTAATCAGCTGCGGAATACCGTATTTATCTTTGTGGTCTGGGCTGAGCCGTAAATGGTTTTCAAACTTAGGGATCGTTTCGGCCTGAATCTGCACGTACAAATGCCATGGCCCAGGTTGACTGTTTTTGTCTTTCCAATCAGCCCCAAACCCTTCTTGTCCCGCCGCATTTCCCCAGCCACCACGGGCCGCGCTCAGCGCCACGAGATACCCCCGCAAAAAGTCGGTTTCTTGTTTATGCACATTCTGATAACGCGGCATAAATCCCGACGTTGGCCGCCTACCAAAATAATATTGATCTTCAAAGCCATCAATATCAGCATAAACGTTCCCGCGATAATTGTGAAAAGCCACAAAATGGCCGAGCAGCCCATTGTCATTTCCCAACCCTGCCGAAAAGCGGTTGGAGGTTGAATTGAGCAAAATCTGGTTGCTTGCCAAACAAGAAGCATTCAGAAAGATGATTTTTGCGTAATATTCAATCACCTCTTTGGTATTAGCATCAATAATCCGGACGCCTGAGGCTTTGCCCAGTTTTTCGTCATAAATAATGGAATGAACCACCGAATGTGGCCTCAGCGTGAGCTTCCCTGTTTTACGCGCGGCTGGCAAGGTAGATGATTGAGAACTAAAATACGCACCAAAAGGACAACCCCGATAGCACAAATGCCGCGCCTGACACTGCGCCCGGCCAAGGGCCGTATGCCAGGGTTGTGGCTTGGTGAGGTGCGCACAGCGACCAATGATAAGGTGGCGGTCAGTGTAGTTAGCGTTCAGCGATTTTTGCAGGTGCTTCTCAACGCAGTTTAATTCCCACGGGGGTAAAAATTCCCCATCGGGCAACCCCTCCAGTCCATCTTTATTGCCACTGATGCCCGCAAATCGTTCAACATAACTGTACCAAGGGGCCATTTCATCGTAGGTGACGGGCCACGGAACCGCGAAGCCATCGCGGGCGGGCCCTTCGAAGTCAAACTTACTCCAACGCTGCACCTGCCGAGCCCATAAAAGGGATTTCCCCCCTACCTGATACGCCCGAATCCAGTCAAAGGGCTTTTCTTGAATGTAGGGTTGTTCGGCGTCTTTGGTAAAAAACTGCTGCGTGGCTTCGTCTAATGCGTAACACTTGCTTGCAATAGGATTTTCTTCTCTAAACGACGGTGGAAGGCGGTTATGGTGCTCAAATTCCCACGGATTTTTCATGGCCGTGGGGTAATCTGTGATGTGGTTTACATCGCGCCCGCGCTCCAACACCAACGTACGCAAGCCTTTTTCACAGAGTTCTTTAGCCGCCCAGCCACCCGATATACCCGACCCGATAACGATGGCGTCGTAAGTGTTTTGTTTTTGAGCATTGATATTCAAATACATATAGAAACGGTTTCTTTTGTAAACAACTATACAAGTAAATTCAGGAACTCGAAGGTACTAAGATTTATGATGGGAAGAAAAAGTGTTGATGTGTAAATAATTCCACACTTTCCTTTCCTACTGGCACACTTTTTTAAGCATTGCCTGTACAGCATTATTCATTCGCTGTATTATTCGAAATTCACTAATCTCTACATCAAAATGAAACGATTCATAATTGCTTCTCTCGCATCGTTGGTTTTCGTGGTTGCGTGCCAAAAAGTGCCGCTCACGGGCCGTAATCAGTTGATGCTTATCAACAGTAAAGAACTGTTACCCATGAGTTTTACCAGCTACAAAGAGGTGCTCGACACCAGCAAAGTGCTACGAAGCGGCTCTCAGGTGGAAATGGTCAAACGCGCTGGGCAACGCATCAGAAAATCCGTTGAAGCCTATTTGACTGCTAATAACTACAGTCAGGTATTGGAAGGATTTCAGTGGGAGTTTAACGTCATCGAAAACAAAGCCGTCAACGCTTGGTGTATGCCCGGTGGAAAAGTGGTTTTTTACACAGGTATTTTGCCCATCTGCCGCGACGAAACGGGTATTGCCGTGGTTATGGGTCACGAAATATCACACGCCATTGCCAGTCACGGCGCTGAACGCATGAGTCAGGGATTGCTCGCACAAGGAGCGCTCACTGCTGGTCAAGTGGGCTTGGGTGTTGCGATGGCCAACAAGCCCCAAGAAACCCAAAATATTTGGATGGGACTGTACGGGATAGCGGCCCCAGCAGCGGCCAGTGTGGGGTATATTTTACCCAATAGCCGCAATCAGGAAAGTGAAGCCGACCGTTTGGGACTTACGTTTATGGCTATGGCCGGCTATGACCCACGCGCTGCCGTTGACTTTTGGCAACGGATGGCACAGGCAAGTGGTGGTCAGAAACCTCCACAGTGGCTCTCCACTCACCCTGCTGACAATAGTCGCGTGTCCAACCTTCAGAAGTTGATGCCCGATGCGGTCAAGCTTTATAATAAATCAACCGGAAATACTAAATCAACGGGAAGACGATAGTTAATACAATACAACGTCGGCGAGGTTTTGAACCTCGCCGACGTTGCGACATTCTCTTAACCTTTCAAAAGTCGTGCTCTGATGGCCTCCGGAATGGGGGCTTTCTTTTTTTGGGCATAGTCATAAAATACCACCCGGGCAACACCTTCGGCAGCGATACGCTCATGGCGCGTACTGATGACCAGTTGTTGCAATTGAATACTGAATTCATCTACCGACTCAGGTTTGACCCGCGACGCAACCACAACCGTATCAGGATACGTGACGGGAAACTTATAACGGCAGTTTATTTCGGCCAAAATAGGTCCAATTCCTTCTGGTAAGGCCGCTAATTGCAAAAAATCACTAAAAAAACGAATTCGGCCAGACTCCATGTAACGTAGGTACGAAACATTGTTTACATGCTGCATGGCATCCATATCCCCCCACTGAACGGGTAGTTCGAGGTAAGAAGGATAGTCTTTGATAAATTCCTGAATAAAAAGCATGTTTTTAGGGGCGTTTCAGTATTGTAAATTCAATCAATTATTTTCCTGGGCGGCCAAATACGTATAATCGTTGAGGATAGTTAGCAAAAAAGTACGTGGCTCGGCAATATTATTAATACTGAGCACATTAGACACCTTTTCGGCCGTTTGGGCCGTCAATTCTTCATTACGTCTGGCCAGTACTTGCCGAATTGTTTCAATATCACGGTCAGTTAATTGGCTCACTTCTGCATACGTAACTTTATAATCTTCGGGAAGTTCTTGATAAACTACTTGGCTAAGCTGTACGCGCTTGGTCGTTTTTATGACGGTTGTACCCGCCGCAATGTCACCTATTCGCTGGCCTTTTCCATTGGCCGCTATCGCAATAATGGCCACAATCGGCGTAAAAATACCCGTATCAATAATCAACAATAACCACCGCAACAGGTACGCACTCAGCGTTGGTTTGTTACCATCTAAGCGCACCACCCGAATATTCATGGCCCGTTTTCCCAACGTTTGCCCATTTAAAAAATATTCAGCAAGCAAAGGATAAAGTAAAACGGGTAGTATAATGGTTAAAACCATCAAAAACATAGATTGATCATCGCCCAATTTGAGCAAAGAAAACAACCCAAACCACGCCATGGCCCACCCCAAATAAATCAATCGATCGATGATGGTCGCCAAGATACGGTCTCCCACACTGGCTGGTTCATATTCTAATTCAACATTTTGGGAAGTTTGGATACGGACAGACATTTTTTCGGGTGGAAAAGGATGAATTTGTGAATGAGTGAATAGTTTTTTATAACTTTTCCGCAAAATAGACAATTCGTTTATTTACTCATTCTATCATTTATTCATTTTAATGAAAGAAGCTGTTTTTGTCAAACGAAATACGGAAAAGTGGCAGGAATATGAGTCCACCCCCGCCCACGACCCCGACCGACTTACGGAGCGATTCATTGAATTGACCGATGACCTTTCGTACGCCCGAACGTTCTATCCCAAATCCACTGTGACGCGTTATCTCAACGGGGTGGCGGCTCAGTTTCATCAGAAACTCTATTCCAACCGCCAAGAAGACCGCAACCGTATTGCCGCTTTTTGGAAACACGAACTGCCCCTTTTGATGTTTGAATCGCGGTTTAAGTTGCTGTATTCATTCCTGTTTTTTTTCGGTGCTTGTATTCTGGGCTGGCTATCGGCGGCTCACGACGACACTTACGTCAGACTCATCATGGGCGATGCGTACGTAAACCAAACCCTTGAAAATATTAAGAATGGGGACCCATTGGCTATTTATGGTGGTACGGGTCAAGCCGATATGTTCATGCAAATCACCGTCAACAACATTAAAGTTTCGTTTGTTGCGTTTGCGCTGGGTTCTTTTTTTTCGTTTGGCACCATCGCTATTCTGTTTCAAAACGGCGTTATGTTGGGTTCTTTTCAGTACTTTTTCTTCGAACGCGACCTACTATTAGCTTCTATTTTGAAAATATGGATTCACGGTACGCTCGAAATATCGGCCATAGTCATTGCGGGAGCTGCTGGATTGGTAATGGGACACAGTTTACTTTTCCCTGGCACCTACAGCCGACTAGAATCCTTTAAACTGGGCGCAAAAAAGGGCATGAAAATTGTCATTGGCCTGGTACCCGTCTTTATTGCTGCGGGATTTTTAGAAAGTTTTATTACCCGGCTTACCCTGCATCCTGTAGTCAGTAGCAGCATCATTATTGCTTCGGCCCTGTTTATCGTGTGGTATTTTGTTGTTTACCCACGAAAAATTTACCACCAAATGACCTTCTCTTAATTTCCTACTAACGCCCAATCTTTCTTTACCATGAAACCACCTATCCAATTACAACAGGAGCGCGATTTTGGACAAAAAATCAATGTAACATTTGAGTTTATTATCCAAAATTTCAAGCCGTTGATGCTTTCTCTTTTGTACATTGCAGGCCCGCCAGCACTGATTGGCGGCTTTTTTATGGGAGCATATCAATCCAATATGCTCTCGCTCCAACAGCAAATCTTAGGCTCCGACGACGTCGACAGTTCGCTTTCGAGTATTTATTCCATGGGTTCATCCATGTTACTACTGTTCATCTTCTTGGGAGCGGCGAGTCTGGCCGCCACGTTAGTGGTCAATGCTTACTTGATTGAGTATGAAAAAGGGAACCGAGATATTACCCCCGAAATCATGTGGAATCGGGTGAAAGAATACATCGGTAAAGGCGTAGGATTCAGCATTGTGATGGTAGCCGCGGTCATTGTAGCAACGATGTTTTTTCTCCTTCCGGGCATCTACGTGGGGGTTACGCTCTCGCTGATGTACATGGTCATGATGCGCGAAAACCTCGGTTTGGAAGCTACGTTTCGGCGGTGTTTTTATCTCATTAATGATAAATGGTGGTCTACATTCGGTCTGCTGATGATTATGGGAATCATCTCGGGCATTATCGGTTATGTGTTTCAGATTCCGACAATGATTATCACCTTTTCTTCTATTCTTCAAATTGGAGACGGCATCAATACTTTTTGGACTACTGTGGGCGGGGTTATCGGAACCGTGGGTTCTGTCCTTGTGAGGTCATTGGTATTGGTAGCATTGGGATTTCAGTATTATAATTTAGTAGAACGTCGGGATGGTTCGGGGATTTTGGGCGCGATTGAAGACATTGGTAAAAACGACACACCGAGAATTGACCGGCGGGAAGAAGAATTTTAATAATCATGAGAGGAGAAGTTTTGTCAGAAGAATTAAGGACTTCACTCCTTCGATACCTTGATTTGTCAAAAACAAACCGCCTGTTTGCTTATTGATTTTTATTTTTATTGAAATACATGCACCCCGAATCCTTTGTACAGAAATGAAATCGGCCTCGCGCGACCAAATTTACGAAGACCTCAAAAATGCCCGTTCCAATTTTCGTAAAACAGAGTTGGAAGGCATTGATTTGAGCGGAATGGATTTGTCGGGGGCAGATTTTCGGTTTTCTGATTTGTCAGGGGTTAATTTCAGCAATTCAATCTTAAAAAAAACAAACCTCAGTTTTTCCAATCTTGACGATGCCAATTTTGAAAATGCCGATTTGACAGATGCCAATTTGAGCTTTTCATCGTTGGTCGAGACCAACCTCACCAACGCCAAGATTGCGGGGGCAAATTTCAGTTTCTCAGGCATCAGCAAACGAAACCCCGCTGACCGTTTTGCCTCTCTCACCCATTTTTTATACCGAACAGGCTGGTTTGGGACAGTCATTGGGATTTTTATCGGGGCGTTTATTTTCTACGGAGTCAGTGCAGTCATTTATTTTACGCACCAGATTCTGACCGCCTCCGACCCGCGCTTGGCCATGCTCAACCAATACATTGTTGGAAATAATATTTCGGGTGGAATCATCACGGTTCTAATTACCAATTGGCTATCTAGCCCGCTGGAAAAGTACTTCAAAGCTGCATGGCTTCAGCACTTTGCACTCTCGTTGATTGTGGGAATTGGCTATTTGGGCTTAATAACATTTTCTTATTTTCAATTCGGCGACAAAATCATCACCGATGTGCTGGAGAAGTTTCCCAATCAAGTCACCAACAGCGCTCCCTGGTACGTGTATGTTCTTTGCCCCATTTTTGTCGCCAACGTTTTTCATTATTTTCAAAAACAGGGCAAACAGCTTACGCTCATCATTACCGAGCAAGAACTGCAACTTTCGGAATTAGAAAAATCAAAGACCAAAGCCGAATTGGAAGCACTTCAGGCCAAGATCAATCCTCATTTTTTGTACAACTCTCTCAACAGCATCGCGAGTTTGGTTCATATTGACCCCGATAAAGCTGAACAGATGACGTTGCTGTTATCGAAATTATTCCGATACGTGACCAATAAAAAAGCGGATTATTTTGATTCGCTCGACAACGAATTGGAAATGGTCGCGACCTACCTCGAAATTGAGCAAGTGCGCTTCGGAGACCGTCTGTCTTTTAAAATCATTGTTCGCGACGAAACACTCCGAAACCTACCCGTTCCCCGTTTTTTAATTCAGCCCGTGGTTGAAAATGCCATCAAGCACGGCATTGCGCGTATTGCCGACCGTGGCGTGATTGAAGTCCGGGTCACTAAAGAACAAAATCTGCTACGAATTACGGTCCACGACAACGGCCCGAGCTTTCCCGAACCCATCAGTGGCGGGTATGGCTTGCAAAGTGTTCAGAACAAGCTCAAGCTGCTGTATGGCGATAAAGCAGCGGTGTCCCTCCAAAATCTTCCCCTCAAACAAGTCATTCTTGAGTTGCCTTTTGCGCCGTAATTGGTAAGTCGTCAAATAAAAGGCTAATTTTGTGGCAATTACTAAAAAACGCACCATTCTAAGCAAGGTTCGGAATTCCCAACCGCTTCTTTTGGTTTTGATTTTATCCTCCCACAATAGCAGGACTCCCAATAAATGACAAAATTTGATTTTAAAGATTTGATATTATTTGAAAACGAAGATTACATCGTTATCAATAAACCGCCACACGTAGCCACCATTAACGAACGTACCGCCGACAAATCGGTGAGTATTCTTCGGATGGCCAAGGAATATAGTTTTGACGCTCAGGTAGCGCACCGCTTGGACAAGGAGACCTCGGGCGCATTGGCCATCGCCAAAAACCCCGAAGCCTACCGCCATTTGGCCATGCAGTTTGAACACCGAGAAGTGACAAAACGCTACCACGCCGTAGCCAACGGCCTGCATGATTTTGACAGTATTTCGGTATTTTTACCGATTTCACCCGTAAAAGATGGGACCGCCGTAAAAATTGACCGTCAAAAAGGCAAGGCGGCCGAAACCGTATTTTTTACGCTCAAAGCCTTCCGTCGACATACATTGGTAGAATGTATTCCCATCACAGGCCGAATGCACCAGATACGCATCCACTTACAATGCCTCAAAGCACCCATCGTGTGCGACCCAACCTACGGCGGCGCCAACGTGCTTTTGTCTTCGCTGAAAAAGGATTATAAATTAAAGCAAGAGACCGAAGAGCGTCCTATCATGCAACGGGTTGCGCTGCATGCGTTCTCACTTTCGTTTCAGTTAATGAACGGCGAAACCATCAAAGTAGAAGCGCCCTACCCCAAAGACTTTGCGGTATTGGTGAAGTTGTTGGAGAAGAATAATTAAGTAGGCAGTAGGCAGTAGGCAGTAGGCAGTAGGCAGTAGGCAGTAGAAAAACAAAGTTTTGTATTAATTACTGCCTACTGTAAACTGAAGACTGATTACTTATAAATAGAGAGGCACTTTTGCCATCCAGTCGTTTACTTCCTGTTTTACGGCTTCGATTTTTGCATCGTTGTCGGCATTCATTAAGACGGTATCCATCAAATCAACAATGCGCTCCATATCGGCTTCTTTGAGGCCGCGAGTGGTCATGGCGGGCGTTCCCACGCGCATTCCCGAAGTCACCATCGGTGATTTAGTATCAAACGGAACCATGTTTTTGTTTACCGTAATATCTGCTTTGATAAGGGTATTTTCGGCCAACTTACCCGTCAGCCCTTTCGAGCTCAAATCAATCAGCATCAAGTGATTATCTGTGCCTCCTGAAATAATTTTATAGCCTTTTCCTACAAACGCGGCGGCCATAGCCTGCGCGTTTTTACGTACCTGAACGGCATATTCGGTATAATCATCGCTCAACGCTTCGCCAAAAGCTACGGCTTTGGCCGCAATTACATGCTCCAACGGACCGCCCTGTGTACCGGGAAATACGCCAGAGTCAAGCAACGACGACATCATACGAATATCTCCTTTGGGCGTAGTGATACCAAACGGGTTAGGAAAATCATTCCGCAACATAATCACCCCGCCACGCGGTCCGCGCAGGGTTTTGTGCGTAGTTGTAGTAACGATGTGGCAATGCTCAAGCGGATCATTCAATAACCCTTTGGCAATCAGACCCGCTGGGTGCGAAATATCCGCCAAAAGAACCGCACCGATTTGGTCAGCTATGGCCCGCAGACGTACATAATCCCAATCGCGGCTGTAAGCAGAAGCACCGCAAATCATCATTTTAGGACGCTCTTTGAGGGCTGTAGCCTCTACTTTGTCCCAATCAATCAGTCCAGTTTCTTGCTCTACACCGTAGAAAAACGGCTGAAAATACTTACCAGAAATGTTGACTGGTGAGCCGTGGGTCAAGTGACCGCCATGCGCTAAGTTGAAGCCTAAAATTTTATCACCGGGCTGCAAGCACGCCAAAAACACGGCCGTGTTGGCCTGAGCTCCCGAGTGGGGCTGTACATTGGCCCAAGAGGCTCCAAACAATTCTTTAAGGCGGTCAATCGCAATCTGCTCAATTTGATCCACTACTTCGCAGCCACCGTAGTAACGTTTGCCGGGCAAGCCCTCGGCGTATTTATTGGTCAACACGCTTCCCTGAGCTTCCATTACTTGCTTAGAAGTAAAGTTTTCAGAAGCAATCAGTTCAATACCCGACTCTTGGCGGTGGTGTTCTTTAGCGATCAAATCAAATATTTGGGTGTCGCGCCCTGTTGTCGTAGCAACCATTGGATTTACAATTTGGGATTTACGAAATACAAAATGGGGAAATGTTTCGGCAAAGGTACAAAGACGCGTTAAAACTTACAGTGTTATTCTGTAAACCTTTGAAATTCATATTAACTTAAATGACATCCGATGGTAATGGCAGGGACCAAACGCCTCAATGGCGCGCCGGTGAACAGGAGTCGGATAACCCACATTTCTAGCCCAACCGTAATGCGGAAATTCTTCGGAAAGCCGCTCCATGAGGTCGTCACGATAGGTTTTTGCCAGCACCGACGCCGCCGCGATGCTCATAAATTTGGCATCTCCTTTCACAATACAAGTATGCGCTACAAAAGGGTAAGGTGTAAAACGATTTCCATCCACCAGCAAATGTTCGGGGCGCAGTGTCAGCTGGTCCAACGCGCGATGCATGGCCAAAAAACTAGCTTTTAGAATATTGATTTGGTCAATTTCTTGATTAGAGACCTCCGCTACGGCCCAAGCTAATGCCACTTCGGTGATTTCGTTACGCAGTTGATTGCGCTGCACTTTGGTGAGCTGCTTGGAATCATTGAGCAAAGGATTCGTGTACTCTTTGGGTAAAACAACGGCCGCCGCTACCACGGGGCCCGCCAAACACCCACGGCCTACTTCGTCGAGTCCAGCTTCAATGAGATGGGGATGATAAAAAGGTTTCAGCATGTTGTTTTTAGAAAATAAAACGTTTGCAATAACAGACATTCACCTTAAAACAGACGTATATAATTTAAGGTCATATCTTTGACGTCGGCCGCAATTTGGGTCTGGCGGGCAATTTACTTAATTTTGTTTCGAGGTTATATCTCCTTTTCTATTTTTGCCATGCGTTTAACATTGTTATTTATATTGTTGTGTTTTCAGGTTGTGGCCCAAAAAAGTGCCGCTGACACCCTAAAAACAGGCGGAATTATCAGTACAAACTATTTTGGGATTCCCAAAGATACCTCCGTTTATCGCATTAAAGTGGGCGATAAACTCCGTATCCAGAGTCTAAATGCCCTCGAAATCATCTATCCGCAAGGTGGAAATATCTCGGTGGGAAATTCCCCTATGACTGGCGGACAGGCAAGCGGTACGCCCGCGTATCTCGCTACGGTAGATTTAAAAGGCCAAATCATTCTGCCTCAGGTAGGACGCATCAGCGTGACTGGACTTACCAAATCAGAAGTGGCAACTGAAATAGAAAGGCAATATCAACAATTGATAAATAATCCCGTTTTTGACGTTGAAATCACCAACCGTCGTATTCAGGTGTTAGGGGCGGTGGCTAAGCAGGGAGTCATTACGATGGATATGGAAAAAGTAACCCTGGGAGAAGTCATTGCGATGTCGGGAGGGATTGATTTCACAACCGCCGACAATTCCATTAAGCTGATTCGCACACGCTCAGGCATACAACAAGAAATCAGTTATGATGTTCGAAATCTGAGTGACCCAGCCGTGGCTAACATCCCGATTTTTGATGGCGACTATGTGTTTGTGCCCCCATCTAAAAGCAGTTTAAGGGTGATAAAAAATCAAAAATTCTCTAGCATTGTACAACCCATTGCCCTGACTTTAAATGCCATAGCCATATTGCTGGGGCTTTACATAACCATCAGCCGAAACTGATCCCACCCGCTATGTTTTCGTTTTTAAAAGGTTCCAAAAGCAAATCTCCGCAGGCCGTATCGCTGGCTGCCATCGAAAGCGATTGGCATTGCCACATCCTGCCTGGAATTGACGATGGCAGTCAGAACGAAGAACAGAGTTTAGAAATGCTGCATTATTATGTACAAATGGGTATCAAAAAAATCGTCGCCACCCCTCACGTACGAGCCGATTTTTATAAAAACACCCACGAAACAATCACGGCCGCTTGTCAAAAAGTACAAAAACTGATTCAATCGCATAACTTACCGTTGGTTTTGGAAGCTTCGGCAGAGTATTATGCAGATGAAAACTTTTTTGAGCTCATCACACACGGTCAATTATTACCCATTGAAAATCAATACATTTTGTTTGAATTACCCATGCAAAACGCCAGTCTCTGGGGCGTTAAGTTGGCCGAAATGCTTCAGAAGAAGGGTTATACGCCCCTCTTAGCCCATCCTGAGCGCTATCGTTATTGGCACAACAAACCGAAAGAATGGAGCCTTTGGAAAAACAACGGGGTCTGTTTTCAACTCAATCTATTATCATTGACGGGGTTTTACGGCGCGGCCGAACGGCGAGCCGCCGAGCAATTGCTGGAAGCAGATTATATTGATGCCGTCGGAACGGACGCCCACGGGCTACGACATTTGCAAAAATTAAGCGAATTGACGCAAAATCCTCTCTTTGAGAACATACAACAATTACCTTTGCTCAACCGTCTGGGCTAAAAAGTTTTGGTGACGCCTCTATGCAGAATGAGAATAAATCGCGGGATAGATATGTAGAAGTATCCGCAGACATTGACGTAAAGCGCATCTTGCGGGTCCTTTGGAGTCGTTGGTACTGGGTTTTGGGGGCTTTAACCGTCACAACCGTTAGCTGTATTATCTTTTTACAGGTAGCCAAGCCGCGCTATGTGGCCGAAGTACTTTTGAGATACAATGAAAAACAAACCGAAATAGATGAACTAAATAAACTCATCCAACCTGACGCCAGTGTTCAGGAATACCTAACCGAAAAATACGTTATCAAATCAGAAGAGGTCATCAACGGTGCCGTAGAGCGCCTGAAATACCCTTTTACGTTTTATAGTGAATCTACCTTCCTAACCGAAGATGTTTATCCGTTTAAGCCCTTTACGGCCGAAATCATCTCGTATGAATCGAGCGAATATGAGTACGGCAAGTTTGAAATCCAGCCCAGCGGCGTAATTACGTATAAAACAGAATTCAGCGAAGAAATCAGTCGTTTTGACTTGGCCAAAGATACCCTGATTGCGGTCAAAGGCCTTTCGTTCAAAGTCAATTCAGTGGCTACATTCACCCAAGATTACGGGTTTACTTACAATGATATTTACGCCATGCGAGAACGCATGGACAACCTGATTTACGTGGATGAAGCCGAGCATAACATGCCGATTCTGACTATTTCTTTTACGTACCACAATCGAAAATTTACACAGGATTTTTTGCAAAACCTGATTGAATCCTACCAAAAATACAACCTCGAACAAAAGAAACGTTCTTCCAATCTGACCATCGATTTTATTCGTGAACAAATCAAAATCTACTTTGATGCGTTGCGAAAATCATCTTCGGAACTGGAAAAGTACAAACAGGGCCGGTCAGTGCCCAATTTACAGGCGTCGATGTCGGACGTAATGAGTCAGATTACGGGTTTCAAAACCCAAAAAAATATGCTCGAAATCCAGAAATCCTACATTAATCTTCTGGAACAAAGCCTTTCCAACCGTTTTGAACCTATCAATATTGGCAACATTGGCCTTGACAACAACAGCGACGGCGTGCTCGTAAGGTTGGTGACGGAGCTAAACAAACTGATTTTGGACCGAAAGGGACTCACCATAGGCAAGAACCTGAGCGTAAACAACCCCGTTGTCAAAGCCACCGACGATGAAATTGAGCACCTGCGCGAGCAAATTTTGAGTAATATCAAACTCCAACGCCAAAAAAACGAAGGCACCCTCAAAATCATCAACGAGAATTTATCCCTGCTCGAAAGCCGTATGAATGCGCTGCCTTCTGTGGAGCGCGAGTTGAGCTACCTTCAAAACGACCGCGACGTCAACGAAAAGATCTACCTTCTTCTAATCAACAAAGAAATCGAAACCTCCATCGTGAAGGCAGGAATGCTGCCTTCCTTTACGGTGTTAACCAGAACCGATTCCTACAAAGTATATCCCCGAGCTGCCCGACTCTTATTATTATCTATTATGCTTGGTTTGCTCATAGGCATGGGCTCCATCTTTCTGGCCCGCTATCTCAACGGAAAGTTTACCGAAATTCCCAAAATCGGTCAGAATAGCAACGTCAATTTACTGGGCACTATTCATCGTTACGGGGAAAAAGTACAAAACAACGAAAAAGACCTTTTACACTTTTTAGACAATCGCTCGCTCTTTGCCGAGTCGGTCAATAGCGTACGAACCAATCTCAATTTCCTTATCACCAGTGAGGATACGAAAGGGAAATTAATCGTGATTACCTCGGAAGTATCGGGCGAAGGAAAATCTTTTGTGACAATTAATCTGGCAACCTCGCTGACCAAAGTAGGCAAGAAAGTCTTAATTATTGTCTCAGATTTACGTCGCTCAAAACTGCATCGTTTTTTCAACAACCCCAATAAAGTTGGACTCAGCACCTTTCTGACTGGGAAAGCCGAAGATTACCAAAAGGTGATTCAACACTCTGTGATTGAAGGTTTAGACTACATTCCTGCGGGTCCAGTGCCTTTTAATCCCACGGAACTCATTCAGAATGAACGCTTCGAAAATATGATTGAAGCCTGCCAAGAAGAATATGATTTTGTATTGATTGACACAGCTCCCATTGGTTTAGTTTCCGACAATATTCCGTTATTGAGAAAAAGTGATTTGGTGATTTTCATCATCCGTTGGCTGTATTCAAACGAAGAATCGTATTTGCTCGCTGACCAAATCACGGAAGAATTTGACCTCAAGTCAGTGGGCGTTATTGTCAACGATTTTTACAGAGATGACCTTTATGCATCATTGGCTTCAGCTTCTTACTATGCTTCCAAGGGCTATGGTTACAGTTATAAGTACACGTATGATTACTATGGAAAATCCAACGGCTATTACACCGATGAAGGCGAAAAAGGCAAGTCGCTGTTCAAAAGAGCAGGGCAATGGATAAGAAAGCTATTCAGTCGTACCTAAATGCTTAGCAAACCCAATAATTTTCATTTGATTCGCTTGTTTGCCGCCACACAAGTGGTGCTTTTGCATGCACGGTATCATTTAGCGATTGGGCTTCCACAAGGTTGGGAAATAAGTATTGACTTTCTGAAACATTTCAGTGGCGTCCCCATTTTTTTTACGGTCAGCGGTTTTTTGATTCTTTGGAGTTTTGACCGGCAGCCATCTCAATGGCTCATTTATGTCAGAAACCGGCTGTTGCGTATCTTTCCAGGATTATACGTATGCTTGTTGGTAACGATTCTTGTACTGTTGTATTTTTTAGGCACAGAACCCTTTCAACAAAACCCGCTCGGCTCGGTTATTTGGATGGTGGGGCAACTCACCCTGTTTCAATTTTACACCCCTACTTTTTTGCATGATTTTGGCGTTGGCGTTCCCAATGGTGCCCTTTGGACCATCCCTATCGAGCTTCAGTTTTATGTTTTAGTTCCCTTCATTTGGTACGCTTGGCAGCGATGGAAGCGATGGGTTATCTGGGTTATCCTTGGGGTCTCTGTACTGTTTTACAGTCTTTTAAATACTTTTAGTTTACCCAATTCTATGCTGCATCAGCTAGCCAAAGTGAGCGTTTTTCCTTATTTATATAATTTTGGATTTGGAATGTTATTTTATGTCTACAACCGCCAATTAAGTCCTTGGATAAAAGACCAGTTTCTCGTTTGGTTAGGCATTTATGTACTCTATATCGGCGTTTTTTTCTACACGTTCGGTTTTTATATCCCGAGCTATACGCCCAACGCTTGGGGGATGGTGGCCAATATTCTGCTTTCGTGCGTCACCATCAGCTTTGCTTTTAGTTTTCGAGCTCTTTCAACCCGCCTTTTGGGAGAAGAAGACATCTCTTACGGCATCTACATTTATCACATGATTATCATAAACATATTTGTGGAATTGGGTCTAGTAAAACAAGTTCAGTTTTATTTGGCAGCATTGCTCTGCACGTTTTTGGCAGGATTGATTTCATGGAAATGGTTTGAAAAACCTGCTTTACGGCTAAAAAACCACATTAATCCACAGGACGTTGATACATTAGGAAGTTAAAAAACCTTTTTTATTTGTTTTGGCATTGTTGTTGTTCCGCTTTTAGCAAGCTTGAATAAAAGCTTGTCAATGACTTGTCAAAAAATAAAGAAAAAAGGCGTAATTAGTCCATTTTAGCCCTTTAAGCAACCAAAAAAGACAGGGCAGCGCTAAATAGACGAAATGACTTAACACCAAGCGGTTAAGAAAATAATTAAAAAAATTAGTGATAAATGGATAGAATTCAGGAAAAAAATAAATAGTTCTTTTTGACTTCCAACAGTTTTCCTAATTTTGCAGTCCAATTTGAAATCAATGGTAATGAGCAACAAAGACACAGATTCTGGTTTAGAGTTCTTGGAGAGCCCGGAAGGCTTAGCGGGGGAGTTAACCAAGTTCGAGAAAAACCTCGAAAAAAACCGTAATATCTTTTTTATTGTAGGTGGCGTAATAGTAGCAGCTTTGGCAGGATGGTTGGGCTATCACTGGTATGTAAACAGCCAAGATGAGCAAGCACAAGCGGTTTTGTTCAACCCAGTATTTGCCGTAGAATCTGACTCTCTCAATAAAGCCCTCAAAGGCAGCGGCGGAAATCCTGGTTTACTGGCCATCGCTGACGAATACAGTGTTACGCCTGCGGGAAATCTGGCCAACTTTTATGCGGGTACTGCTCTTCTGAAGCAAGGTAAGTTTGACGAAGCCATTGAGCGTTTAAAATCGTTCAGTTCTTCTGATTTGCTTGTACAGGCTCGCGCTTACTCACTCATTGGCGATGCTTATATGGAAAAAAACAACGCCGAAGAAGCCATCAGCTATTATCAAAAAGCCGTTGATTATAAGCCGAATGCCTATTTTACACCTATGTACATGGTCAAGTTAGGTATCGCGTACGAAAAAGCGAAGAAGAATCAGGAGGCCATCGATGTATACGGCAAACTGATCGAAAAATATCCACAATCGTCCGAAGTTCTTAACGCGAAGAAGTTTAAGGGCTTGCTCGAAAGTGCAGCAGAATAATCATTTCATTATGAAATAAAACAGTAAGGGATAAGACTCATCGGTTTTATCCCTTTTGCTTTTTCAACACACTTTGTCCCACATTTAACACCCCAACATTTCCCATGAGTTTACTTACGGTTGGTTCCGTTGCTTTTGATGCGCTCGAAACTCCTTTTGGCAAAACGGATAAAATTATCGGCGGCGCCGCTACTTATATCACCCTTTCGGCTTCTTATTTTTCTACAAAAAACAATTTGGTCGCCGTTGTGGGAGACGATTTCCCACAAGAAATGATTGGGTTACTCCAAGATCATGGAGTTGACACCGAAGGATTACAAATCAAACAGGGCGAGAAAACGTTCTTCTGGTCGGGCAAATACCACAACGACATGAACAGCCGCGATACCGTTGAAGTACAACTCAACGTAATGGCAGAATTTAATCCCATCATCCCTGATTCTTACCAAGACTGTCAATACCTGATGCTTGGCAATACCGCCCCGGCCATTCAACAAATGGTGTTGGAGCGTATCACAAAGCGCCCCAAATTGGTCATGCTCGATACCATGAATTTTTGGATGGATATCGCCATGGATGACCTTAAGTCAGTTTTGAAAATGGTAGACGTATTGACCATCAACGACGAAGAAGCACGCATCCTTTCGGGCGACTACTCACTGCGCCGCGCCGCCAAAACCGTAATGGCGATGGGCCCTAAAACATTGATTATCAAGAAAGGAGAACACGGCGCACTGTTATTCCAAGGCGACCAAGTCTTTTTCTGTCCTGCATTGCCGTTGGAAGATGTTTTTGACCCAACGGGTGCAGGCGACACATTTGCGGGTGGTTTTATCGGTTATCTTGCCAGTACCGACGACATCAGTTTTGAAAACATGAAACGTGCCATCGTATACGGTTCAGCAATGGCCTCTTTTTGCGTAGAAAAATTTGGTTCCGAGCGAATCGTTGGCCTGACTCAGGAGGAGATCACCGCTCGTGTGCAGGAATTTGTACAGTTAGCACATTTCCAGATATAAAAAATCAGTACTCTCAAGTCTGATTAAGGTCGGGCTTGAGAGATTTACCTTAATCGTTCGATGTTATGAATTACCCCATCATTCGCCGTCCGCGTCGCAATCGACAGTCGGAGGCCATTCGAGCCTTAGTACAAGAAACGGCCGTATCGGTCAATGACCTCATTTATCCTATGTTTATTATGGAGGGTCAAGGCATTAAGAGTGAAGTCAAATCAATGCCAGGTATTTATCGATACTCCCTCGATACGTTGTTGGAAGAACTCAAAGAAGTAACGGATTTGGGTATCAAATGCATTGATTTATTTCCCAATTACTCAGAAGACAAAAAAGACACTTTTGCGACCGAAAGCTACCGCGAAGGCACCTTTTATCTGGACGCTCTGAAGGCGGTAAAAGACAATTTCCCCGAGTTGGCCTTGATGACCGACGTGGCGATGGACCCATACAGCAGCGACGGGCATGATGGCTTGGTTAAAAATGGAAAAATCCTTAACGACGAAACCCTCGATATTCTCGCAAAAATGGCTGTGGCGCAAGCCCGCGCTGGCGCTGACATTCTCGGTCCGAGCGATATGATGGACGGGCGCGTTGGGTATATCCGTCAGGCATTGGATGCAGAAGGTTTTACCGACGTCAGCATTATGTCGTATTCGGTCAAATTTGCCAGTGCTTTTTACGGCCCTTTCCGCGACGCGCTCGACTCCGCACCGCGTTTTGGCGACAAAAAAACCTATCAGATGAACCCCGCCAACGTACGCGAAGCTCTAATCGAAGCAGCACTTGATTACGAAGAAGGTGCTGATTTTCTGATGGTTAAACCCGCATTGGCGTATTTGGATGTTATCAAAACCTTAAATCAGAATTTTGATTTGCCCATTGCTGCCTATAATGTATCTGGAGAGTATGCCATGATTAAAGCAGCGGCCCAAAACGGATGGTTGGACGGCAACCGCGCCATGCTCGAAACTCTACTATCTATTCGTCGAGCGGGAGCCAAAATTATCCTGACGTATTTTGCCAAAGAATTTGCCCTTTTGCAAGCGTAAAGTGCAACAATTTTCGGCTTTTCTAAGCGTTTAGACATGTATTAAGGTTAAAGGCTACGGTCATTTTATTTTTTTAACCTTAATAACGTTTATTTTACACCTAATCATTGTTTTAGTGTAATGAAAAAACTCATTGGTGTTTTTTTACTCGCAGGGTTTTTAGCAGCGGGCTGTCGTCAGGATGAGCCACAACCCAAAAGCATTTCAGATATTTTACTCGAACAGGACGACCTCGGAATGCTGCGCGCGGCAATTACCCACGCAGGCTTGCAGGATGCCTTCAAAACCAGTACTGTAACGCTTTTTGCGCCGACCGATGAGGGTTTCAAAGCGGCGGGGTTTGCCGATGCTTCCGCTATTACAGCCTTACCCGCCGAGCAAGTCAGGGCGTTGATTACGAACCATGTCATTACTTCCAACTACCCATCGACAAGCATGTCGCTTGGCACGCACAATCCCGTTAGCATGATGTCAAAATCCAGACTTTATCTAACGTACAACGATGGAATTGCGTACTTGAATCAGGCGCGAGCCAGCAAATTGGATTTGAATGCCACAAACGGCGTTGTTCACGTAATCAACGGTCTCGTCCGGATTCCTCAACAGACCATAGGCCAACTCCTAAAAAATACGCCTGAATTCAGTCTGTTCCGGGCGGCACTCTTAAAAGCCGTAGCCAGCGAAGCTCGTTTGAGAATCTTTACTGATTCTACAGGCGCTAACCCCATTGATCCTTCCTACACGTTATTCGTGCCCACCAATCAAGCTATGGAAGCTGCTGGACTCAATTTAGCAAGAATCAATTCATCGGCAGTTTCTTCCGCTGCTTTGGCCAATTTAGTCTCATATCACATTGCATTGAGTCGGTATTTTTCACCGACACTGCCTTCTGGCAGCCTGCCAATGTTTAATGCCGTGTACGTAACCCGTATTGTAAAGTCAGCCACAGGGATAAAAATTGCGGACGAGCTAACCGCTGCCCCCGCCACCACGGCCAATGTTGTGAGAGCAGATATAACGGCTACCAATGGCGTCATTTTTGCCATTGATCATGTTTTATATACTAAACCCTAAATCGGGAACATAATTACCCTAAAAATTGTATTAAACTTGTTGCCAATCAATCAATAAACGCATGAAAAGTTTAGTCGCTGCCCTAGTCCTGTTTTCGGTTGTCCTCACAGGATTTGTAAAATCTGAACAACCTTCTGAATCGGGTGATAAATTTCGCTATCGGGCACTTACTGGAAATAACCCCGTGAAAATCACTTGGGAAACCCTGCGTGATGTTACTTTTAAGAAAAAATGGTACCCCGAGGAGTCCGTTTACATGCTTTACCCTACGTTTGGTCCCAATGTCAATAAACTCAATGGTAAGGAAGTATTGTTGACTGGGTATATTTTGCCGATTGATGTAGAATCAAATCTGTACGCGCTTTCGGCCTTTCCGTTCAGTGCGTGTTTCTTCTGCGGCGGGGCGGGTCCAGAATCGGTAGTTGGCTTGAAGTTCAAGAAAAACGGACGTAAATTCAAAACCGACGAACGGCATACCCTACGCGGCGTGATGAAGCTCAATGCCGATAATATCTACGAATTGAACTACAATATCGAAGGGGCCGAAATAGCGGAAGAGTAATTCTTTTACCGACTCAGCACTTTTATAAATACGTCCACGTTTCGGCCCTTATCGTCGCTACAGGATATTTTTACTTTTCCCACAGGGGGCTTTACAAACAAAGCTGTCTGTGGGTTTGTTTTTTGAATCAATTTATCATTGATGTACCAGTAGACCTCCCGTACGTCGTTGCTGGCCTGACAGGCCAACTGCAACTCCTGATTTTCGAGGAAATATTCACTCCCATCATTCGGGCTCGTAATTACGGGGGCACCTACCTCAAACACGCGTGTACATTTCGGATTATGCGGCGGAATTCGTTGGAAAGGAATATGGTTTAATTCGTTGTAGGCAATTAATTCGGGGGCCATGTTTGGGTATAATTTCCGCACGTAGCCGCTGTCGGGAATACACTGAGTACAGTACGAAATTTCAGCGTTTTTATCGGTCAATACCCATTTCAAATGTTGGCATTTACGCGTGGACGAGATGCCCATGATGGCGTAGTCGAGGATTTGGTGCGTACAAAAATCGCTCGGTACGTCGCCGCTTTCAGCGCATACTTTTCGGCGCGTAATATCGGCGGCGGGTTTGAACCAGCCCGTAGGCGAATTATAATCAACAGCGTTGAAGACATCAAACAATAGCGGGGTGGCAATGTTGGCCCCATTGAGTTCGGGGACGCCCACACCCGAAAAATTTCCTACCCACACGCCGACAGTATAACGGCGGTTGTAGCCAATGCTCCAAGCGTCTTTTTTACCATAGGAAGTCCCTGTCTTCCACGCAATACGCGGCAAATGGTAGGTATTATCAAAATTGTTGGGCAAATCAGGACGAGTAATTTGGGTTAAAATCCCGTTAATCAAATAGGCCGATTCGGGAGAAATAAGTACTTCTCCTTTTGATTTTTTGGTATCTGCCGAATAATTTAAACCGTGTATTTTTCCTCCATTGGCAAAACTTGTAAAAAGGCGCGTCAGCTCTTCTAACGTGACTCCACAACCGCCCAAAATCATGGAAAGCCCCAAGTCTTTGGACTGTTTTTTCACGGTTTGAAAATCTGATTTTTTCAGATAACCAATCAAAACACTCGGGGTCAGTTCTTTTAACACCTTCACGGCCGGAATATTGAGCGAATTGGCCAAAGCAAACTCAATCGTCACTTTTCCATTGAAACGACGGTCAAAGTTTTCTGGCTCAAAACCACCGAAATTGGTCGGCACATCATTGATGGCTGACTTGGGCGTAATCATTCCTTTGTCAAACGCAATGGCGTAGAGCAGGGGCTTTAGGGTACTACCCGGCGAGTGTACCGCTCTGATACCATCCACCTGTCCGCCATCGTACGGATTGTTAAAATCAGCCGAGCCTACGTAGGCTTCCACGCGCATGGTTTCATTATTGACCACAATGACCGCAGCATTGTGAATGTCCATACTTTGCAGTCGATTGACATAATTTCGGGTCATTTGCTCTACCTGTGCCTGCCGGGTCGGCAAAATTGCAGTTCGGATAATGGGCGTATTTTTATGCTCTTTTCTCAAACGAAATGCCAAATGAGGAGCCAACTTGGGCGCTTCGCGACGATAGGCATTCAGGGGTTCGTTGATGGCATCGGCAATGACTTGTTTATCAAACAAGGCGGCTTTTTCAAATCGACGAAGCCATTTGTTTCGTTCCTGAACAATAAAGACATTTTTTCGACCCAATCGCAAACTTGAAGGGCGATTAGGAATGATGGTCAACGTTGTGATTTCGGCCAAACTCAGCAACTGCGGTAGTTTTCCAAAATACAGTAAAGACGCTGATTTCATGCCTTCAATATTGCCACCGTAAGGAATTAGATTGAGGTAGAGTTGCAAAATTTCGTCTTTGGAATAATGCAATTCCAACTGCATCGCCCTGAAAAGCTCAATTGCTTTGCTCAAATACGTGCGCTGTCGAGGCTCCAACAAACGCACTACCTGCATCGTAATTGTAGAAGCGCCTGAGCTTCTACGCCCTGTCATTGTATTTTTAAGGAAAGCCCGCCCTAAGGCAAAGGGGTTAAATCCAGGATGATAATAAAAATAACGGTCTTCTTTTTGGAGAATAGTTTGTCGAAGTACGGGCGTAATCTCCTCCAACTCCGTATACAATCTCCATTTGTCATCATCATTCAGAAAGGCGTGCAGAATCGTCCCATCTGAAGCAGTAATAAGCGTTGAGTAGCGCGGAGAAACCTTAAAAGGAATCGCAACATCTAACAGTAAAAAAAGCAGAAAAGGGGTTATAAATAGCCAAAAACGGGAAGGACGAAGCCATTTTTTCAGTACGTTAGAAGATTTTTGGCCACCTTCTTTCATTAACTTGAATGCCTTCCACATCGCTACTGCCCCAATTAAAATTATACTTCCTCCAACAACGTTCGGAAAGAAACATATCTATTCAGAAAACGTAGGTGATGTTTATCCTGAAATTCTTTTGCGTGGAGTTGGTCGAAAGTAAAATAATCTTCCATGGTCTGAAAATAGTACTGACACGAGAAGGTCGTTCCTTCGTTGTCTATTTCGGTCAACAGCTTTAATACCTTATTGCCCATCGGCAATCCTGTGGCCATAATCTCGGGGATATGAACGTTTTTCATCCATTGCAGCCATTCCAACTCCAAGGCCTTATCTATGTTTACAGTAACACTGTGAAGAATCATATCAATTGTTTTTTTGTTCTCTAATTAGCGCAATATTTAAAAAAATGAGCGATTATTCGTCACAACAAAAAAATAATCTTGATTTCTTTGGCGTTTCAGGAGAAACTGGTAGCTTTATCAACTGCTCAGGCAGTCTAAAGCGTCCCTCCAATTTTAAGACCTGTCCAATGGACTATAAGGCACTCAAAGAATTGGTCAGACAGGGTGAAGGCAAACGGGTAGAGTTTAAACTCAAAAGCAATCACCCCGAGAAAATCGTCCGAGAAGTGGTGGCTTTTGCCAATACTGACGGCGGGCGTCTCCTCATCGGCATCGGCGATGACCGCACTATTAAAGGCCTCAAATACGTCGACGAAGACGAGTACCTTCTGACACGGGCCATCGAAAAATACTGCTCCCCTGGCATTGAATACTCCATTGACCGCATTCCCGTTGGCGAAGAGCGCGACGTGCTTGTGTTTACGGTGTATCCCAGCAAAGGGCGCCCGCACTACGTATTGCAAGAAGCGGAACACCCACGCGTGAATACGACCTTTGTCCGCAAAAAATACGTCCCCCAAAAAAATACCAATCAGGTGCGTAAAGCCTATGTACGCGTTGCCGACAAGTCCATTCAGGCGAGTTGGGAAATGCGGGAGATTTTACGCCGTAAGAGCGACGACCGCAATGTTCAGTTCAGATACGGAGAAAAAGAGCGCAAGCTCATGCAGCATTTAGATCAACACCAAAGCGTAACGGTCGATGTATTTGCCAACATTGCCAACATTCCCCGAAATTTAGCCTCCAAAACCCTTGTGTTATTGGTCCTCGCCAATGTGCTGGAAGTACATCCCGACGAAATGGTTGACCGTTTTACCGTCGCAGGATTTTAATAAACCAAAAATCCATCACCCTCAGAAAGGATGATGGATTGTATACTACCTAAACCTCTACCATTATATTTTTTTTCGGAAAGCTCCGAAATTAAAAATACTTGGTTGTACCTCTTATAACTTCCGTACAGCCAAATTTGTTCCGTAAAAACAAAAAACACCCCTTTTTGTTATCAAAAGCCTCAAATTATTGGTTTTTGAGGGGATTTATTTTTTGATTTTTTCTACGCTATTTTACTTCTACGGTATCCATAACCAAAATAAATGATTAGCCCCGCCGCCATCCATGCAAAAAATACAAACCATGAATTAACAGGAATTTCAATCATCAAGTAGCTGCAACAAAGCACTCCCAACACGGGAATCAAAGACCATTTGCGCAGAAAACTAAAAACAGAAAAGGCAAAAGAGAGAAATACAAAAATCAAAAACAGGTATTCTTGGTGTTGTTCATTGCCAAAATGCGAAAAGCCTCCAAAGATTCTTTCTCGAGTAAGAAAGGCAAACACAATCCATAAGGCTGGCACAATAAATTGGCCATTGATGTAAGGTAAACTAAAGGATTTTTTAACCGTACGGCTTTCTCTTGGCAACACCAACACACCACCGCACACCAACACAAACGCAAACAACGTACCGATGCTAGTCAAATCTGTTACCAAAGAAGCATCCATAAACAACGCGGGAATTGCCACCAAAAAGCCCGTCATAATCGTTGCAAAAGAGGGCGTACTGTATTTGGGGTGAATTTTACTGAAAGCCTTCGGCAGCAGTCCGTCCCGACTCATGCTCATCCAAATACGCGGCTGACCTATCTGAAATACCAACAATACACTCGTAGCCGCCACAACGGCACTAACTGAAACAAAATAACCTACTTTCGGCTGACCAATCTTATCAAATACATACGCCAATGGGTCGGCTACGCCCTGAAACTCCGAATAATTGACCATGCCCGTAATAACCAACGCAATAACGATATAAATCACGGTACAAATAATCAACGAATAAATCATTCCTCGGGGTAAATCGCGCTGCGGATTGGCGCATTCTTCCGCCGTGGTTGAAATGGCATCAAAGCCGATGTAAGCAAAAAACACCGCCGATACGCCTTTCAACACGCCTCCAAATTCGTTGGGAAAGAAAGGCGTCCAGTTGTCGGTATTGATAAAAAATACACCGACCACTACCACTACCAACAGCACAAGAAGCTTTAAACCAACCATTGCATTGGCACTTTTCTTGCTTTCTTTGATGCCAATATAGGCTAAAATCGTGACCAAAATCACAATGACAAAAGCGGGTAAATTAAAGATCAGCCTTGTATCTCCCACCATAGGAGCGGCCGTCCAAGCCAGATTTTCGAGCGGCTTACCTGCTGCCTGTGCTGCTTCATAGAGTTTAAGTGCCGTTGTGGTATCGGTGACCATCCAGCGCGGCAAAACGATGCCGATTCCCTGTAAAATATTATCGAAATAACTACTCCACGATATTGCGACCACGATATTGCCGATGGCATATTCTAAAATCAATGCCCAGCCGATAATCCAAGCGACCACTTCGCCAAAGGTGACGTAAGAATAGGTATAGGCACTCCCTGATACGGGAACACGGGAAGCAAATTCGGCGTAACACAGGGCCGTAAATCCACAAGTAATCGCCGTAATGACAAATAAGAAAATAACGCCCGGCCCTCCGTCATAAGCGGCAGCGCCAATCGTTGAAAAAATCCCTGCTCCGATAACCGCCGCAATTCCCATCGATACCAAATCACGAACCCCAAGGATTTTTGACATTCCGCCGTTGGAATGGCTCTCAGCTTCGGCATTTTTCAGAATTTGCTCTAATGATTTTTTTCGAAAAAGGGAATTGTTCATTTGAAGTGTTGTTTAGGGTTTAGCTTGCTTTTAAAGCGGGTAAAAATAGGAATTATTACGACAAATCTCGCCAAAAACTGATTTTTTGGTGTAAAAGACACTTTTTTATCAATAACATTAAAAGGTATAGCAGAGAAGATAAAATGGATTTTCAGCCTACAAAAACGTTCATTAATCCCAGCTGATTCACCGACTTTTAGCCGCTATGTAGTCTTCCCACGTATCAATATCCGACAATGTCTCTAACAGATAATAACCCGCAGAATCATTGTTATGTTGACTCATTTGCGCTAAATCAGTGATGGTTTCTTGTAGGAGCGTTGGTTGACTCCATGATTTGTTTTCAAACAAACTTCGATGCAGGTCTTTCATTCCCAATAAGTAATAACCTCCGTCGTCGGCTGGGCCGATGACCACCTCATGGGTTTCCAATGCGGCAAATGCACTTGATAAATGCTCAGACCGAATGGCCAAACAATCACTTCCTACAATAACGACACAATCAGCGATTTTCAATTCTGTTTCAAATGCCGCTTTCATTCGGTCGCCTAAATCGGGGCTTTCACATTGTAGTTTCTTTTCAAAAAAAGGCGCATTCCACAGATCATTGTCGTTGATAAAATCCCCGTAGTAAACACAAACCCGTTTTTGGGTAAATTCAACGGCATCTCCTATCCATTCTTTCATGACATTTTTAGTATGTTGAAGCAACTCTACGTATACGTTCACAGCTTTTTCATTGCCTACCGTAGCCGCCACACGCGTCTTCACTTTACCTAAAATCGGGTTTTTAACAAAAACAATAACTGAGTAAATCATTCGTTTGGGTTGGATAGTTGAAAGAAAGATAGTAAGATTGATAAAAAAATAGAACAATTGAGCAGTTCATACGCATTTATGAAACATTTCCTTTGGATAGCCCTTATCCTGATCACCGCCACATCATACGCCCAAGACGTTGCCTTTAAGAAAATCATTGCCAATCAAAAAGTTGACCCCACGCTAGCTACCCTCACCGAAGCTGAACAAAGTGAGTCGGGCGTCGTGCTCAAAAATCAACTTTTCATCGAATATACGTTTGATTCATTGGGGCAGTTTTCCTGCATTCAGGGAATTTATAAGCGGATTCGTATCAATGACTCCAAAGCCATTGAAATGTACAACAAAATCATCCTTCCCGTTCCCAACACCAATGACCTCCTTTATCTGAAAGCCAGAAGTATCAGCAAAAACGGCACCGTCAAGGAAGTCGGACTGGAAGCCGTGAAAGAATTGGAAGAACAGGGCCGGGTGTATAAAATTCTAGCCGTTGAAGGCATCGAGGCGGGCGGAGAACTAGAGTACATCAGCTTATTCAGACGTAACAGCACACTTTTTGGCTCCGAAATCCTGCAAAGCGACATTCCAGTTCGTACGTCTGAATTGAAAATCATTACGCCTTCTTACCTACAATTTGAGGCCAAAGTGTACAATGCGCCCGCTACCATTGGGACAGACACCTTGAATGAAAAAAGAACCACTACCGTTTTGGTTAATAATCTAAAACCCATTCACGAAGAAAAATACGCCAACATAAAGGCCAATTTGGTACGAGCCGATTACAAATTATCGTACAACCTCAGCCGAGGCGAAGAACGACTGTATACTTGGCAAAGCGCCGCCGAAACGTTTTTTGATTATTTAAGAACGGGGCTCGAAGAATCTAAAAAGGCCGTAGATGCGGTATTGGTCAAGGAAAAAATCAAAGGGCTTGCCCCCGAAATGGCGATTAAGAAATTTGAAAATTACGCCAAAACCAACATTGCAGTCAAAGAAGAGGAAGATGCCGAAACGGCTTCCGCTATTTTACAAAAGCAATACGCATCCAAAGCGGGCATGATGCGCCTGTACATCACGGCGTTGGAATCGCTCAATATTCCGTACGAGATTGTCGTAGGAACTAGTCGTGCCAGCGCGGTTTTTGACAAAGAGTTTGACTCTTGGAGTTTTTTGGATGAATATTTACTTTATTTTCCTACCACCAAAAAGTTTCTCGACCCTGGCAGTCCTATTCTACGGTATGGTATGGTTGACCAATTTATGGAAGGAAACTACGCACTCTTTATCAAAAAGAAAAAAGCGGGCACCGAAACAATTCCAGAAGGAGAAATTCGGCTCATTCCTTTTTCCACAATCGCCGACAACCACGACGACTTGGCCATGGAGGTATCTTTTTCTCCCACTATGGATCAGGTTCAGGGGAAAGTAACTCGCCAAATGACGGGGCATCAGGCGGCACAATTACGCCCTTACTACCATTTTGTAAAAGCTGAAGAAGAGCGCAAAAACCTGACCAATGAAATCATCAAATCGACACTCAAGCCCGATGTAACCTACACCAACGTCCAAATCAAAAACACCAATCTCAACAGCGACGAAGTATTTAAACCATTTATTTTATCTACCGATATGGTACTTAAAAGCGTTTTGGAACGCGCTGGTAAAAAGTATTTATTTAAAGTAGGCGAGTTGATTGGGCCACAGGTTGAAATGTACAACGAAGGCGCTCGTCAGTTTTCGATTGATATGGGCAATGCCCACTCTTACAAACGGGTGATGAAGATTCGGATTCCGGAGGGTTATAAAGTAAGCGGCTTAGAAAGCCTAAAACGTTCTATCACTGATGGAAAGGCCGATCCCATCATGGGTTTTGTTTCTGACTATAAGATGGAAGGAAATTTATTGACCGTTACGATTGATGAGTACTACAAGCAGGTTTTACAGCCGCTTGAAACGTACGATATTTTCCAAAAGATTATCAATGCTGCGGCAGATTTCAACAAAGTGACGCTCTTATTAGAGAAAAAATAAAAGAATCATCCGGAAACTATAACTTTGTTTTCTAATCATACCAGCGCAATTCTGGGCGATTTTGACCTAAACATTCATTTTTCCATCGCTTCCAATGAACTTGAAATTTTTTGTCTTACTGCTCATTTCGGGGTCTGTTTTCATGGGTTGTGTATCTTCCAAACCTGTACGCTCCACCACCGTTGATGCTTACAGCAATTACGACGAGGATTTGTCCGCAGTAAGGCCCAAATACAAAGAATCTTCCCCTGTCGAAACGGCCAAAAAGCCCGAAGTAAAACGGGTTTTGTCGGACCAACCCCTGCACGTAAATCGTAAATTGGATGCCGTAGTGGACACCATCGCTTCCAAAAACCGCGCCATTCGTTTTGCTTCAGGGTATCGTATCCAAATTTATGTGGGCAATACGCGCAAAGAAGCCGACGACGCGCGCCTGTTTACCTATCAAACTTTCCCAGAATTAAACCCCTACTTGGTCTACAGCCAACCCACTTACCGCGTCAGAATCGGCGATTTTATGACACGTTTGGAAGCCGAACGTTATCTACAACAGGTACGCAGCCGTTACGAAAGTGCGGTCATTTTGGCTGAAAAGATTGATTTAAAGAAAAGTTTAATGGTAAAATAGCTAAGTTTGCTGTTTCGTTGTTCAATAATTCTATATGAGAAAACGCGCACTAATTACAGGGATTACGGGTCAAGATGGTGCTTATCTGGCCGAATTTTTACTACAAAAGGGATACGAAGTACACGGTATCAAGCGCCGGAGTTCTTTGTTTAATACCCAGCGGATTGACCACCTTTATGCCGACCCGCACGAAACCGATGTTCGTCTTTTTCTTCACTACGGCGACCTTTCTGATTCTACCAATATCATTCGTTTGATTCAGGAAATTCAGCCCGATGAAATCTATAACCTTGGGGCACAGTCGCACGTTCGGGTGAGTTTTGAAGAACCAGAATACACCGCACAAGTGGATGGATTGGGTACTATGCGCATTTTAGAGGCCGTTCGTTTGTTGGGTATGACGCAAAAAACGCGCATCTATCAGGCTTCCACTTCTGAGCTATATGGCTTGGTACAAGCCGTTCCGCAGTCAGAAACCACTCCTTTTTACCCACGTTCTCCGTATGCCGTTGCCAAGTTGTACGGATATTGGATAACGGTCAATTACCGCGAAGCCTACAACATGTACGCCGTCAACGGGATTTTATTCAACCACGAATCTCCTTTGCGCGGCGAGACGTTTGTGACCCGTAAAATCACCCGTGCCGTAGCGCGGATTGCATTGGGCTTACAAGAAAAAGTATTTTTGGGCAATCTAGACGCGCAGCGCGACTGGGGCCACGCCAAAGACTATATAGAAGCCATGTGGCTGATGCTTCAGCAAGATACGCCCGAGGATTTTGTAATTGCCACGGGAGTCACAACACGCATCCGCGATTTTGTGCGTATGGCGTTTGATGAAGTAGGCATTGAACTTGATTTTGTGGGCGAAGGCGTTGATGAAAAAGCAATTGTTTCTAAATGCAACAACCCCGATTATCAGCTACCGATTGGAAAAGAAGTGGTGGGAATTGACCCGCGTTATTTCCGTCCTACCGAAGTGGAGTTGCTCATCGGCGACCCAACCAAGGCAAATACAAAATTAGGCTGGATTCCTAAATATGATTTGCCTGCTTTGGTAAAAGAAATGATTGAATCAGACTTAGATATATTCAAACGCGACCAGATTTTGGAACGCGAAGGGCACCGTCCGCTAAATTACTTCGAATAATTTTTCAGAAAACCGTTCACAGTCAAGTAGTTTAGCCTTTTACTGTGAACGGTTTTTATTTTAACCAATCTCCTGCATCCGCTGCCGTGCAGCTTCATAAATCACCATTCCCGCCGCTACCGATACATTCAGCGAAGCGACTTTACCTTTCATCGGAATTTTGATGTTCATATTCGACCGGCGAATTAGTTCAGGCGAGACCCCGTCTTCTTCCGAGCCCATGATGATGGCCGTAGGCGTTGTAAAATCAACATTGGTCAAAATTTGGGCGGCTTTCTCAGTACAGGCAATCACCTGCACCCCGCTGTCCTGTAGATACTGTACGGTGTCCATCAAATTATTTTCACGACAAACAGGCAAGTGACTCAGCGCGCCCGAGGAAGTTTTGATGGCATCGCTATTGATTTGAGCCGCCCCACGCATCGGAACGACAATTGCATGAACGCCCATGCACTCTGCCGAACGGGCAATGGCACCAAAATTGCGCACATCCGTAATTCGGTCTAGCATTAATAACAATGGCACTTCGCCTTTTTCAAAAATCCCTGCCAGTATATTATGCAGCGATACATAACGAATGGCTGACACAAAGGCAATAACGCCCTGATGGTTTTTACGCGTAATCTGGTTCAACTTTTCCATCGGAACGCGCTGAACGGGAATACCCCGCTCAATGGCCATTTCCAGAATGTCGGCAAAACTTTGCTCCCGAAACACGATTATTTTGTCAATTTCCTGTCCTGCCTTTAGTGCTTCAATCACTGGCTGAGTACCGAAAACCAGTTCTTTCTCCCGCGTTTTATCGACGGGTTTTGTAGTATGAATTGTCCTTTTTTTAGGATATTCGTTTCTTTCAAATGCCATTTTATTAACTTTTTTTAGCAATCACCATCGCCATTCCGGGGATGGTAAAATATCGAATCGTTTTATATATTTTTAATCCTGCGGCCCGTTGCCACGCCTGAATTTCCTGCACTGTCCAATTTCCAGACGTGCTGGTCAGCCCAAAAAATAGGCTGCTTGAACTGCCCACTAATTCGGGCGTACTATCCAACGCAGGACGAATAAATTCATTGACAATAAAAATGCCGTCTTTGCGCAAACTACGCGCTACCCGCGCGGTTAACTCCTGATTTTGTGCCTCCGTAAAATGGTGGGCCACGTTAGACAAAAGAACGGCATCGTATTGGTTTTCCCCCAAATCATCCGTCAGTGCGTTACCTGCCCGGCAGGTAATCCTACTCCGAACATCCTCTGGAAGCGATGAATTTTCGATAGCTTCGGGCAAATCCAAAATGATTGCTTCAAGATTAGGCAATTTACGACAAAGTGCAGCGGCATATTGACCGTTGGCTCCGCCAATATCCAGCAAACGCGTCGCTTTTTTGGAAATAGGAACTCTTTTTTCAAACTCCCTTACCTCCGACTTGGCCACCGATTGCATGGCATCCTGATACAGCTGCCATTGTTTTTCGTCAAACACCTCATGTGATTCCATTCCCTGCCCAGTACGAAGGTAATTCCCTAAATTGCTCACCCAATCCCAAGCTACACGATTATTATAAACCGCAATGGCATGTACCGAATGAGGACTTTCTGATACAATCCATTTTTGGGCCATCGACGTTAAGCGAAATTGGTCATTATCAAATGACAGATACTCCATCGACACCAACAATGTCAGCAATTGTGCAGTAGGTCTCGGATGTAAATGGCAGGCTTTGGCAATGGTCTCCGACGTATTTTTTCCCTGATGAATGGCATCAAACACGCCCGCGTCCGCCGCTTCCATCACGGCTTTAGCCATGATAAAATACATCTGAACGTGCAACAGCGGAATGGGCACCTGATTGGTTTTCAGGGCTAGCCATTCCAACGGATTTTCGGGAGCGACGCGGAGTTGCATATAGTACTGGTTAGCAGTAAGCAGTTTTCAATAAGCAGAAAAATTATTTTTCAGCAAAAAACCCGTCTGAATAGTTTCAGACGGGTTTATGCCAAGTTTTTTCTGTAAAAATGCTTATGCTTCGGCCAGTTCAGGCAATTCAATATGAACGAATGACTTGTTGTCACGTCCGCGAGAGAATTTCACTGTACCGTTTGCCAATGCAAACAACGTATAGTCACGGCCAACACCTACGTTGCGGCCTGGGTGGTATTTAGTACCACGCTGACGCACGATGATGTTACCGGCTGTAGCAGGCTGGCCACCGTAGATTTTAACGCCAAGGCGCTTACTTTCCGATTCACGACCGTTTTTAGAACTACCTACACCTTTCTTGTGTGCCATTTCTTTGGGTATTTTAAAATTTTAAGATGCGATTAATTAAGGAATTAGCCGACAATTGCGTCAATTTTCACTTTCGTTAATGACTGACGGTGACCGTTTTTCTTCACGTAGCCTTTGCGACGCTTTTTCTTGAAAACAATCACTTTTTCACCTTTAAGGTGCTCAACGATTGTGGCTTTTACACTAGCACCGGTTACCGTCGGTGCGCCAATGCTGATGGTTCCTTCGTTGTCCACCAACAATACTTTTTCAAATACGAGCGCAGCGTCCACATCTCCTTCCAAACGATTGGTAAAGATTTGTTGGCCCTCTTCAACTTTAAATTGCTGTCCCGCGATTTCTACGATTGCGTACATGTTATTTTCGATTAAAACAGTTTTTTCCAAAAATGGAGTGCAAAAATAGCGGTTTCGGAAAAAATTACCAAGCTATTTTAAAAAAATATCGGGTCATTACCCAGATTTCCCTCTATTTATCTTAAAACCTGACACTCAGGGCAATAATACGTTGTGCGCCCTCCTACCTGTGTCTGCGCAATTTCCACTTTATTGCACGGGCAGCGTTTGTGTCGCAGTGCGTCTTCGTAGGGAGATACGTCCCATTCGCGGGAGTGAATGAGGAAGTGTTGGGGAAAACGTCCGTAGTTGGCCTCGTGCTCAATGGCCGTTTCGAGTACGAAGCGCGTAGCAGTGAAAATCCGCTCTATTTCCTCGTCCGTTAGCCGATTACTCAGTATTTCAGGATGAATTTTGGCCTGAAACAGTACCTCATCCACAATCCAGTTTCCAATACCTGCCACCGTACTTTGGTCAAGCAAAACGGGTTTGATAAAACTCTTCCGTTTTCTGATATTGTACGTCAACTCTTCTAGACTTATATCAAGCGCGTCGGGTGCGATTTTTTTCTTTTTGAGATAAGCCTCTATGTTTTCTACCAATCCAATGCGCTCAAATTTGCGCGGACAGATAAACCCCAAATTGAATCCTGACTTAAAAATAAACACAATCCGCGCATGGCGCGGTCGGTCGAGCGACGAATGATAATACTCCAAATCACCCGTCATGCCGAAATGCATGTGTAGCGTACTGCCGCCGTCGGTATAAATAAAGAGATTTTTCCCTACGCGTTTGGTACTGACAAAGGCCTGACCAATAAGCTTTTCGGTAAGCGTAGCGTAATCGGTGGTGAGGAGTTTCTGGTCTTCTACGTCGATGGCTTCGATGGGCTGGTGAAGAGAGGTAGCTTCAAAATAGCGTCGATAGGTTTCTACTTCGGGAAGTTCGGGCATGGCATAACTTAAAAATAAGTGCTGATATATATCAAACTCAAATTTCCGCCATTTTGATTAAGATATCCAACTCTTTTTTACTTTCCAATTCCTGCTTATTCGATCACTTTAGGCACCCTGAAATAGGTTCCATCTTGTGAGGGAGCATTGTACAAGCCCTGCTCACGGGGCAGGTGATTTCCAACCACATCTTCACGCATGACATTGATTTCGGACGAAATATGCGTCAACGGGGCTACATTATCGGTGTCAAGTTCATTCAGATGCTCCATCCACGAAAGTACATTTTCTAGGCTTTGGAGTAAGGGGGCTTCTTCTTCGGGGGTGATTTCCAAACGTGCCAAGTTGGCAATCTTGTGAAGGGTGGCTTTATCGATTTGCATTGCTTAATTTTTTTACAAAATTAGGACTTTATCCACAATTTGGGTGGATAAGTATTAAATTCCACGGAAAACGGTCTCCTTGGGTTTACATTATAGGGTCAATCTATTTTGTGTTTGCAAACAGCATACAGCATTTACGCCCAAAAAACACATCACACAAGGAGTAGTTTATGTCTGTTTGTACGGTGCGGATTAAGGAGTTTATTGTATTTTTGTAAATACGGCAAGACCATTTAGGTTTTCAGGCTTTTGTTACAAAAAAACTTGGAAACGTTAAACCCGCTGCTTTCAACAAACGACTTTTTCATGAATATTAAATACGATAAAAACCTCGGTACCAAACAAAAAGCCCTTCGCATCAATTTAGACCGGCGTATTTATGGCTCTTTTGCCGAAATCGGCGCAGGGCAGGATACTGCAGCCAATTTTTTTAAGGCAGGCGGCGCTTCAGGAACCATCGCTAAGACTATGTCGGCCTATGACATGAAATTCAGCGATGAAATTTACGGCCCTGAGCCAAGTGGTCGCTACGTGGTTGAATCGCGATTAATGAAAATGATTCAACACGAGTACGACCTTGTGGAGCAACGACTCGCCGAAAAACGTGGTGCCGACAGTTTATTTTTTGCTTTTGCCAATACCGTCGTTGCCCTCAATTACCAGAAAAGCAATGAAGGTCATGGCTGGCTTGGTCTGCGGTTTCAGCTTACTCCCCGCGCTCCCTACAACGATGTGGTTATCCACATTAAAATGCTTGATAACGACAGCATTCTGCAACAGCAGGCCTTGGGAATCATCGGCGTCAACTTGATTTATGGCTGTTTTTTTTACCATAAATCACCCGAAACTCTTTTGATTTCTTTGATGGACGACCTCAGCCCTGACCGTATCCAAATTGACATGATTCGTGTTCAGGGACCTGATTTTCAAAAAGTTGACAATCGGCTCATGAGCCTTTACCTCGTCAAACACGGGTTTACCGAAGTAGCGATGTTTGGCCCTGATGGCCACGTTTTACAACCGTCGGAAGCACTTTATAAGAAAAATATTTTACTCTTGCGTGGACGCTTGCGGCCCATCACCAATGTACACGTAGATATGCTACGCAACGGCCTCAAGCAGTTCAAGGCAGAACCTGACGTGGACGAAAAAAAAGTGATTATGGTGGCTGAACTCACGCTTCACAACCTGCGCGGAGGCGATCAGGACATCAACGAAAAAGACTTTCTGGACCGCGTGGATATTCTCATTTCGTTGGGACAAACCGTACTGATTTCAAACTACTACGAATATCATCGTTTGGTAGCTTTTCTGGCAAAAACAACTCGCCTCAAAATCGGACTGGTGTTGGGGATTCCTAATTTAGAATACATTTTTGAAGAAAGTTACTACCAAAAACTACCGGGCGGAATCTTGGAGTCGTTTTCGACTTTATTCAGCCGAAATGTCAAACTCTTTGTTTATCCAACTTTCAAAGACGGAAGGCTTTCTACCTGTCAAAACTTTGCGTTGCCCACCAATCTACAACCCCTTTTTAACTTCCTACTTTGCAACGACAAAATCGAAGACATTCGTGATTTCGATGAAGATAATCTCCGAATCTCAACCGATAGTGTGTTAGACCTTATCAAACGCGGCGAACCTGGCTGGGAGGATAAAGTGCCCGTCGAAGTTGCTCAAATGATCAAGGATAAATGTTTGTTTGGATTTCCCTGCGTGGTATTTGAACCCAAACAAGCAGCACACATCCATCAGGCAGTGGGGAATTTATAAGAGATTGTCTTAACTTTGCGGGTCAATCGGAAGAGGTATGTATCATAAATTCATTATTAGTTGTTTCGTGGTGACTTGGACGAGTCTCGGGCTGTGGTTAGGGAATGAAAATATCGGCCAATTGAACTCCACTCAAAACGCCTTGCGTGCAGATACGATTCGCAAAGACACGCTTAAGCCCACGCTCCTTGGCTTGCAGCGTGACACGACTTTCAAGCCAGATACGGTGATTAAAACCGAGGTTCGTATCGGTGACCTCTCCTACTTGTCAGTTTGTCCGGGGAGTCCCGTTCTGATTCCTTTTACAACCGCCGGGACTTTTAAAGAAGACAATAAATTCATTGTCCAGATAACCAATGCTTCGGGTAAGTTTATCAACCTTTCTGAGCCTGTAAAAGAAGGTCCAGTTGCAGTCACTCTGCCAACCAATCGCTCGGGGAGTGTATTAGTTAGGGTCGTATCCACCAATCCTGAAATTATTAGTAAACCTACGAGACTGACGATTTTGCCCTTGCCTCACGCCCGCATGGAGCTGATTGACGGCAGTACAAATACCAAAATCGGCCCAGGACAAGCCGCCTCCTACCGCGTGATGCTCACAGGTGCTGCCCCTTGGTCGTTTACCGTTTCTGACGGTACTACGGTCACTAATACGTTAGTGAATCCGTTTACGGCGCAAGTGGCTCCCGAGCAAACGAGTTCTTTTAAAGTAACAAGCGTCAATAATACCTGCGGAAGCGGCACCACCTCAGGCGAAGTTGTGGTTCAGGTAAGTCAGGATACACTCCCCGTCATTGCCCTCAAGGCCATTCCTCGCGTCGGTTTTAGGCTTTGTACCGCCACACCTTTTCAAATTAATTTCAGTGCAACGGGAAAATACGAGGCTGGCAACGGTTTCATCGTTCAATTGAGCGATACGACTGGGCAGAATTTTAAGAATATTTCCGAGTTGATTCCGCAAAGCCCCATCATGGCCAAAACACCTGCAGGCTTAGAGCCAGGGATTTATAAACTGCGCGTTGTTTCGACCTTTCCGACCATCATGAGCGACACCGTCGACGTGGCTATTTCGGCCCCTGCCAAAACAGTTTTACGACGCGATACACTTCAAATCGCCGAAGGTGAATCCACCAACCTAACCTTGGATTTCAGCGGTGGAGGACCTTGGTTTGTATTGCTTTCGGATGGAACCTACCAAAATGACATTCGGACAACCCCTTATACCGTAAAAGTATCACCGCTTAACCCCACGGCATACACAATCACCTCAGCTGGTGGATTTTGCGGCGTAGGCGATTTGTCGGGAACGGCATTTGTTAACGTAAAAATACCACCGCCAACGATTGCCACTGGAAATTTATCAGATAAAACGATTTGTTCGGGCACTGAAATTACGGTTCCTTTCAGTACCACTGGTCGTTTCAACAACGCCAATAAATTCTTGGTACAAATCAAAGATACAAGCGGGCGTTGGGTGTATTTACCCACCATCGGCGGCACTAGTTCACTACGGGCCAAGATTTTGCCACCCTACTTAAAAGACACACTTTCAACACAACAGGTACGAGTTATTTCTACCGACCCACTCATTGAAGGAACCCCAACTACCCTTCAAGTGATGATGCCCAACGCAGCCCAAGCCCTCGTGACGGGCGGGGCCGTTATTCGTCCCGGTGGAGCGGCACGCCTGCGCGTATCGTTCAAAAATGGACTCCCTCCTTGGTCATTTGTGCTTTCTGACGGCACGACTATCAACGGAACATTTATTAATCCGTACCAACTCACGGTAAATCCCCGCACCACAACCGAGTATAAAGTTGTGATGGTCAACAATACTTGTGGTACCGGAACCACGGACACGGTACCAGCGGTCATTCGAGTGGAAACGAATTAAGAAGAAAATTATTTCTGCGTTTTTTTGCGATAATCACCGCGCGAAAACGTTTTTTCAATGAAGCAATACATCAGAATAAAGAAATAGCGACTGCCCATTTCTTTGATTTTCAGCTTTGACTCCCCGTATTTTCGGTTGGTCCAGCTATTGGGGACGATGGCAAATGAATAGCCTCGTACAATGGTTTTGAGCGGTAGTTCAACCGTGAGGTTAAAGTGGGCAGAAAGAAAGGGTTTCAATCCTTCCATCGTTTCTCTTTTATAAAGCTTAAACGCATTGGTTGTATCGTTGTACTTAACGCCCATAAAGAGCCGTATGATAAAATTTGCCATCCGGTTAATTACTTTCTTGACCGTTGGATAATCGTATACCTTGCCACCTTTGCTCCAGCGCGTACCGAAAACTGCATCATAATTCCCCTCAACCATTTTCTTATAAAACTTCACTAAATCTTCGGGGTCGTCCGACAGGTCTGCCATAAAAACCGCCACACAATCGCCCGAAAAACGTTCTAAGCCATAGCGCACCGCATAACCAAACCCGTTGGGCCCAAGATTCGTTTCGTAAACCAACGTTGGAATTTCTTTTGACAAATTTGCCAATACCTCTAACGTATTGTCTTTAGAGTTATCATTTGTCACCCAAATCTCGTGGGGCACAGCATGTTTAGACAAAGTTGCGTACAGAGTCTGCAACGTTTGTGGTAAAGATTCCTGTTCGTTATAGGCGGGAATGACAACGCTAAGCTTCATTTAGTGGCGGAATGACCGGGAGGCCGGTGCGATTAGGGAATTGTTAAATTAATGACCGTGAGGGCAAAATTGGTTTGTTTTGCTTTAATTTCCAATTTCTTCTACTAACTGGTCGTATTTTCGGAGCGTTTCTTGCACAATATCATTGTATTTATAAGACAGCCATTCATTGACATCGGCAAACATCTGGCGGCGATTACGGAGAAAATAAGCATTTGTTACGGCATGAATGTTACTTAAACCACCGTGGTGTTTTCGATAGTTCCCCATTACTTCGGGAATATAACCGATGCATCCCCGTGCTGCCAATTGAATCACCAACGCCCAATCGCCAGCGGCGGCCCGATGGTGCCAATCGGCAAACTCTTCTTCCCGAAAAAAATTGCGATACATCAGACTGGCAGTACCTACAAACCAACGGTCTTCCAATAAATCTTCAATCCCCGAAATCAACTTTTGTGTTTTGGGGTTAAATGAATGGCTTTCCGAGCCATCCTCATAAATTACCTCTAAATCGTGGTGGCAAATGGCAAAGTCGTGGTGGGCTTCCAAAAAATCAACCTGTTTTTGAAGTTTAAACGGGTCGGTCCAGTAGTCATCTCCTTCGCAAAGCGCCACATATTGGCCCTTACAGGCTTTTAACAAAAAGAGAACGTTGTTGCGCCCTCCAAATTCTTTGGGCTCTTGAGGACCTAAATTTTGGGGATGAAGATAGGCACGAATTTTATCAGGAAAACGCTGGGCATATTCTTCAATGATGGCTGGGGCTGAGTCAGTCGATGCATCGTCGCCGACAACAATCTCAAATGCAAAATCGGTTTGCTGCATGAGCGCCCCATCAAGCATCTGAGCAATGTATTTTTCATGGTTGTAGGTAGGAACGCAGACGCTTACTTTCATCGAGATGATTCTTTCAAACGGTGGGGCAACAGCGCAAAAAAACTATACACCTGCAACAGCCACTTGGGCAAAATATAGTCGCGAATTGTCTCTTTTGTGGTCTCTTTATCGGGCTTTCCCAGATACAAGTATTTTAACGCCAATCCAGCCCGTTGAAAATACCGCTTTTGGTATTGGCGAGCATCCAACAACATACGATAATAGCGGGCAATGTTTCGTTTGAGCAACGCATCGTATTGGCGACCAAGTTCTTTATTGATTCCTTCATACATCCGAATACGGTTGTATAAAAATCGAGCATCCTGATAATGATCCCTAAAACTAGCACCGCCCCGGTTTTTACGATATACCGACATAACACCTGGCACATAACCGATTGGCCCCTGTTTTGCCAAAATCACATAGCGTGGAATATCCCCACTGGTTGATTGCAAGAACCAGTCAGGATAGTGCATAAGCCCGTTTTTAAACATCACCGCGGAGGTGGCCATAAACCAAATTTCATCCTCCCCCACGAGGTCTTCAACGCTAATAACGGCTTTTTGATCGGGCGGATTCAACACATGAGATGAGCTACCATCTTCGTAGGTAATTAATGCATTATGAAAACAGGCCGAAAAATCGGGATGAGCTTCCATAAAGTCAACCTGCTTCTGAAGCTTCGAGGTATCGGTCCAGTAATCGTCGCCATCCATGGGAGCGATGTAGCGCCCTTGGGCCAGTTTGAGGGTTTCTATTGTATTGAAAAGGCCATTTTGACCCAAATTTTTGGAGTGCAAAACAGCCTTTACTTGGTTTGGATATTTGTCCTGATATGCTTGAATCACTTCTTGCGCACCATCTGTTGAGCAATCGTCGCCCACTAAAATTTCAAAATCGAAATCAGTTTCCTGAGCAAGGGCACTATCTATGGCCTTACCGATGAAATTCTTTTGGTTGTACGTAAGAATCGCGACGCTTACTTTCATTGTACTGCCGGGGCTGGTGAAGACGCAAAAACCGTTTCCAACTGTTCCACTGACGGGAAGTTTGGCGTAACCAATTCAGCTTCTGGTTTGTAAATATATGCCATCGGGTATCCCCTTTCAATAAAAGTAGGCTCGGCTAAGTTATTGAAACGTAGTTGTACCGACCAACGAATGTTGCGGGTAATATTATTTCCCGATTGGTGTACCAGAAAAGCCGAGAAAATCAACAAATCTCCTAGCTGAAACTCTGTTTGTATAAAATCCTCGTCTTTCAAGTCGGCCGTAATTCCTCCCTGATAGCCTGAAGTAGTTGATTCCAACAATCCCGTTTTATGACTGCGTGGAATAACCTGCAAAGCACCTAAATCCGCACCAGCATCCACCATCGGAAACCAGATAACAGTGCTATCTAGCGAGCCTTGGCCCGTTCTCCAGTCTTGGTGGGCGTCGAGTTTCCAGTGTTTGCTACCATCTTTTGACAAAAAACGACTGTTGAATTGCATGGCTGGACGAGCCCCAATAACGGGTTGATCAATACCAACTTCTTTTAGCAAATCACTGATTTTTTCGCTGACCGCAAAACGGTGAAGCGACAGGCTGTGTTGAACTGTCACACCTGTATTGCGAAAAGCTGGAAAGTCTTTTTCAAAAAACTCAAACATTGCACTTTCAAACTCATCTCGATTGTCAATATCAACCACACGGCCTGTTACACGCTTGATTTGAACAGCAAATATTTCACGAGCCTCACGGTAAATATTTTCTACCACGCTCTTGTCTAAGAAATTACGAAGGAGTAAAAAACCCTCTTGGCGAAACTGCTCTGCTAATGTTGCCATTTTACTTATTTGTTTGGTTTAACACCCAATTCTAACACACAACTCCTTTTGAAATAATGACATTGGTCAAAAATCAAAAGGTAAAATTACAACAATCGTTCCAATCCTTTAATCTTCCCATACCGCATACCCAAAGCCTGCCGCACCAAAGCCATTGCCATTGTAAAGCAAGTACTTTTTGCCATTATGGGTATAGTAATTTGCATAATCAATCATCTGATAATCAAAATCTTCTGGATTTTCAGACTTATGAATTCCGACCAAATTATCCTTCCGCTCCCAATGCTCTCCATCAACCGACTCGGCGTATCCGAGGCGATAACTTTGATTGCGGTCGGTACGATAATCGCGGGTATGACGATACGAATAGTACATTTTGTAGATTCCGTCTTCTTTAAAAACGCTCGGACGACCTACTGCGTGTAAAAAATCGTCAAAATCTAGGGTAGGCACATCGCTGATTTTCCAGTGAATACCGTCGGTCGACGTTGCTGACTGCCCCCGGTAATAAGGTTCTGGATAGCCATGTATGTACTCACATTTGTGTCCCGAAATGTACCACATCCGCCACGTGCCATCGTCTTCACGAATGACTGACGGTTGAGCGGCCCACAACGGATTTTCAATGCTGCGGTCCATGATAGGTCCTCTAAACATTTTGGTAAAAGAAAGCCCTCCGTCATGACTTACGGCTAATCCCATCGAAAGCCGGTATGAGTTCCACGTACGGTTCCAACCCGTATAATACAGCCAAATATCGCCGTTGGGCATATCGACAAACCACGCAGGCATCGCCCCTGTTTCATCGTATTCTCCCGGACCGCCAAGCTCCAGTACTGGACGGTCATGGATGTATAATATCTTGGTAGGGTCCTCGTAATCAACATCAATAAAGGTGGGACGTGAATACCCATTATCGTCGCGCGAGGAAAAATATACCCGTAAAAAATCGGGATGCTTGTATGCAAACGGTACCTGTGCGTGCGAGCGACTGTGCGCCAACGAACCATCAGGTTTATAAATTACTCCTTTTTTTTGCCACATAATTTATCGGTATTTGTCCTGCTAAAAGCGCCTAAAATCTAACTAACACGATTCTTAGAAGGCTCTTCCAGGCTGACAAAACATTTATTTTGAACTTCCTTCCGCACGAATACGCCAGTTATCAATAAAATCTTTGCCCGGAATCGGCAACTCAACGTCAATTTCAGGCGCTTTCGCCGCTACGGTATACTCCATCACGTAGAAGCAATTCCCAAAAATGTAATGAAGCTTGAAATTTTCAACGGTCGCCGGCAAATCTTCGTACGGTATTTCTGCCCGGAAGAGTGGGTTGGCTTTCCAAAGAATCTCGTAGGTCGGTTGATTACGCAACCAAGGAGCCATGCTTTCATCTCCGATAACCACCTTACCGCCTACTTTCACCACGCGTGTAAGTTCAGCAAACGCTTTTTTACGCTCTGAGAAAGTGTTGATACCACCAAAGTGAAATACCGAGTCAAAGGTTCCGTCGGCAAAGGGCAAATAAGAGCCATTTCCTAGAAAAAAATGAACATCTACGTCTTTTGGTTGCAGTTTTTGCGTAGCCAGACGCAACATATTGGGCGATAAATCTGACAACACTGCCGTGCCACCAGGGCTAATTTGGTCGATAATCAAAGCCGAATCTTTGCCAGTTCCCGCTCCCACTTCCAACACCGTTTGCCCAGGTTTAAGCCCCATCAAACCAATCATAAATTCACGCGTAGCGGCTTCGTCGGAGTGATTGAGGGTTTCAAACACCCACGACACGCCACGGTCATAGCGCTGATAGGCTTGGTCGTACAGGTATTGCTCGCGGGCATCGTCTTCAAACAATTCGCGCGGATGAACCATATCTACAATTCCCGAATCCAATACTGGATAAATGGTACCATCGGGAGCGGTAAGAGATAAGCCATTGTCGGCTACTTTCAGCGGTTCTCCTGTTTTTGGGGAAACCAGCGATTCGAGGAATTGATTATGTGTCATTATGTATTACTATTCAAGATTCAAAATTAGCGTAACTTTCATAAAGTTAGCGCAAAAGTCAGCGGTTAACATTTTCAAATTTATTGTTCGGTATTTCGTAAGTAGACGCGTGTACTTTCTACCTCCCCTACAAAACGATAGTTCTTTGTTATAAAATCGTTTAATTCAGCAAATGCCTCATGCGCCTGTGTGGAGCGATCATTGAGCCATAAACTGTTTCCAACGGCATCCACAAATACTTTGGGATGATTCTTTTTCAGGTCATCCAAATAACGCTGGTAATATTTTTGGCGCAATGGGTGGGGATAAATAGACCGTTCGGAGTGATTCTCGGCCGTCCCCTGCGGCATTTGGGTTTCAACGTGGTAGCGACACATCCAACCCCAAACCACCAAACGGTCTGTGGGTTGAGCGTATTTAAGAATTAGTTTAGAAACATCACTCACTGGCACTCGATGGTCATTTCCAGAAACATACGCATTGAGCGGACGATGCAGAATGGCTTTCAAACCAAAACTCACCAGAAAGGGCATTACTAGCACCAAAGCAGCTACGGGCACAAGTGAGCCATTTTTTTGACTCTTATAAATGAATAATGCTCCTAAAAGCGCCAATGGATAGATGCAGAGATTAAGATAATGGACAAAGTCATTACCCGTTTTTGTGGCCGCATACAGCGCCGCTACCAACCATAATAAAACAAAACCTCCTATTTGGTTAAGAGTAGAAAGCCGTTTGTCTTTTTGAAAAAAACTAAGCACACTAAGCAGTCCTAGGCTTCCCAAATACAATAAAAAGTCGGTACTTTTCGCAAAAAAGGAGGGCAATCGAAAAATGGCATCCACCAATGAGCTACCTCCCGCGTAGATGAGGTTTCCGAGCACATAATAATCCCACAAATCATCTAATACCCCAAATACCCCCGCCAATGCAACAATAAAAATAGGCACCGCCAAACCACCCACGACCAAAGCTAACACAGACTTCAAGAAGTATTTATGTTGATAAAGGCTTACCACCGCCCAAAGGCCAATTACGGCTACCTGCGGCACGACTTGTATCTTAGCAAAAGGGTTCAGTCCCAATACTACTCCCAGCAAAAAAATGCCCGCAAAACCGTTTGAGCGAGCAACGTTTATTTTTGATACGCTCCACAACGCAACATTCAACAAAAAAAGCGGCAATTGTTCACTCGAATAGTGAACAAAATCTGGGTCTTGGGTAAACGCAAGAAAAAACAAGGGGGGAAGAAGGCTCAACTGAGCAGTGGGTGCATCAAAAAAGTTTTTAACACTTTGATAGAAAAACCACAAACTCCCAATAATCCATACCAAACCCAACAATCGAATAGCCGTATAATCAAAGCCTAGCCCCAAAAAAGCAGGCAACAAAAGCATATAGTTATTAATAGGGCCAATAGTCGTCCCATCCACTGATTCCCAATAGGTTGGATATTGGCTTAGGGTAAGGGCATGGGCAATAATCTGACTCTCATCTGGATTGATTTCCTGATTGAAAAGCAGAATCGGCAAACGCATAAATACCACCAAAACGGCACCGAGAACCAAGAGAAGGGTAGAAAAAAAGGGGATATTTTTTCGAAGAAAAAAAAGCAATACGACTCCAACGGCCAATGCATAGCCCAGTGCAAAATAAACTACAGGGAAATCATCGAAGCTTATCACTTACTGTTTTTTACCAAGTTATAACTCGTATTAATTCGTTTACAATTCTTCCACTTTTTCAATAAAATCACGGTATTGAAGTACGGGGATAAACTGTTGTTGGGTACGGTATTGCAGTACCATAAAAACTAAAAACAATGAAATCAGAAAAGATTGCAGCACCACAATCAGCAACGCCGAACTCAGCGTAGAGGCCCACCCAGGCGTGGCATGGTCCATCCATTTCAAAAATAATACCACAAAAATGATGAACAACGCGACCAAAGACATTCCGATAGAAAATATCAATATTCGGACCGCTGCCACATCAATCAAAACCGACACCGTACTTAATCCGTGCAACACCAGCGACACAAAATTCATTTTGCTTTCGCCAGCCAAGCGTTTTCCTCGCTCGGTGGGTATTGCTTCGTACGGAATCCGAGAGCGAATGATACCTCCCGGAAAATTATTCCAGATTTCGGAGACGCGTACCAAGTTTTGCAAGCGACGCTGAGGAATAAGCGAAAAGTTACCAAACGTAATTACTTTTCCAGTCAATTGCCTGAAAATGAACTTATAAATACCGTAAAAAAACCTAAAAAGAAAACTTTCCTGCCGCTTGGTCCGCTGGGCAAAAATAACTTTGTCGGGCCATTTTTCGGAGGCAGCTACTAGCGCATTGATATCCTTTGGTGCATCCTCTCCATCGGCATCCATGACAATGACCTTCTCGCAGGGCAACTCTTTGGCGATGTACGATAACCCGATAGTAATGGCGCGCTGATGGCCTAGGTTACGGTAAAGCCGCACGATTTGGGTTTTTTGTCCAGCAAAAGGCGCTATTTTTTCCATTTCCTGACTCGAACAGTCATCCACTATAACCAAAGACGTAGCGGCCAGTGTGTCGGTCGCTACGTCTTGATTAATGCGTTCGATGAGCAGGTTTAACGCCTCCCAATCGTTGTATTGTGGTATGAGTATGACGTATTTTGGGGTCATTTCTTTCGTTATCAGTTATCTATCGAGCATAAGCTGTAGTTACCCGATAACAATTACGCAGGCAGTGCCAAGCGAGCAGCAATACCATCGTGAATTTGAACCAATGTCTGCTCAAGGTTGTAACTCCAATCCCAACCTGGATAGTGGCTCTTAAATTTAGTTAAGTCGCTCACGTACCAGATATGGTCGCCGATACGGTTGGTTTCTGAATAATGATAGGTCAATTTCTTACCCGCAATTTGTTCACAAATGGCGATGGCCTCCAACATAGAACAGTTGGCATGACGTCCGCCACCAGCATTGTAGGCTTCACCTGGACGTGGGTTCTGATAAAAATGCCAGAACATATTTACCAAGTCATAGCTGTGAATGTTGTCGCGTACCTGCTTTCCTTTGTATCCAAAGATAGTGTAAGGATTGCCCGTAATGGTACACTTCATAAGGTAAGCCAAAAATCCGTGCAACTGGGCTCCTGAATGGTTAGGTCCCGTCAAACAGCCTCCACGGAATACTCCTACTTTCATGCCAAAATAACGGCCATATTCTTGGCACATAATATCCGCCGCTACTTTAGACGCACCAAAAATAGAGTGCTTGGTATGGTCAAGGCTGTGGTGCTCATCAATCCCGTTTTTGTAATAAACGTGGTCTTCCGAAATTTCCCAGCGAGTTTCCAACTCTACCAACGGCAGATAGTTAGGATTATCACCATATACTTTATTGGTGGAAGTAAAGATGAACACGGCATCAGGGCTATGCAAACGCGTCATTTCGAGCATATTGAGCGTACCTACGGCATTCACTCCAAAGTCAGTAAACGGCTCACGGGCCGCCCAGTCGTGGCTCGGTTGCGCAGCAGCGTGTACAATAAGCTTAATATCGGTGCCGTATTCTTTAAAAATGGGCTCCAATTGGCTCACTTCCCGAATATCAGCGCTGTAGTGTTTATAATTGGCAAAACCATCTTGGAGGCGGTTGCGATTCCATTCGGTGTTTCCGTCCTGTCCAAAGAAATATTGACGTAAATTGTTATCTACCCCAATCACGAGGTCAAATTTATCAGCAAAAAAAGCGACAGATTCGCTCCCAATCAATCCAGCCGAACCGGTGACAAGTGCAATGTTCATAGAAGAATCGTCTTTTTGAAGTGTGATTAATATTGGAAAATTTCTATTTTTCTTGAATTAAGGGCGTAAAATAAGTCAAAAAAGTTCAATCAGCCTAATCCGTAAAATAAGTCATTCGTTTAAAGACCATGTTTCTGAATAGGACAAATAGTGTCTTTAAATCAATCCGCTTTGTCTAATTTAAACGTAAACGTAGTTCCTTTATCTATCTTGCTCGTAACCGTAATTTTTGAACCGTGAGCGTTAATTATGTGCTTTACAATGGCTAATCCCAGACCAGTTCCCCCTTTTTCTTTGGAGCGACTTTTGTCTACCCGATAAAATCGTTCAAAAATCCGCGATAAATGTTCAGGCGGAATACCTGGGCCATTATCACGCACGGTTATGAGAAAATGTTTTTTATCTTCCTCAAAATGTACAATTACCTTGCCATTATCATTTCCGTATTTAATGGCATTTTCAATGAGGTTTGTCATGACCTGACTTATCCGCTGCGGGTCTGCTTTCACCCACACGTGCAGCATTCGGTCGGGTTTTATTTTAAGAACTGTATTCCGCTGATTGGCCTTGTTTTCGAGCTGCTCGCACACTTCTAAGGTAATTAGCCGCAAATCGACGCGGTCTTTACGCATTCTGATTTCGCCTGTTTCCATTTGTGAAAGTGCCACCAAATCTTTGACCAAGGCATCTAGTCCGTCCAAACTTTTAGCGGCTTTTTGCAGAAATTTATCCCGCACTTTCTCGTCATCCATCGCCCCGTCTAATAAGGTGTGAATGAACCCCTGCGCGGCAAAAATGGGGGTTTTCAGCTCGTGCGAAACATCGGCCAGAAACTCCCGTCTAAAAACCTCCATTTTCTTCAATTCATCTATTTCCTGCTGTTTGCGCGCCACATAAACAAAAATCTCTTGATTCAGTTTTTTGAGAGGATTAGGGTCACTGACAATGTTTTTCCGAGGAAAACTAAAGTCCTTCAATTTAAGCCGCTGAATGGTTTCGTGCATTTTGGTTACTTCCCGGTACACCAAAATCTCAATAGCGTATAAAATCAGAAAAAATGCGCCAAAAAAACCAGCAACTCCCGACACAAAAAGCATGCTCAGCGTGGTGCCGCTGACAAACGAAAGGAAGGCAACTGTTATGCCTGAAATAGCAAAAGCCAGCAATAAAGCGGTGATACGCGGATTGATACGCATAATGAATGATTTTCAGCGCAAAGGTAGATAAATATTTTTGCTGAAATTTTAAGAAATTATTTTGTCTTCTGATTGACTATCTGTAACTTTGCACTCCGTTTTCAAATTTGACGTAAAGCAATGGCAAAGAAAGGTAACAGAATACAAGTAATTTTGGAATGCACAGCGCAGAAAGAATCGGGCGTTCCAGGGATGTCACGTTACATCACAACTAAGAACCGCAAAAATACTCCAGGACGTATGGAGTTTAAGAAATACAATCCGTATTTGAAAAAAGTAACGGTTCATAAAGAAATTAAATAATTCGTTATTTGTTCATCGTTAATAGTCAACAAGTGCTGTTAACTGACTGACCGTTAACAATTAACAATTTTAACTTATACAACAATGGCAAAGAAAGTAGTTGCAACCCTGAAAAAAGAAGGTGGTAAGACTTACGCCAAAGTGATTCAAGCAATTAAATCACCAAAGACAGGCGCTTACACATTTAAGGAGGTTATCGTTCCTACCGACGAAGTACAGGCTGCGTTGAAAAACTAATCCGCAACCTCTGTTACCATAACGATATTTGATAAAGTCCCGATAAGGGACTTTTTTTGTTTTTATATTTGTGCGTTTTCTATTTGTGTTCTCCAGCAACCCTCCGAATTTGTCTATTCTGCCGAGCGTTGCTGGCCGTAAACTATAAACTGCCGCACGGGCCGCTACGTACTATGGGTTTATTTGATTTCTTCTCTAAAGAGAAAAAAGAATCGCTTGATAAAGGGCTGGAAAAATCTAAGGAAAGTATCTTCGGAAAAATCAGCCGGGCAATTGTAGGGAAATCTACCGTTGATGAAGACGTACTCGATGAATTGGAAGATATTCTGATCAGTTCTGACGTGGGAGTCGGTACAACGGTCAAGATTATAAAGCGAATTGAAGAGCGCGTAGCACGCGACAAATACACTGGCACCTCAGAACTTGACAGTATCCTGCGCGACGAAATCGCCACTTTACTGACAGAAAATAAATCGCTCGATTTTAAGGATAGTTTTGAGACCGACAACTTGCCAAAGCCATACGTCATTATGGTCGTAGGTGTCAACGGTGCTGGCAAAACCACCACCATCGGCAAACTCGCCCATCAGTTTACAAAACGGGGCAAAAAGGTGGTTTTAGGTGCGGGCGATACATTTCGAGCGGCTGCCGTCGACCAGCTTAAAACCTGGGGTCAGCGCGCTGGCGTATTGGTCATCGACCACGGCATGAACACCGACCCTGCCGCTGTGGCCCACGATGCCGTGAAAAAAGGCGTGGAAATGAACGCCGATGTGGTCATTATTGATACCGCAGGCCGTTTGCATACCAAGGTCAACCTGATGAACGAGCTATCGAAAATCAAACGCGTCATGCAGAAGTTTCTGCCCGAAGCACCGCATGAAGTACTGTTGGTGTTGGACGGAAGTACGGGCCAAAATGCCGTTATTCAAGCCCGTGAGTTTACCAAAGCCACCGACGTAACGGCCTTAGCCATTACCAAACTGGACGGCACGGCCAAAGGTGGCGTAGTAATCGGCATTTCGGATGAGTTCAAAATCCCCGTCAAATACATTGGAGTAGGTGAGAAAATGGATGATTTACAGGTATTTGACCGCGCTCAATTTGTAGATTCGCTGTTCAAAAAGTAAGCAATAGTCATTAGATACTTCTAACAAAAGAGAGCAGGCACTCAATTGAGTGCCTGCTCTCTTTTGTTAGAATACGTAGGATAAACGTAGATTGGGTCGAAGACCACCACTTAGGTTTGCGCTCCAGTTTTTATACTCTGAATTGGCTTGGGTACCATAACTGACCAATAGGTCAGCCAACTGGGTTTCCACTAAAAAATGATTACTGATCAAATAGGCCAATCCTAGATTCGGTCGTAGTTCAAAGGTATTAAAGTGAGTAGTTGAAAAATTAGAAGCATCTTTTTGTTCCTGATTATTGCGTATATAGTTGAGTTCCACTTCCCAATAAGGGGTAAGACGCGTAGCAAAAAGATATTTCTTCCTAAAAATACCTACTCGGTACATACTTCTTTTAGTGCTAATTTGGGGCGTCGAAATAACTTCAGAATAATTTTTACTATATCCCATTCTTACTCCAATCATCGTTTTATTCTTGATAAACTTTCCTACCTGCAGAGATATATTCGTCTCACTTTCACCAGTTTGCATTGGATTCGAGGATTGGTTAGCAAGATTATTTCTTAATCGACGCGTATCCACATCAAAACCTGCACCCGATGTCCATCTCCCTTTATTTAAAATAGAAAGTTCTTTGGTCTCAGCCTCAAATGAAGTAGGCTTAATCCAGTAAAGTAATCCCGTAGAAAAACCATAACTGTTGAGAGGAAAAGTATTGGAGGATGTGGCAAGTTGTATAGCTAAATGTTTATTGAAAAAATAGAGTGCACCTGCTTCAAAAATAGGCTGAATTGAAAAATTTCGTTCTTTAGACGTCAGATCCTGTCTACCATCAACGCTTTGCTTAATGTTAAAAAAGCTTCCAGAAATACTAAGCCCCCCTCCTACAAATCCTCTCCAACGTTCTTTCCCAAAGAAATAAAGCCCGCTCGAACTAATTGAAAGTGAACCATAAGGATTCGTAAATTTTGCATTATTACTTTCCAAACGGTACCTACTAAAGGTTTCAGATACTCCGATACGCCATAGAATATCATCTTTGATAAATTTCCCGTAGGAAATTCCCGAGGACAGCGAAAAGGTACCAGATTTATTAGGATTGTCCTTAGGGTAGATATTTGCAGAATACCCCGTCGAAATATTCCCAGAAACAAAAGAATTGCCTTTTTCGGTTTGGGCAAAAGCCGCAGTGGCAAGCAACAGAAGGCTTAATGTAAAGCTGTGTTTCATGGCGTAATGAGATTAGAGTGGATAAATTCACTCTAACAACGCCCGTTTGAAGAAATTATTGACTCCTAAACGTCTAAAAAAATGTTAAAAAAGCACAAGAATACACCTTGTGCTTTTTAACATTTGAGCGTGAGAAAGTTACGCCAAAATAGGCTTTACAACTTTTCCGTGTACATCGGTTAGGCGGTAGCGCCGGCCCTGTGACTTGAAGGTAAGCTGCTCGTGGTCAATTCCCAACAAGTGCATGACCGTAGCCTGAAAATCATGAACGTGGACTGGGTCACGCACAATATTATAACTAAAATCGTCGGTTTCTCCGTGAATATAGCCCTTCCTCACCCCTGCGCCAGCCATCCAAATGGTAAAGCAACGCGGGTGGTGGTCGCGGCCGTAGTTTTCTTTGGTGAGTTTCCCCTGTGAATAGGAGCCTCGACCAAATTCTCCGCCCCAAATAATGAGGGTATCATCTAATAAACCGCGCTGTTTCAAGTCCATCACCAACGCCGCCGAAGGTTGGTCGACCGACTTCGCCATGGTTTTAATGTCGTTAGGAAGGTTGCCGTGTTGGTCCCAGCCCTGATGATAAAGCTGAATAAACTTTACGCCTTTCTCTGCCAATTTCCTGGCTAATAAACAGTTTGCGGCAAATGTCCCCGCTTTTTTTGCTTCAGGACCGTACATATCAAAAATGTAGTCGGGTTCTTTGGAAATGTCCATCGTTTCGGGCACTGCCGTTTGCATCCTATAAGCCATTTCGTACTGCGCCATGCGGCTGTTGATCTCGGGGTCCAAAATCTGCTTATATTGTTCCTGATGCATTTTGGCCAAATAATCCAACATCCGTCGGCGGCTTGTGCGGTCGATGCCTGCGGGATTGTTCAGGTAAAATACTGGGTCAGGCCCTGAGCGAAAAACCACACCCTGATGCACGGAAGGCAGAAAACCGTTTGACCATAACTTAGCATATAAAGGCTGATCGCCGCCACGTCCTTTTGACAGCAATACCACAAACGAAGGCAGATTTTGATTGTCTGACCCTAACCCATAACTTACCCAAGAACCAAAAGAAGGCCTTCCGCCCTGCTGACTGCCCGTCTGAAAAAACGTAATGGCAGGGTCGTGGTTGATGGCCTCGGTATGCATGGAACGGATAAACGTGGCCTCATCAGTGACTTTAGAAATGTAAGGCAACAACTCACTAACCCACATTTTGCTTTGGCCGTGTTGGGCAAATTTATAGTACGATGCCGCCAGCGGAAAGCTGCTTTGCCCCGCTGTCATTCCCGTAAGGCGTTGACCCTTCCGAACCGATTCGGGCAAATCTTGCCCCCACATTTGTTCCAGCTTAGGCTTATAATCAAATAGTTCCAATTGCGAAGGCGCCCCGCTTTGATGCAAGTAAATGACGCGCTTTACCTTGGGGGGAAAATGGGGTTTTCCCAAAGCTCCGCCAGGACCAGTCGCGGCCTGTGCTTGATTTGTTCCCAACAACGACGAAAACGCCGCTGCGCCTAAGCCCATGCTAGTACGCGACAGAAAATTCCGACGACTGAGTTGGTCGTGGGTCAATTGTTCGATTTCTTCCAGTGCGTTTTTCATCTCTTTATCACAAACTCATCAAAGTTCATTACGGTGCTTGCTACGATGGTCATGGCAGCCAATTCATTTTTATCCAATAACTTATCCACAGGATATTCACCAACACCCAACAATTCATCCGCGCGTTTGGGGTTCTTCACAAAGTCTTGGTATTCCTCTTGATACAACTGTGTCATGGCTTCCAACTCACCCGCTCGCGGCGGGCGGGACGTAAGGGCAGTAAAAATGCGAATGATAGATTTGGAATTACTGTCCGACCCTTTGTTGAACAATAAACTTCGTTGCGCTAATACTCTCGCGGCTTCTACAAACTGTGGGTCGTTGAGCGTGACCAAGGCCTGCAACGGAGTACTGGTTTTTTGGCGCTTGACACTGCAAAAATGCCGCTCGGACGCATCAAAATTAAGCATCATTGGTGGTGGAGAGCTACGCTTCCAAATGGTATACATACTTCGACGATAAAGTGTGTCGCCATGATTTTGAACGTATTGTACCGCATTTCGTGTGGCTAAAGCCTCCCAAATACCGTCGGGTTGGTAAGGGTGTACACTTGGCCCACCGATGTGGGCGCTTAATAAGCCACTCGACGCCAAGGCAGCATCCCGCACTTGCTCAGCTGAAATACGATAGCTTGGGCCTCGGGCATATAATAAATTATTAGGGTCTAATTCTAATAATTCAGGTTTAGCAACCGATGATTGTCGATACGTCGCCGACATGACTATTTCCTTTTGCAGCAATTTGTAATTCCAGCCGTGCGACGGACCGCCGTGCGACGGGCCGCCAGAATTTCTGAATTTGACTGCCAGATAATCTAACAATTCGAGATGCGTGGGCAAATCTCCCTGATTTCCAAAATCTTCGGCCGATACCACCAAGCCTTTGCCAAAATACCGCTGCCACATCCGATTCACCATCACACGCGCAAAGAGCGGGTTTTCTTCGTGAACGAGCCATTGAGCTAACCCTAGGCGATTGCGGGGCAATTCTTTCGGAATCTTAAAAAATTGGTCGGGCGTATCGGCCGTTACTTCTTCATCAATAGCATCGTAGGCTCCGCGTTTGAGTATATGCGCTTTGCGAGGATATTTGCGTTCTCGCATCACCATCACGTCAATTTCTTTATTAAGCAACTCCGTTTCTTCCGCCAGCAATTGCTTCCGCTCGGCCAACAGTTCCTGGTTTTCGGTATCAATGTTGGTAACAAAATACTCAAAAAGGCCCTCTTTTTGAAAATCATTACGTTTATTGGCAGGAGTTTGAAGGGCGATTTTTACAAAATCTTTTTGGCCTATCACACTGTGGACTTCCAGCGGTGTCAGCTCACGGGCAAAGACCTTCAGTTCATCTACCGCGTAGCCTTTATAATTATAATCGTGGCGCTGTCCAATGGAAAAATTAGGTGCGCCCGCTCCCCAATTGGTATGATTTTTTCCCAAAAGCATACTTTCCCGCAGTCCATCCGACATGACCCGACCCGTGGCTCGTTTTCCATTTATATATACTTTCAGGCCATTGGCTTTGCTTGAACCATCGTAAGTCATGGTAAGGTGTGCCCAACGATTGGCTTTCAGCACGTAGTCTGTCTCAAAATCAATGGCATTATCGGGCCAAACATTGCTCAAACGAAACGCCAGCCGCCCGTCTTCCAAACGCTCACATTCGTAGCCTCGAAAGCCGTTGAACGGCCCTAAATTACGGTTAAAGAGCGGGCCTTTGAATTTTGGGTCAGTGACGCCTACCCACAAACTGACGGTAAAAGGTTGATTTCGTTCAAAAAAGCCCGAAATGGTCGGCACTTCTTTGTATTGACCCCAACCATTGATACCGCGCATTTGCATAAAGCTCTCTCCCACCAAGCGCACGCCTTTTCCGCGTGGGCTTTTGATACGTACGGGCAGAAAATCCAGATCCCCATTGGTTTCAAAATTAAGGGTATCATTGGCCAAATTTGTAAATATGGGCCGTCTTTTGTCTTTCTTTTCTCCCGCAGGGCGCACCGTCATGGAGTCAAATGGCACATCAATCATCAAAGCCGTTTGGGGTGAAATTAGTGGTGCTTGTGCAGACTTAGCCACCCATTTTTCAAACCTCTGACGAAGGGCAGATGCATTTTGCAACTGCGTTTTTTCAACGATAGAAAGCTTCTCTTTGATAAATCGCAGTTGCTTTTCCGTTGCGGGCTTTGGAAGGGTGATGCTCGGACTGGGTTCACCGTTGTAGGGGATTTGGCCGTATTCATTGTTGTTATTAAAAAACGCAAACAATGAATAATAATCTTTCTGACTGATGGGGTCGTATTTGTGGTCATGACAACGAGCGCATTCAACCGTCAGCCCCAAAAATGCCTTTCCAAAAGTATTGGTACGGTCGGCTACGTATTCTACAAAATATTCTTGTGGCACAATTCCTCCCTCCTGGCTCTGCTGATGATTGCGATTGAACGCCGTAGCTATCAGATGTTCTTTTTGTGGATTGGGCAACATATCGCCCGCCAATTGCCAAGTCACAAAGCGGTCAAACGCTAGATTTCGATTGAAAGATTTAATGACCCAATCGCGGTAAGGCCACATGGTGCGTAGGCCATCGTCCTGATAACCGTGGGTATCAGCGTAGCGCGCCACATCGAGCCAGTCGACGGCGTGATGTTCGCCAAAATGCGGGTTTTTCAATAATTCATTAACGACTTTTTCGTAAGCATTGGGAGAGGTATCATTTACAAAGGCTTCGACTTGTTCGGGCGTTGGGGGCAATCCGATTAAATCCAGATAAACGCGTCGAAGCAGGGTGGTTTTGGGCGCTTCGGCGCTGCCAGTCAGCTTTTTATCTTCTAATTTTTTAAGAATAAATCGGTCGATGTCATTTTTGACCCAACCTTCATTTTTTACTTTTGGCAACGCTGGTTTAACTGGGGCCACAAATGACCAATGCGGCTTGTATTCAGCTCCCTGCTCAATCCATTTGATAAGAATGGCTTTCTCTTCTACCGACAGCGTCAGGTGAGAAGCTGGCTCAGGCATCACGTACTCAGGATCTTCTGACAAAATCCGATGCACTACGTCGCTTTTGGCAGGATTGCCCGCTACGATGGCTTTCAGGCCGCTTTCGCATTCTTTGTCGTAGGCGGCATCGGCAATATCCAAACGCAAATCAGCTTTTTGTTTATTCTTATCGGGGCCATGACACGCAAAACAGCGGTCCGACAGAATAGGCTTTACGTGGAGATTATAATCCAACTTTTCGGGTAAGTTCGCCGCCGCCTTTTCGACGTCCTGCGGTACCTCAATGCTACCACCGCAGGCACTTACCAACGCCATTATTACGATTCCAAAACTCCAATGATAGAAAGCTCTTTTTTCCATTTTTACAATAATGATACAGCCCTTGAAGCCACTTATTATAAAAAGTTGTCACCGAAGTAAAAGTACTTAAAAAAGCGCGAAAAATTTAAGGATTATAACCAATGAAAAATTTAAAGTGTTTGCCCAGCTGCGTCGTAGTCTGTTACACTTTTTGAAAAAAAACTAATCCAATAATGATACTAGACAACATCATTGAAACCCAAATGATGAACCACTGCTTTCGCAGGCTCATCGGTCTAATCAATTGAAAACTAATCAATCCCGAACTACCTTGCAGGAGTAGATAAACCGTTCCTAATGGCACCATTAGTTCTTCTAAGCTGGATTCACTATTGGCATCAATCTTTCTTAACATATCTCCATTTGTCAAATAATACCAATAGACCAAGCAACAACATCCCAAGCCCACTATCACCGCATTTAAGTAGTTTAACTGCCGAATTTGTTTGGGGGTGAAGGGGTCATTGGAAAATTTACTGAAATCAGGCATAACATTTGTTTGCATTGAATATGTCTTTGATGGAGTTGCCAAACTACCAATCGAAGATAAAGTCAATACCCATTTATTGATAAAGTACCCAAAATGAGGATATTCGGCTATTTTTGAGTACTCGTGATTTAATTTATGCTGTTTAAGAGATAAACACTTCTCCTTTACTCAACAATCGAGCCGTACGAATTACGCCTGACTTATAAACGATAATCTGATTATCAACGAGTTCATACTCAAGATTTACCGTAAATTCACCCGAAGGATGCTCAACACTTAGTGAGGTGTGCATATCGTTGAGCGTATTCAATTTATAACTCATCACACCTCGTTCATCATTTATCACTGTATCAGGAACCACGCAAGCAGTAGCGACCGAAACCGCCGCCAAAACACCGATGGCTTCGTGAACGACGTGAGGAATGAACATTCGTGTATTAACAACTCCGCCATTTTCAGGGGGCGAAACCAAACACATTTTGGGAATGGTTTGGTCTTTGACATCGCCCAAATTCATCAAATGCCCCGCTTTCAAGCGGATTGCTTCAATTTGTTGTCTGAGAGGCTCATTGGCTTCAAGCACTTCTTTGGTTTCATTGCCTACCAAACCAAAATCTTGCGCTCGCATTATCACAATGGGCATACCATTGTCTATACAAGTAGCTTCTACTCCGTCAATTACATCCTTTGCGTGGCCCGTGGGCAGCAAAGCGCCGCAGGTTGAGCCTACGGTTTCTAAATAATTACAAATAATCGGGGCAGCCGTGCCAGAGACGCCATCTACTTTGGCATTACCTTGAGTTTCGATTTGACCGTTGGGGGTTTGTACCACTACTTCACAAATTCCGCCCGTATTGACGATATTAATGCGGGCAGAAGTGACAGGATGCGTCGCCTCAATCATTCCCGATTCGATGGCAAAAGGCACAATACCCGCCAAAATGTTGCCGCAAGTTTGGGTAGTCGATACTTTTCCTTTACCTACAACCACTTGTACAAAGAGATAGTCTAAATCGGCTGGGCGGCATCCCGCTTCGGGCGTTATTGATTTGCTGACAATGGCTACTTTGCTGGTCAAAGAAGTAGCACCGCCTAAGCCGTCAATCTGGCGAGGGTCGCCCTCAGTAGTTCCTTCCATTGCTAGAAGAAGCCAACGGTTTCGCTCGTTTTCATCGGTAGGCAGGTCTTCGGCTTTGAAGAAAAGCCCTTTGGAGCTTCCACCCCGAAGCTGCATAAATGGAATGGCCGTTTGCATTTAGTTCATCAGTTTTGCCAAATTATCTCTCGTGGCACGGGTGACAATCGGGTCCAGATTGCGTTCTTCCAGCATTTCAATCACGGCTTCCATTTCGTGCATTCGGCGCAGGGCGTGGGTTTTGCTGCCTTCCACAAAACGGTCAATCAAGTCGTCGTTTCCGCCAATAATCGAACTGATTTGTTTGCGGATATACGCAGGCATCCCGAATGCCTCCCCCGCTTCTACGGCCTCACAGATAACTGCCGCCACGCCTTTGTAGACAATCGAGCGCAGCAATTTCATGGTTGCGGCATCGCCTACTTGGCCATTTTCGACGAGCGAAAGGTCTAACTTTAGCGGTTTCATTTTCTCCAAAAAAGCAAAACCCTCCTCTCCCGCTGCTAAAAACGGGGTTTTAATGCCCTTGGTCGGCACAGGTGCCATGATGGCCAAATCAATAAATTGGACACCCGTTGGCTTCAAAATCATGTCAATCTTCTTCTTCTTGTCGGGCGAAGAAGTATTCATTTCCAGAAAAAACTGCGTGTTTTTTAGGACTGGAAAAATATCCTGTGCCACTTCTTCTGATACCGACGATAGGTTGACGCTGAAAATCACATCAACGTCTTTGACCGCTTCGGCATTGTTTGAGGCAAGCGTAACAGAAGGGTGTAATTCTCGAAGGGGATTGGGGTCGTAGCCCGTCACGGTCACGCCCATTTCAGCCAAATCATTGGCAAAACGAGAACCTGCTTCGCCTAAACCCAAAATGGCAATTTTCATAATAATAAATGATAAATGATAAGTAATGAGCACAACCAGATGAGTTTTTGCCCATTATTGTACTAATACCCAAACTTTTCATCCCAGCCATAAATCTGAAGAGAAGTTCTTCCTTTTCTGAGTTCGGCTCTTGTTCTTGCTTCTTTGGCTTCTCTTGCGGCAGCTTTTTCGATGGTTTCTTCCAGTTTATTGAACGGAACGACCACGACGCCATCACGGTCACCCACCACAATATCGCCCGGATGAATCAGTACGTCACCGATTATAATGGGTTCATTGAGGGTTCCGTCGCCGTGATTTGACGTACCTCGAATGCATAACCCTCTTGAAAAAATAGGGAAGCCCATCGCCTCAATATCGTCGGCATCGCGCACGCAGGCATCGATAACTAAGCCATTGATTCCTTTGGTTTGAGCCCCCAAACTCATCAAATCGCCCCAGTAACCTGCTTCATAAAAACCTGAACAATTGGCAATTAAGACATCTCCTGCTTTAGCATACGCATACGCCCGATGCAACAAAACATTGTCACGAGGCATGGTTTGAACCGTGTAAGCAGGGCCGCAGACTTTCATGCTTGCGGCGATTGGTTTGATGGTCGAAGGCAAATTACCTTTGTTTCCAAGGGCTTCACAAATCGTAGCGGCTGAAAATTTCGAAAGTTCTTTTATTAACTCCATATTTTGCAATGGCTTATCAGTGGTAATTGCAGGAGGTTTTCTGATGCGAAAACCTCCTAGAATTCAAAAAATTATGCCAATGATTTTCGGGCATCGCGGTCTGGGTCGTTTACCAGTGCAGAGGTATCATCCAAAATCATCGTTTCACCATTTTGGGTGGTATATGATTTCCAAGGGGGCAAGCCTCCACCGTTAGGATTTCCTGTTTTGACAAAACTGAGAAATGATTTTGCCATTTTTTCCGATAAAGCCCGAGGGCGTTTTCCACCGCCAGTATGGGTAAGCATCAAATCGGTGTTGTAAAACCAAAAACAAATATCATCGCAGTGGAAGGCCCGCATTCTGCCGTCAAAAAGGGGTGGTTGCCAGCCAAACCAAGCCAAATAGACCGGAGCTTTTCGTTGCGACGTCTTAGCATCGGCGATGGCAACGGCATTTTTTCGGTTTGAAAGTATCAAAGACCAAATCTCAATGGGACGGGCCTTCGGAAAACTCCGGGCATACGCATCGGCTATTTCGCCCGATTTTTCCCCGAATCGCGGTTTGAGTCTTTCTTTTACATCGGTCAGGGTCAGTTTCTCCAACGTCGCATCTGTTCGACTTGGGCTTTGCTCATTAAATGTTGAGCAAATAATCAGTGGAATATCGCTTGAGAAATGCGTTGCGTCGCTGAAAAACGGGCTACTGTTTAGGTATTCTCCATCGGCTACGGGTGAGAACCCTCCTCTTTGCACGTTGAGACGTTTGGCTTCGTCAGCCATTTTGACAACGGCTCTGTCGGCGATGTCTATGTATTCTCTCCACGGAATTTGTTGTAACTTTTCTATCTCCCCAGCTTTCAGCCCTGCTTCCTCCATTATTTTCAGCCCTAGTTTTTCGGCATATTCTTTATTGACACCCGCCAATGAACCGCCGCTCAACACTACGGCCTTATGAAATAATCCTTTAGCCGCCGGCATATTCATCAAGGTTGTTACTTTAGAGCCTCCCCCCGACTGGCCGATGATGGTCACATTGCTTGCATCACCCCCAAAATTGGCAATGTTATTTTTGACCCATTCGAGGGCGGCTACCATGTCCAAATTACCTACATTCCCCGAGGCGGGATATCCACCTGCCGCTTTTAAATGGCTATATCCCAATGACCCGAGTCGGTGGTTGAGCGAACAAAATACGATATTGCCAAGGCGCGAGATATTTTCGCCGTGATAGCCGTCTTGCTCAATGCCATTTCCATTTACAAATCCGCCGCCATGTAGCCAAACAACCACTGGGCGTTTTTGGGTATCTAGGGCAGGTGTCCAGACGTTGATTTTCAAGCAATCTTCCGATACGTCGTCGTAGTTCCAGTGATCCACAAACGACGCATAGGTGTTTGCATATCGTTTTTCCATGATTTGCGGGGCCGTGTTTCCCCACCAAAGTGCAGGTCGAATTTCTGGCCAAGGGGCAGGTTTTTGAGGCGGCATAAAACGATTTTTACCCGACGTATCTGCGCCGTAGGGTACTCCTAAAAAAGTATGAATTCCGCGAAGGATGAAACCTCTCACTTTGCCATACTCGGTATTGGCAACCGCGATGCTGTCGCCCACAAATAAAATCTGGTCATCCGCGTTTGGCTTTGATGATTTGGGGGGCTCGTACGCATGGGCCGTTGATTGATGCGCAACCCCCAAACTGGCGGCCCCAATCCCTAAAGACTGAATAAAATTACGTCTTGATGATTTCATAATCTAACTGATATTAATAGGTTAAAGAAAAAAATAGACAGGACAATAATACCTTAAAATAGAGCGCCTTTAGGGGACTTTTTTCTCAAAATCATTGAATCAGTCTTTTTAATCTATCAATAGTTCAAAATAGTCGACATTCTGCTTTTAAAAAATAGATGAAACCACCCTCGGTACCTGACTCTGGTGAGCTTCGGCAAATTTGATATCTTTCTTTCCCGAAATGCGGCGCGCATGATTGGCGCGTCGAGAGGCCAATTCTGCATAATAATCTTTCAAATAAGTTTGCGCGCCCATACAGCTCATAGCCTCCAATTTTTTGTCCATAACCGATGAAATATCAATGAAAGTATCGGGTACAAAGCCGCAAAGTTCGGGCTGATGGGGTTCAAACGAATACCAAACGGGCGGGTCAATATTTTTGAAAGCACTCGGCACACCCGCCCCTGACGACAACAATCGTGCACGTTGGGTGGCCTGAAAAGCCAACGGATGGTCGGGATTGAAGGGGTCTTTTTCGGAATGGGTCAGAATCACCGTAGGCTCAAAATCTCCGATTATTTTAGTCAGTTGCGTAATACGTTCGTCAGAAATCAACATCGGATAATCGCCCCAATCCAGAAATTGAATCGGCGTTCCGAGAATATCAGCAGCTTTTTGCGCTTGCTCGTGGCGAATGATTTTCACGCTTTCTTCGGTACGATTGGGATTTTCTTTCCACAATTCGCCTGATTCGCCCCGTTCTCCGTACGACAAGGCAATCACCAAGGTATCAGCTCCTTCTTCAATGGCTTTGGCGAGGGTGCCGGCGGCTCGCCACACAAAATCGCCCGAATGCGCTCCGATGACTAATAATTTCTTCTTCATAAGTACTTAAAAATGGGTCATATAAAATCAATCCAATTCCTCTGGCATGGGGGTACCTTTTGTATGAAAACTCGGCACAGTAGCCAAGCCCCATGCCTGCCCTTTTTTACGCTCTTCCAACGTCCAGACGACGGTTTCATAATCAGGATCAACAATCAGTCGGGCGGTGGTATTGGCAATTTCTATCCGGTTGCCGCCGGGTTCATACACATACAGAAAAAATGTTTGCTGGATGGTGTGCTTGTGAGGCCCTGTTTCGATAAAAATGCCGTTTTCAAGACAAATATCGGCGGCAATCAAGACTTCTTCGCGACTGTTGACGGCATAAGTAACGTGATGAAAACGGTCATTCATTCCTAAATAATCTTCAGTCACTGCCAAATCGTAGGATTTAGAATTGACCATAAACCAAACCGCTTTGGGGTTCAAATCCTCCAGATTATCGACAATGGTCTCGGTCAAAATCCCTCCTAAGTTGTTCAGTTGAAAATCCCGAAAAGCCCTAACATCTTTGGCAAACAAATTCAGATGGTCTATTCGTCTGACGTTGATGCCTCGGGCAGGAAACTTACTGGCCGTATTTTTCAAGGCCGAAGTATCAGCCGCGCCCGATTTATATTTTTCTGTTTCAAAATAGATTTCTGTCAAATGCCCACTTGGCGAATGATATTCATACGCGGGCCCGTGGCCCATATCTCCGTTGTTCCAACCCATGCCATAGCCACTTTTTTGAAGGGCCGCCACGCGACGTTGGAGCGCCTCTGGACTTTTGGCTCGCCACGCAAAGTGCTTCATACCAGCGTGTTTGTGAGCGGTCAGCTTCAGCGTATGGTGTTCATAGTCATCGTATGCTCTCAGATAAACCGAATCGCCTTTGACGGCCGAGATGGACATGCCCATAATGTCGGTAAAAAAGCGCGTACTAGCCTCCAATTTGGGCGTAAATAGTTCTACGTGCGCAATATGGGCCAAATCCCAAAGGTGATTTTTCATTGATTTTGAGAACAGAAACAAAGTGATTTTTCAGTTTGCAATGTTAGGCAGTGATGGCTACTGTTTTTGGATATTATTTTTAATATTGCAGATAAAAATCAAACATTCTTATGGGCAGCAGCAAACCCATTCTCAACTTTGAAGGACTGTATGGAGACCTAAACAGCCGCAATCCGTCAGAATACATTTTTCTCGAACTGATTACCACCCGCAGCCAAACTTTCAACTGGGTGATTCAGCCTCACATTCATACCCATCTATTTCAGGTATTTATCGTTAATAGCGGTCAGGTTAAGTTTCAGGGAAGCATCAGAATTGACACCTACACCGCCCCTTGTATTTTCCTCATTCCTCCCACTGCCCTGCATGGTTTAACCTACACACCAGACGTATCTGGACATATTCTGACGATTTCAGAAACCATCATAGAAGATATTTTTCAAACATCTTCGACCATTTGGAAATCATTCGATAAGATTCATATCATCCATCTTTTTGACGAAAAAGAATCTTTTCAAGCCGTCACAGAGTTGATTGGTGCCATTGAGACGGAGTTGTTTGAAGAGCAATCGGAAAGGAGGGCCATGCTTAACGCCTATTTTACCCAGTTGTTCGTAAAGTTGCACCGCATGGTTCGGCAAGGACAAGAACAAAAAAAAGATAACGTGACGATGAGTCACTTTCGGAAATTTCAGAAGAAAATCAAAGAGGCAAACTACCCAAAAAGTATCCCTGAATTTGCCGAGGAGCTTAACATCACCCCCATTCACCTCAACCGAATCTGTCGCTCGGTTTCAGGCCATTCGGCCATTCAGTTGGTTCATCGCTATCTCATCGACGAAGCCCAAAAATACCTCACGCACACCTCTTATTCGATTTCCGAAATTGCGTATTTATTAAAGTTTGAGTACCCAAACTACTTCGCCAAACTATTCAAAAAATACACGGGATTATCGCCCGTCGAATTTCGTGAAAAACAGCGAAGCTAGCATCAGTGTTGAGCCCAACAATCAATCCGCGAAAGCAGTGACTTTCGTGGATTGATTGTTGGGGTGTCACAGCTCAATCTAACCGATAAATCTCCATAATACCTTCAAGTATATTTGGGAAATCAATTTTCAGGTCTATTAACTTACCAGAGTGGATATCAAAAACCCAGCCATTAACCGTAATTCCCCGCTCGCGGTAGGCTTCCTGCACTGCGGCCAATTTGATAACGTTGATACACTGTTCTTGCACATTCAACTCCACCAATCTATCATAGCGAGCCTGCTCATCTTCAATCGCATTCAGCACATCTTTATGTATACGATATACATCCCGGATATTACGTAACCAAGGATTCAAAATACCCAAATCGGCATGTTGCATAGCGGCTTTGATGCCCCCGCAAGAGTAATGACCACACACAATGATGTGTTTGACTTTCAGGTGCCTGACCGCATAGTTTATTACGCTCATCACGTTCAAATCAATGCTTACCACCATATTGGCAATATTTCGATGAATAAAAACTTCACCAGGTTGCACGCCCATTAAATCTTCGGCGGTCACTCGGCTGTCTGAACATCCTATATACAGAAAATCGGGGCTTTGGCCTTTCGAAAGTTTCTCGAAATATTCTGGATCTTTATTGAGTTTTTCGGCAACCCAATATTCATTGTTCTCAAAAATGCGTTGAAATTTATCCATAATAGAATGAGTGTTTAGTGTAAATGCAGTAGGTAGTACTCTATTTAGGCGCTTGGCTTTGCTCTAACTGAGCATATACTTCCTCAAACTCTCGACCTTCGGCCACTTGTTGAACCAAAGTAGGGATTTTTTTTTCTCCCACCCCAGCCAGCCACCGCGCCAGTTCCATTCCAGATGTCATATAAGCCAGCATTACGTGGCCTTCATGGCCGTTGAAAAAACCACGCATGGAAGCAATTTCGTCCAAATCAAGGGCTATTTGTCCGCCCCGTGAAAGATACAAATATTCGTCTTTGTAGTCAACATACCGTTGGATGCTGTCGGTTTTGGGCACAAACCGATAATCGACCATCAGCGCCAAACCTTCATTGAACCACTGTGGAATCTGTCGGGTAGTTTTCCACCAACCTAAGCGACTAAAAAGCTCATCGTGGCACATTTCATGGGCTATCACGTCGGCATTGAGACCATCCATATTGAGTACGATATAGGACGTTCCCCAAGGAGTACCGATACTGCACCCCGCCCCCTCGCCGCTGTTGCAATAGCGACGGTATTGATCGGCGCGTTGGCAAAGAATAAACGTTGGATTCCCTACCCGACTCCCCCAAAAAGTCTCAATACGCTTCTGAGCTTCCTGAATAAGGGCATTGGCATGGCCTTGAACCCGCGGCGAAAGCTCTGGACTGACGTACAGCCGTTCGGCAGAAAGGTTAAAATCTGAATATTGAACGACAAAACAACGAAATACATGCGGAAACAGAACGAAGTAACTCACGACGAAGGCAAAACTTCCCATCAAAATCCACAAAAAAAGGCGGCGCAAAGGCATTAGTCCAATTCTACGTTCATTTTTGCCAGAGAGGCGGCTACTTATTACAACCAAATATACCAGTTTCTCCAGTCAAAATCAGCTACTCAAACGCCGAAATATCTATATTCAACGTCTGTGCCGCTTCTCTGATGATGCTTTGTTGAAACGCAGGATTGATTTCTGAAAGCTTCATTTCTCCCCCAATCAAAATTCCGATGGTTTCATTGCTCAATACATACGGCGCAAAATGCGCCCCGTAGCATTCCTCAATCCAGCGTTTAATGGGCAAAAATACGTGTTCACGCAGGCGATTGTAGCGGGTCGATTTGCGTTGCCATTCGGCAATTTCTTGCCCCGTGGGTACCCGTTTTTGGGTAGACAATAACTGTGCTTTTGCGGCAGCTTCGGCTTGCTCCAAAACTCCTCTGAATTGCTCGGCCACCGATTCGTTCTGAATGCGGTAATGAATGCCTTTCAGGTTCATCCAGTCATTCAAGACAACCGGGTGCTCCATGACCTGATAGACTATTTTTTCGGAAAAAACTTGGTAATGAGGCTTATTGATGCGTTTGGCCTGTTCATCCCGAAACCGATACAGTTCATTCAAAATGTATTGCTGAAAAGGCGTAAAATCACGTTGTTCTTTCGGACTCAAAAAGGTTTCTTTGGATTTGGGAGAATAATCTTTTTGCTCCACCACCCGCATCATTTGCTCAAACCATTCCCACCGATTTTGCGCTTGCAAACGCTCGGCAGTTAATTTGCGCAAGGCTGGCAAATGGATAACATCGTTGGCGGCGTATTCTAGTTGCATCGGCAACAGCGGGCGTTTCAACCAGTTACTCTGCTGTTTTGTTTTGCTCGATTCGACTCCCAACAATTCAAACAACACACTACTGAGCCCGATTTTCTCTAAACTCAGCATTTTGGCCGCTACGCTGGTATCGAAGATGTTACGGGGCGAACAGCCGTGTAAATGAAGCAAACGTAAATCTTCGCCACAATCATGAAAAATCTTTTCGGACGTTTCGCTCTCTAAAACCCGCCAGAGGGGAGTTAAATCAGCGATGGCAAATGGGTCAATCAAATAGCAGGTATCAGGAGTAGCAATTTGAATAAGACAAAGCGTAAAACCGTAGGCATAATGGTTGTGATCAAACTCGGTATCAATAGCAAACGCCTCCAAACCGCTTAGATGCTCAACCACTTTTTCAAACGCCTCTTGGGTCTGAATAATTAAAGGTATTGACATAGCGTCAAAAATAGCAAAAACAACGTCATTTTGTCTACATCCCCACCCAAAAAACAAAAAAAATATGCCAAAATTGCCGCTTTTAAAGACAGGCATACTCCTTGTACAGAAGGTGTTATCTAAATCACATTCACTAAAATATTAACAGAAAAGCCGCCATGAATTTTAACCAATATACCATCAAAGCGCAGGAGGTAATCCAGCGTGCGGTACAAATTGCTCAGGGAAACCAGCAGCAAGCGGTAGAAACAGGACACGTTTTGCAAGCAATTTTGGAAGACGACCCCAATACCTCACAGTTTTTGATGAAAAAACTGAACGTATCTCCTCAACTACTGCAAACCAAAATCCAAGCCTCCGTAAACGCCTACCCAAAAGTAGCGGGAACGGCCGCTACTGAATACATAAGCAATGACTTAAATGCCGCTTTTCAGAAAGCCCAAACCTATCTGAAAGAATTTCAAGATGAATTTGTCAGCGTTGAAATGCTTTTTCTTGGGTTGGCCACTGGCAAAGACGCCACCGCCCGACTCATGCAGGAGGTTGGTTTTAAGGAAAAAGGTCTGTTGGCCGCGATTAAAGAATTAAGAGGAAAAAATAACCCTGTGAAAGACCAAAATGCCGAAGCTAAATATCGCTCTCTGGAGCGGTATAGCAAAAATTTGAATGAATTGGCCCGTGCCGGAAAAATTGACCCCGTCATTGGCCGCGACGACGAAATTCGTCGGGTATTACAAATTTTGGCGCGTCGTACCAAAAACAACCCCATGCTGCTCGGTGAGCCAGGGGTCGGTAAAACCGCCATTGTGGAGGGCCTCGCCCAGCGTATTGTACAAGGCGACGTGCCCGAACAGTTAAAAACCAAAGAAATTGTGTCCCTTGACATGGGGTTGCTTATTGCAGGGGCCAAGTACAAAGGGGAATTTGAAGAGCGTCTGAAGGCGGTGATTAAAGAAGTTACCGATTCTGAAGGCGAAGTAATTTTGTTTATTGATGAAATCCACACGCTCATCGGGGCGGGGGCCGGAGGTGAGGGCGCCATGGACGCGGCCAATCTGCTCAAACCGGCCCTCGCGCGGGGCGAACTTCATACCATTGGGGCTACCACCATCAAAGAGTACCAAAAGTACATTGAGAAAGACAAGGCGCTCGAACGCCGCTTTCAGGTCGTAACCGTCGATGAGCCAGGCGAGGCCGACGCCATCAGTATCCTGCGCGGTATCAAAGACAAATACGAACTTCACCACGGTGTACGGATTCAGGATGATGCCGTCATTGCGGCCGTAGAGCTGTCGAGCCGTTATATTTCTGACCGTTTTCTGCCCGACAAAGCCATCGACCTCATGGACGAAGCTGCCGCCAAGCTACGTTTGGAGATGGATTCGGTCCCCGAAGAACTCGACGACCTCAACCGCCGCATCATGCAGTTGGAAATTGAGCGAGAAGCCATTCGTCGCGAAAACGACAAGGACAAAGAAACCCGTCTCAACAAAGAAATTGCCGATTTGAGTGAAGACCGAAACGCCCTCAAAGCACAGTGGGAACTGGAAAAAGGCAAAATCAGTGAAGTGCGTACGCTCAAAGAGCAACTGGATCAACTTCGTCTGGAAGCCGAACAAGCCGAGCGCACTGGCGATTACGGAAAAGTAGCGGAACTTCGTTATGGTAAAATTCCTGAAATTGAGAAAAAATTGGCAGGAGATATTGACGACAACCATTCTAACCACCAATTGCTCAATGAAGAAGTAACGCCCGAGCACATTGCAGAAGTAGTCGCCAAATGGACGGGTATCCCAGTCAGCAAAATGCTGCAAAGTGAGCGCGACAAATTGCTAAATTTGGAAACAGAACTTCAAAAACGGGTAGCTGGGCAGGAAGAAGCCATCGAAGCCGTGGCAGATGCGGTTCGCCGCTCACGGGCAGGATTGCAAGACCCCAAACGCCCCATCGGCAGCTTTTTGTTCCTCGGGCCAACGGGCGTAGGAAAAACCGAGTTGGCCAAAACCCTCGCCAATTACCTGTTTAACGACGACAACGCCATGGTGCGTATCGACATGAGCGAGTACCAGGAGCGCCACTCGGTCAGCCGTTTGGTGGGAGCGCCTCCCGGCTACGTGGGCTACGATGAAGGTGGTCAGTTGACCGAGGCCGTCAGACGCAAGCCGTACAGTGTGATTTTGCTGGATGAAATCGAAAAAGCGCACCCTGATGTATGGAATATCATGTTGCAGGTATTGGACGACGGCCGCCTCACCGATAACAAAGGACGAATGGCCAACTTCAAGAACACCATCATCATCATGACATCCAACATCGGCAGCGACATCATCATGGAAAAATTCAAAGAAGCCGGCAACAAAACCGACAAAGGTTGGAAGCTGTACTTCAAAGATGAAGCCAAAAACGACGTATTGAGCCTGTTGAAGCAAACCGTTCGACCTGAGTTTCTGAACCGTATCGACGAAATCGTACTCTTTGACCCACTGAGCCACGACAACCTCAAACAAATTGTGCGGATTCAGTTCAACCACATCAAAGGCTTGCTCGCCGAGCAGGGTATCACCCTCGATGCCACCGACGAGGCACTGCTCAAACTCTCTGAAGAAGGCTATGAGCCCGCCTTTGGTGCCCGACCACTGAAACGTGTCCTTCAGCGCCGTATCCTGAACGAGTTGTCGAAACAGATTCTGAGCGGCAAAATCACCAAAGACTCCGTCATCATGATGGAACTCGGCGAAGACGGAGAAGTTGTTTTTGAGAATATCACAGAAGCGAAAATAGAGCTATAAGTTGCACTTTATTGATTAACAAAAACGCCCCGCTGAGATTTCAGCGGGGCGTTTTTGTTAGTTCTCAAACGGAATATCTTTATAAATCTCCGCCAAAGTAAGCGGCTGCTCCATGATGGAAAACGAGTCTTCCAAGCGGGTATAATCGCGGAGTTCCCAATAATGAATGCCTTTGCGCTCATAGACTGTCACAAACGGCTGATATTGACTTACAAAAATGGCGTATTGCAACGAATCAATTTTCTTGTAAGCCAACAATTTATCCCCAAAATCGTGAGAAATGGTGCTTTTTGAAGTTACTTCTACCACCAACACGGGGTTCGTAATGGTACTAGTCAACTTTTTACCAGAAGGCAATGTCACAAATTCAGGCTTCCCCTGTACTACTGAAACATCGGCGTTAAAATCCGTTGGGGAGAGCACATCGGCAATGTGAATTTTGATATTGCTGCCTATTACTGAAAATCCCTTTAAGTTTTCCAAAAGTATCGTCAATAAGTAACCAATACGTATCACTAATTTTTCGTGGTAATAACTCACATTCCCCATAATAACAATCTCATTGTTGAAGTACTCAATCGTAAACTGACACTTTTCGACCCATTCGAGGTATTCCTCAAATGAGGCAGGAATGCGCAATATTACGTCTTCCCCAAGAGCTTCCAATTCGGCGAGCGTTGTCGGTATTTTTTGGGTTTCTATCCTCATTCATTCATATTGTTTGTTGAAGATACCGAATTTTCATTGACAAAAAAAATCCCGCCGACGTTCGGCAGGATTCTTAAAACAAACCTAAATAAGCGCGGATTACAACTTATTATCAGCCTTCAAATACGTTTTATTGCCGTTTGAATTGATGTAATACTGACCTCCTTTTGGCCCCTGATAGATGGTACGGCCTTTGTCATCTTTACCAATGTTTTTGTCAGCACCAGCTACCTTTTTACGAGTCCCGTTGTCAGCTTCTTTACCGTCGTCATCTTTTGGTGTTACTTTGGTTTTGGTAGAAGTTGTTTTTTTGTCGGCTTTATCTTCTTTTTTATCCGCCTTACGGTCCGCTACTTCCGTTTCTTTTTTCTCTTTTTTATCTACTTTCTTCTCGGTCTTATCGGCTTTTTTATCCTCTTTCTTTTCAGCTTTGTCTTTTGGTTCAGATTTTTTACCCTTGCTCGACTTACCTTCCTTCTTATCGTCGCCAGTTTCCTTTTTATCTGCTTTGTCTTTCGGTTCCGATTTTTTTCCTTTGCTTGATTTGGCCTCCTTTTTATCGTCGCCAGTTTCTTTCTTGGCCTTTTTCTCTTTTTTAGGTTTTGTATCGTCTTGGGCAACGGTATCAACAGCAATACCGAAACAAGCTAATGTAATCAACAGGGCAAACAGGTTTTTCATTTTGGTAAAGGATTAAGTTAAATTATTGGTTTGATTCAAAAGTATTGTAAATTTTTAAAATTTACAGGAAAGATTCTGCTTTTCTGTTCCTTTTAATACATTAGACGATTGTACCGTCAGGCCAGTCACCTTCACTAAATCCAAACAATGATGAAAAAGTCCTTTTTATTCCTTTGCGGATTAACTTCCTTTTCGGTTTTTGCCCAAACAACCACCCCCAATTTTAAGATACAAGTAGTTGATAATCAAATCAATATTGGCTATGGGCTGGCCGTTGGTGATGTGGACGGCGACAAACGACTGGATATTTTGTTGGCTGACCAAAAAGACATCGTTTGGTATAAAAATGAGGGCACAAAAAACGGGGAATCATGGAAGCGACACGTGATGGTTTCGAACGTGACTCCCAAAGACAACGTTTGCATCGCAGCCCGCGACATCGACGGCGACGGAAAGGTAGAAGTAGCCATCGGTGCCATGTGGAACCCCGCCGAGACGAACGATATAACAAAATCGGGCGCGGTTTTTTACTTAGTTCGGCCCGAGGACCCTACCCAACGCTGGGAACCCATACCGCTTCACCACGAAATCACGACGCACCGAATGCGCTGGGCGCAGGTGAGTAAGAATAAGTTTCAACTGATCGTGGTTCCGTTGCACGGCTTAGGCAATGCCAACGGCGAAGGCAAAGGGGTAAAAGTGCTGGCGTATGACGTTCCTAAAAACCCAAAACAGCCCTGGCCGTACCAACTCGTAGATTCAACCTTACACATTACCCACAATTTTGAAATTTGGGAAGATGCCGATGCCACTCGCATACTTATCGGCAGCAAAGAAGGGGGCAAAGTGGTTTCGTACCAAAAAAATCAGTGGAAACCCACAGGACAATGGATTGGCGAAGGCTTGGGAGTAGGTGAAGTACGCAGAGGATATTTGCCCAATAAAGACGCTTTTGTGGCGGCGGTAGCTCCTTGGCACGGCAATCAATTGGTGGTTTTAAACCCTAAAACCAACACTAAAAAAGTCCTGACCGACCGCCTAAGTCAAGGCCACGCGCTGGCCTGCGGAGATTTTTTGGGCTTGGGCTACTCACAAATAGCGGTTGGTTGGCGCAATCCCAACCCCGACAAAAAGGTGGGCGTACGGTTGTTTGTATCAAAAGATGCCGCTGGCGAAAACTGGGAAGAATTTGTATTGGATGAAAGTGTCATGATGGCCTGCGAGGACCTTTTGGCCACCGATTTGGATGGCGACGGCGATCTGGACATCATTGCCGCGGGCCGCGCCACCCTCAATGTGCTGATTTATTGGAATCAACGAATCAACAAATAGCTTTACTTTTGAAGATTAACAATACCTTGAAGCATTTCATGGGCTACTTTTTCGGGGGCAAAAGGGGCTACAATCTGTCGGGAAGCGTCACCCATACGTGATAATGATGCAGCATTTTGCACAAAATAACGCATTTTGGCTACTAAATCTTGTTTTTGACGCGGGTCGAAGGTAAAGCCGTTCTGACCCGTACGAACCAAATCCTCCACGCAGCCAGAAGGCGCTGAGACCAACACAGGTAAGCTGCAAATCATGGCTTCGTTGACTACCAACCCCCACGGCTCCGACTCGCTGGGTAACACCAATACATCCGCTAAAGCCAAGTATTCGGCCACTTCGTACCAAGGAACCCCCGCTTCAAAGCGAATATTATATATTTTTTGAGCTTGCTGCTGTAACGTTGATTTTTGCTCGCCTTCACCCAATAAAACCAATCCCCAATCAGTCGTTTCGGCACTGATTTCAGCGAAGGCTTCCAACAACATAGCTAAGTTTTTGGGAGCAATCAGCCGACCAACAAAAATAAAATTGTAGGTTGCCCATTTTTTTTTCTGCTTCCGTTTTTCCCGCTCGGAAACGGCTGTTTGATAATGTTCTAAAATCACGTCATTGTCTACCACTGCTGCCTTACGAGTCAGGATTTGAGAAGGTATCACACCGAGTTTTTCCAAATACGCCGCCGATGATTGTCCGAAACAGAAAAAACCGTTTGCCTGCTTTAGCAAAAATTGCTTAAAACGCTCCTTCGCTCCCATCCGTACATGGTCGCGCACGTTAGACTCATTAGAAATGATGACTTTAATCCCCGTCAGTTTAGCATAAAACAGTAAAACCCACTGCGCAGGGTCATACCAGCCCGTCAGATTCAGCACATCGGGACGATAACTACGGATTTTTTTCAACAGTGCCTTGGTTCGCGGCCACAGTTTGACTTGGTCGAGCGACGTATTAAAAAGCACCTCATAGTCGTAGTCGTACCGAAAAGCTTCGGCGTCGCCCATGTTGGCGCGGCTTTTTTCGGAAAGGGCGATTTGAACAACGTGAATTTCTACACCGTACTGCGGAGAAAATCGGTGTAGTTCGCTGAACAATTTGGACTTATAATGTGCCCAAAGCTGGTTATGGACGATGAGTACGCGCATGGCGGGCAAAATAAGCGTCAAGGTATTGTTTCAACAGCGGGTATAAGTGTTTGGCCATGTAAGCCTGCCCTTTGGCGTTGTAATGAATGCTATCAAAGTCAGGATTTCGAAAAAGGTCGTTGGTCAACGGAAACCCACTTCGGTGCAATTTCAATTCATCAATCACTGGAATATGATTTTTACGGGCAAAAGCCAATATCTCTTCGCCTTGGCTATCGTAGCGATTTTGGGCAATTTCGGGCAATTCAGGGTGCAAATAAATACAAAAAGGAATATGCATTACTTTAGCAGTATCGGCCAGATGCTGAAAACCAGGATTGAATACCGTTCCGAATTTATGAATCACATCGTTGGGGGCGTGTTGCGCGGCTGGCGAGAAAAATTCTTTCAAAGGCACTTCTACGTAGTGATACACAAACAACGTATAAATATAACGGTGCCAAAACTCGTACAGCGCTACCGTATATTGTTTATCAGGGTAATTGGGATTCACCCCTACCAATTTATGATGGCTCATGTTGTCGTAGGCATCGTGGCTGCTGGTGACTAGGCACATCACATCGGCACTGAAAAATCCTTTCTTTTTCAAAAAAGCAAACACATTGTCTGGCCCCCAAGACCCCGCCGACACATTCAGTACGCGTACGGGTTGATGATAGTATTCCGTAAATTGTTTTTCAAGAATTGTCGAGGCCAAATCGTCGTGATCGGTTGGGTTTCCGCCGTTGATGACAGAATCTCCAACCAGTAAAACAACCGTCGTATCAGCAGGATTGATGGGGTCGCTACGCATCGAAAACGCATTGGTACGCACTACATTTCTAAAACGAAACCGGTATTGATCAGGGGCAAAAACGTATTCAAAATCGGGATCTTCAATATAAATCGGAGCATTGCAAAATCCAAACACAAAGCGCAATAATAACTCAGCAGTTGAAAGCAAAACCAGTAAGAAAACGAGTATTTTACGCCATTTTTTCATTTCTATTTTTTCCTAATTTCGGGCCTTTTCTTCATCAATATTGTTTACAAACCTACGAATCAATCAGTAGTCAAAAAAATAAGAGTGCGACAAAATTGTCGTCACTCTCATTTCAGTAATGGTTATTATTGAGGAATCCATCTTTTAGATTCAACTGCCCCCTCCGCAACCTTTCAAAACCAAACCAAGAAAATTTGCCACTCTGCTCGTGGGAGCAATCCATAGTGTACTTTCATCGCCATCCAGCGCATTTATAAAGCTCCCGCCCCTTCCAAATGGGGTACCCGTCAGTTTTTTACTTCCATGATAAAATTCTATTTCAGCAAGATCTCCATTTCCATTTTCGCTAGGCACAAATCGTACTTGGGGGTAAACGGCCAGATTATTGATCGTAAACTCCTGCCAAGTACCATTTCCATTTTGAGAAATCGTATACAAACTATCCCAAGTCACCCCATCGGAAGATCCTTGAATTTGCGCCCCAACCAAATGATTTTGACAACAATCGTCCCTAAATTTAAGTCGTACTCTATTCACTGCGCATAGCTTTTCTTCTCCGCACTCCGTCACGTTTAGAGTTGTTACGGCCTGACTATTACATCCTTCTTTGGTGGCAGTTAGCGTATAGGTATAGTTTCCTTTTGCCGCTGGAACATTCACACTCACAAAATTTTCACTGCCATTGACTCCCTTCCCGCTCCAACTATAACTTACTCCAGCGCAATTCCCTCCCGTGCAATTTGCCGAAAGTGTGACCGCCGCACCGCAGGTTGGGTTGGGGTTATCCGTATGAATGCCCAGCGTAAAATTGCAGGTATTGGGCGAGCACTGCGGCAATATATCGTCATTCAAAACAATATTTTTGGGTTGAGAATACGACGATAAATTATACCCTGAGTTATTAAGGATACTTAGCAATGAGTACGTCGTCGTGCTTGTGGCAGTGATCGGCGACATGGGAGTAGTCAGTAATTGCTGAATTTCTGAGCTTTGCGTAGCAGGAGCAAAATCATTAATTGCGTTGGGAGAGCCGATGACCAACGTCACAAATTTAGCTCCGTGTTCGTACGATTGTTTTAGAAAATTAATTTTATCTGTTGTGGTCCCTTGCGGAAACATCTCATTCATAATCCATTTATTGGGAACATTGGTTCGTAGCAAATCCATCGAAAACCGGTGATTATAAAACATGTCATCATTGACTTTTACCCCATCAAATCGGCAATTCAACTTTTGAAAACCTATTGTTCCCCGGTTTTTTGAAGCTCCGTCAAAAACCGATCCCATATCCAACACAAATTTTATATTTGAGTCAACCGCTTTGACCGCATTCCCCATTTGGTCAAGAAATTCTTTCAATTTTAAATGCCTAAACACATACCAACGCCTCCCCGCCTCATCGTTTTGGTTGGTTGGTGGTTGTGCTGCCGTTCCATACTGCGCTAAGTGCCAGTTACTAAACGCATTTTTCATGTGCGACGAATAGTCAAAAAGAGACCCGTGCGGATATTCCCCTTCCTGATTTGACGTAATAGAAACACTGATAAATAACAACTTTCCTTGCTCCTGAAGGTATTTGTAGCGTTGCGTTACTTCGGTTACAAAGGCTTTGGCTTTTTCTACCGAAGGCTGGTGGGCAAGGCTAAACATTTTATCGTTGTAGCCGTCGGTGTACACATTTCCGGCCGCGTCCCGCATTTCATTTGCTTCTCCTCCCCAGATAAACCCCGACCGGTTTATTCCGTAGGCATTATTGGCACCCAAATGGATTCGTAGCGCAATCTTATCCATTCCCTGTTGGAGTGCCTTTGCAATAACATTATCTACGGGTCGCCATTCTGACGCAATATTTGGGTTGGATAGACACTGAAATGACGGACATTTGGTAATATCCCACCGTACAGTTATGTACACCGAATTGCACCCTATTGATTTTGCCCCTGGAACCATATCAGCATAGTATTCATACTGATTATCTTCTTGGATATTAAGGACTAACATCGCCAAGTAACGCTTATTGTCTTGCCCGTATCCTGCAAAACTCAAAGAGAATAGAAAAATCTGAAGGTAAATAAGTGTTTTTTTCATGCTTCCAGCTCTTTTCAAAAACGAGTAAAAATTCTTAAGAAGTCTCAAAGAGGGTAAGCATGCAGTAAAAGTCAAACAGTAGAGTGCTACTTAAACTAACGATAATAGTGGCCCGATGTTATCTGAGGAGGGTTTCTAAATTTCCGTTTTTTCTTTTATAAATTATTTAACAACGCTGCAACAAAATAGCAGAAACCGGCATATATGCTGTTTAATACAAAAAAACAACCCGTTTTACGGCCACCAATACGAATTTTATCAAGCACAAATCAATATCCGTAAACGTCGGTTATATCCCTTCATAGATTTTAAACTTTTTAGTCTGCTTCACCAATCGAAACCGATAAGCTGGAAATTGGCTTTCTAACGTGGGATTGGTCGGAATTTGTTGATAGGCTTCGTGCACAAACGCGTATATTTTTCCCGCTTTTCCATGGTATTTTTCGGCCAAAAAACCGCATCCTTTTGCAAATTTAAAATCAATGCTCCCCACCAGTTTCCGCGCCTTTACGGCATCTACGTTGAGTGACCCAGAGGTGAAATAGAGGATATTGTCTGGTTTATCAACGGTATGGATAAACGCCAAATCCTGCTCTTCGGCGTGTCTTAATGCGAAACCTGAGCTTCCCGTCGCTGATTCATTACGGATTTCAACTTTTTTGAGGATAAACGTAGAAAGTCCATAACCAGTGTTTAGAATAAGTAATGCCCCAAACACCCATTTAGCCGAAATCTGCGACTGGCGCGATGCTCGCAACAACAACGGCAAAAACAAATAAGCCACCACTTTGGTATGGCGGTATTCTACAGAAATTTCGGCGCCTTTGTTGTAAAGTAACAAAAATATACCACAATAAACCAGATAAAAACCTAAAAACAACCAGCGGGCTTCTGCATGTCCAGATTGTTTCATCACCCATATTAACCCCAGAAAACTGACCGCCATCAGTGAATAATATAGGCCATGACCCCATTCAGGAAAATCCGTGCGGAGCAATAACTGAGGGTATATTTCAGCAATACTTAACCAGTGTGTAAGTGGATAGGTAAGGGTTTCAAACGACGTCCAGGAAATATTAAACGGTTGGTTAGTGCTCGTGATGGGGCTTGTGCCGAGGTTGATAAATCCCAACTGAGTAAGAGCCAAATAAAAAACCATGCACAATCCCACGGCCAAAGCCGTCCAAAATGCAGGTATAAAGAGTTTTTTTTGCTTTCTAAAATCATTTAGGAAAGCAATGCCTGCACAACCACACAAGGCGGCTAAGCCGATGGTATAAGCCGTTTTTAAGAAGAAAGAGAGCAACGACAACACCAACAGCCCACCAAAAAGGACAAAAGGTTGGCGGCGATATTTTAAGAAACACCAAATAGTCCAAGGCTGACTTCCAAATAGCAGCAATTCACCCCCAGTGTAGTTGAGAAAATTGATGGTAAATAACCGAGAAGTAGCAATAAAAAACAACCCGAGCGCAATGGTAGTTTTATCAAATTCTAACCGCTGATATACGAAGTACCACCCCATTAACCCGGCCACCGAAAAAGCCAGTGTTATCCACAAGCTTGCCATTCCAGGCGAGATATTCAGCAATTCGCTTAGTGCCCCTGGTACCATATACTGACCGGGGCTCCACCAAGTCAAAAACAAGGATTGATTTTGGGCAATATTTTCAGGAGATGGTATTAAAAATGTATTGAATTGCCCCGTAGTCAGCATATCATTCCAAACAGAGAGGCCAAAACCCGGGTCTTCTCCCAGCACTAATGGAACCCAATACCCAGCCATTGTCATCAACAACAATACCCCGATTAGTAAAGAACGACGCGTAAGTATTTTCTCAATCAAAGCCATGAAACAATCTTAAACTTAACTTATGCGGGTTGAGGTTGTAGAGTGCTTTTGGCTTTTTGTGTTGAATAAACGCCAAAAAAACGGATAAACATTACATACACCAACCACATACTGAGGTCCTGTGGACGTGCTCCTGAAAACAGAGCAATAAGCACAATGATTGAAAAATAGGCCAGAAACAGAGACAAATCGTTGGCGGGTCTAAAAAATTGCTGAAGGGCCGTAAAACCCATCACCACAAAGAAACTGTTAAACAGAATAAAGCCCAATATACCCTGATTTACAAGTGCTTCGATGGCTGGGACATCAAAAAACTGGGCTTTGTAGCCTTCCCCAAATAAGATAGTTCCGAGGGAACCTTCTCCCAGAAAAACTTCAAAAACGTATTTAAAGCTGTACACCCTGTTGACCGAAGAATGGTCAATCGATGCCGTTTTTTGGTCTACTTCAACGCCCGTTACGGTATAAATAACACTCCCGAAGCGCGACATAAAAGTATTAAAATATACTCCAAGCGCATACGACGCAAACTGAAACTGCGAAAGTAAAAATGCAACAATTCCGTACACTACGGCGGCAATAGCCAACACACGCGGCTTAAATATAGATACCACCATACCGCGACCGTGCAACGTAACATAAATGAGAATCATGACACCTAAGCCAATCAAACTCATATTAGTCCGGGCCAGAATTAACACCCCAAGGGAAAAAATCGCAATTAAGAAATAACAAATTTTGAAAATCCAGTTTTTGGTACGCCCTGCAACCAACAATGCCGAGAGAATAGAACACAACGCATTGTTGGCATAGGCGTGTGGGTTACTATTTTGGGTATTGGCAGCGAATTTAATGGCTGCGCGCTCCCCAAACGTCCAGTGAGGGTCTTTGGTCAAACTATACAAAAGACCGATACTGGCAACCAGTGTATAAAAGACCATGACTTTCAACACAACATCGGCCTTATCATTGGGATAATACATGGACGCAAAAAGAAACACAACTGGTATGATGTAAGTCAATGTTTCTCGAAGCCGTTCTGGAGAACCCGCGGGACTTGGATAATATTTCCAATACACCCATCCCAAAACCAAAAAGCTAAACCAGCAAACAAAAAGCGTTTGATTAGGCAAAAATACAGTTCGGAAAATATTCAAAGGCATTAGCAATGCCAACCCAACTACCCAATACAATATAGTAAACGTACTTCCTTGAGGACCAATACCGAAACCATCCCGAACGATAAAAACAATCGGATATGCATTCCAAAGCATGTTAATCCCAAGCGCCTGGCGATAGTATTTTAATTCCTCCCACATTGTTCCGTCACTTATTTGAATAATCCATATCTAAAAATGCAATAAATAGCCCGAAAACCATCCTTCCAGTTGATTTTCTTGCCTTCTGCATAGGTTCGGCCATAGTACGAAACACCCACTTCGTAGATTCGTATGTTGGGTATTTTCGAAATTTTGGCGGTTACTTCTGGCTCAAAACCAAACCGTTTCTCGTTCAATTCAAGCCCCTGAATCAAGTCAATCCTGAAAAGCTTGTAGCAAGTTTCCATGTCCGTCAAATTCAAATTGCTGAACATATTGCTTAAAAACGTCAGGATTTTGTTTCCGATTGAATGCCAGAAAAATAAAATCCTGTGCGCTTTGCCTCCCATAAAACGTGAACCATATACTACATCGGCGTGGCCGTCCACGATGGGTTGTAATAAAATATTAAACTCTTTGGGGTCATATTCTAAGTCAGCATCCTGAATAACCACATAATTGCCCTGTGCCCTACGAATCCCCGTATGTAAGGCGGCACCCTTTCCTTGATTTACTTCATGCTTAAAATAAGAAATCTCCACGTTAGGATTCATTGCCTTAAACGCAAAGATTTGTGCTTCCGTCTCATCTTTTGAGCAATCGTTCACAACGATAATCTCTTTCTCAAAACCACCAATCAACTCCACAGAGGCTACTGCTTTCAAAACGGTTTGAATCGTTTTTTCTTCGTTATAAGCTGGAATTACAATGCTAAGTTTTAAACTCACGATTAATTATTTTAAATATTTCTGCACTGATTTAATAGTGTCTTCTACTCATTCTCAAGATACAGTCAGTCAACTTTTTAAGAGCGATAACGTAGTCGTAGATAGTTCAACGCTGGTTTTTCGACCACATACGTAATCCCCACCGCTAGCACCAAAGCACCCATCAACGCCACAAAGGCCGCTGGCACAAATTGCCACCCCAGTTTGTCGCGCAGTAAAGTTACAACTCCATTCATAAAATAATGGTGAATTACGTAAAGGCTGTACGAAATTGTTCCCAAAAACCGCGTGATACGGTTATTAATCCACTCCAAACGTTGACTTACAAACAAAAAGAAACTACCGAAATAAAGCGTACTGACGGCAATGTATTCGGGCCAACTTAAAAATAAATTACTCCGACCCGTTTTTTCAAATAAGAATAACGTAAGGATATAAGCCAGTACAATGCCCGCAACACGTTGCAATCTGTAACCTTCCGTATAAATTTTATAATAAAGAATACCCGCCCAAAAAAGTTGAAAATGATTAATCAACGGAAAGCCTTCACGAATAGATGTATACAAATAAGGATACGAAACACTGACCCATCCATGAACAATTGCTTGAATGACAACCAACACAAGTCCGTACCATTCAAGGTTTTTAACTTTATTGAACAAAAATGCCAACAACATCAGTCCATAAAAAAGCATCTCAACAATGAGCGTCCAATAGGATTCATCCAAGTCTCTCACTCCAAAATAATGCTGAAACATGGTCATATTGGCCAAGTAATCACCCCAAGAGATGTCACTGTAGCCCCAATATTTCCCGATGAGCATCCAACTGGCAGTCAATGTAACTGCGACCCAATACACTGGATACAGCCTCGAAAAACGGGCAAACACAAAATCTACAGCTCGGGTGGTTTTATTGAGCGTCATGTAAATCACAAAACCGCTGATAATAAAAAATAAATCAACCCCAGTCACGCCCCATGAAAAATGAACGGGAGCTTCGGCCTGATGTAACGTAAGATGGAAAAGAACGACCGCCAACGCTGCAATGCCCCTAAATGTATCTAATGTAGCTAATCGCTGTTTTTTATTAGACATAATTGATTACAGGTACAATTCACTTTGTGTTACAAAGTTGATTTTTTTACTTTGTATTTCAAAGTGAAATTTAATTTTCTCAAAAAACTATTCTTTCGAAAACAGCAACTTTTGACAAAATACCTCCGAACGGTAGTCTTGAAGGTATTTACTTCCATCAATTACGGGATTCTTTTGTAATAAATAATTACTCATGGCGTCCGCAATAGCTTCGGCCCGGTGAGGAGCAACCGTAATCCCCAGTTGGTATTGACTGACCAATACACCCATTACCCCAAGTTTAGAGGCAATCAGCGGCTTACTGTACTTAGCCGCCAAGCCCAGAATATTACTAGAACTAAAAAAATTGATGTAAGGAACCAGGACAATATCCGCTATTTTAAAGACTTCATTGGTAGCCGCAGGGGCAAAAAAGTAAAAATGCTTGACAAACAATACCTCTGGGTATTTCTTTTCGGCTTCGTTGATGGCCGCAAAAAGCGTAGTATCGTAGCCTTTTTCAGGCTCACCACAAATCAAAATAGTCAGTTGGCTACGCTCTTTATGAGTCAACCGCTGCAACGCTGCCAGAATGGTCGGAACGTTTTTGCGGGCTGATAAATGTCCATATATCAAGAAAATTCGGCGCCCCTCCGCTACACCATACTTTCTTTTTAAGTCTACAACAGATGTAGTGGTGATTTGCGCCACGTCAATTGGGTCAGGCAAATGCTCAAATCGCGGGCCAAAACGTACATTGTATTCTTCAACGCCCTGTTTATCGTTCAAGAAGAAAATACGTTCCAGTTGGGGATTGCGAAGCATCCACCGCATTTGCCATCCTTTTCTCCATCCTCGCCATTCACGACGTAATTTGTCAGTTAGGGTGGAGTCGTCTTCATAATATTTACGGAAAGGCAAAAATAGTAGCCCCGAAAACTTCACGCCCAAATTACTTATCGAAGTCCTTCCCAGCTCATATTGAAAGGCGTCAATGTGCATAAAAATCAGCCGCTCAACCTTATATTTATGAATCAACTCGGTCAGATAGCGCATTTCGGCCGCCGCCCGTCGCAATACACTTGTCAGGGCTAAAAAAGAAGATAACTGTTCTGAATCTATGTAATGAAACTGCACCAGCGCTTCATCCGCGCGAAATCGATCACGAGCCCCTTCGTGCAAAACGAACACAAACTGACTCCGAACTTCTTCGGGCATTTTTTTTAAATATTCCACCAAAAACTGCAAGTAATCTAAATGATGCCCGCTGATGTCTCGGTCGTAAATAAGGGTGCGTACTGGGAGTTGCATCATGCGTTTACCAATTCTTTATACACTTCAAGCGTTTGTTTAGCCGTTGTTTCTGCCTTAAAAAGCGGAACGCGCTCGTAGCCCCGTTGGCGCATTTGCCCTTGAAGCGTTTGACTATAAATAACCTTTTCGATGGCCTCTTTGATTGAATCTTTGCTTTCAGCTTCAAAATAAACGCCTGCTTCGTCCGCAATCTCATCAAAAGAGGTTCCTACAGTCACCGCCACTGGGCAGCCACAACTCATTGCTTCCAAAACAGGCAAACCAAAACCTTCCATCAACGACGGAAACACAAATAACTGCGCCCGCTCATATAACTGAACCAGCGTAGTATCATCAAAAATGGGATGATAAAGGACTTGCTTCTGTACTCCAGATTCATTTATGAGGCGTATTTCTTCATTTGAAAATTTTCCCCCACCCGCACACACCAGATGTAGATCTTTATCTTTGAGAAGAATGGGCGCCATTGCGGCCAGAAAAGTATCGAAGTTTTTGTAATAATCTCGTTTACCGACAAACAAAACGTAACGCTCAGGTAGCGTCAGCGTTTTCTGTCCGATAAGCATGGGTTTATCAAGGTAGTTGCCTAAAGGAACCACTTTTATTTTGGTTTCGTCAACGTCAAAATACTCCAAAATACCTCGTTTGGTAGCTTCTGAAACCGAAATAACGATGTCGGCGCGTTTGAGTAACTGTTGTTTCAAATCCGAAAGCCCTTCACCCAATACTGGAAACATTTTGCCGTATTTTTCGCTCAATACATCATGAAAAGTCAGCACCATTGGTTTTTTTCCTACCTTATCCAAGAAGTAAGAATGATAGTACGTAGGGTGAAAAATATCGAAATTTCCCAGACTCAGCTTGGTAGAACTGTAGAGGCGATTGAGCCTGGAAAATAATTGATTGACGCGGGGATTATTGGCAAATTGTTGATAACGAACAGGATGTGAGTAGTTTACATCCCGAAGATATTCATTATTTGAAAATTTTAATGCTAGTTCAAATTCAATGTCCGGGCATCCCGCAAAGGCATTCATCAGCTCATAAAAATACCGGGAAATACCGCCATACTGGGTGCCGGTAAAGGTCTGGTGGTCATAAAGAACTTTCATGCAGCACTCATTAAAGATAATAAATCGGCCGCTATTTGCGGTTATTTCCCGCAAAAGTACAAAAAAACTCTATCTGAATGGTTATTTACTTATTTTATGGTAAATCGGAAAATAAGTAATCGTATCCACAATTGACCTCAGCGTATCCTTTAACCCTCTTCTGAAGGCAGAATCCGAAGAATGAAGGGATTTTCGCAGTGAGAACACAGGCGGTATAATAGCAGTATATTGCTTAACGCTTTCTTTATACCTACTCAGCAACTTAGTCGCTCCCGAGTCCTTTATCATCTTTTTTACCTCGGTTCCTTCTTCGAGACACTCTTTAAAATTAAAAAAAACCAAGGGTTCGCTTAGATTAACAACCCATTTACTGTCTTTGAAAGTGAGTACGCGTTCGTGTAAATTTTGCAAACCTACATTCCAGCCGATATGCTTATAAATGCAGCTGTTCTCGAAAAGAATGGGGACGTAATTCAACCAAAGTTGGTCATGATTCATGCCGTTGCACACGTCAAAATAGGCTCTGTCGGTGAGTCGTTGCTGCCACCACTCCAAAAAACGAAACGTATTTTGGCTTTTACGTACCACAAAAAAACCATTGTCATACATTCCAGTATTGAGAAACATTTTCTCGTCTCCGTAGGTCGATTTTCCAAATTTTCGGGTCAACCGGGGCGTTAGAACAATATCATAAGTGGTTGATTTTTGGAGAATATCGCCAAAATCACCGTAAATGAATGTGGTTGGGTCAAAATAAATGACGTTTTCGATTCCGTTTTGTTGCAAGAAATAACTCGCAAAAAAAGGCTTGGCGGCAGCCACAAGCGCCGACGTATCGTACCGTTGCTGCATTTCAGGAATCACCTCAAACGGTAATGCTCGAAATTGAACCACATTCAAATCACCTACCACCGACTCTCCCACCATCCCTACCTTAAACGCAAACTCCTTCGGAAGACTATCAGCCAACACCTGCGCAAAAGGATAGTGCTCTGCCGTACAAACGGTAAATATTAAAGTCTTGCCAGCCATTTTTCAAACGGTTTTTTCAATATTGCCCTTATGCGTTGGTACTTATACAACGGCTCAGACTTGATATAATAGCACGGAAACTGCCGATAATACGCATTATGATTACGTAATAATTCGTCGCGATAATAGTCAAACAACGGGTTTAAATCCGGCCGTTGTTCAAACGTAAATCGGTTTTGGTATTTGGAAATAACAGACGGCTTAGCGGGGTCGTAGCCGCTGTAATGGAAAAATACGACTGGTTGGCCGTTGACAAAATGTTCTTTGTTTTCCTTTGTAAATGTACGTTCGTGCAGATTCCAGTAGGCCGCATTCCAACCAGAATGCTTTTCTACATGCACATTGTTCCAAAACACGGGGGCAAAGTTGACCCAATGTTGGTCCACAAAAAGGCCATTACAAAGGTCTATCTTGCACTCGTCAAATAGTTTTTCTTCCCACCACTTCACAAAATCCACGGCTTCTGGGCTTTTATGAAGGGCTATAAATCCAAGATTATAAACACCCGTATTGAGGTGATGTAATTCATTGGGTGTGAGTTGGTCTTCAATAGGCGTTGATAAATGAGGCGTTAAGACAAAGTCATTTTTTTCGAGTAATGCTTCCAACTCTTCGAGCGGCTGATAAACAATAATATCAGGGTCAAAATAAATGACGTTTTTCACCTGAGGAACTTTACCGAAAAAATACCTAAAAAAATAGGGTTTAACGGCCGTATTTAGCTCTGTAATATTATAATGTTCACACATTTCATCTAGCCCGTCGATGCCAATACGGTGTAGTTCGAGCAGTTCAAACTCTGGTAATTTATCGGTTGGAACATTCGCCGTATCCAAACGGTCTACCAGCCCAATAACAAAGCGAATATGTGGATTGGTACGCTTTAAAGAATCCCCAAGAGTCCGGGCTTGGGCAAGATAATTGATAGAGCAAAGCGTAAAAGCTAAAGTCATTCCTGTGATATACGTTACGGCTCCTGTTCGTCTTTCGGCTTAGTAATGGTTAACGGCCGAAGAGGTAGAGTTAATAATTATACAATTGAACCGATGGTTTCTTTAATTTAACCAATACCAATGAACCCGTTCGAGAAATGGCCTCGATTTGTGTTTTGGGCAAGTATCGGTCAATGAATTTTTCATTGTCACTCAATACATAATCGTACGCAAATATCTGACGCGCATTGGGCAATGCCAAATAATCTTTTTCAAAAACAATGTATCTCATTTGCCAATCGTCTGACATTCGAGGCCGAAGAATGCTCCAGTAGCGATAAAACCCTACGCTTTGTTCCAACAACATCCCTACCCCTTTTGAGCTAGGCTCAATGCGTTTTGCAAGCTCCTTAAAATCGTAATAGGTATTGGGATAATCGTTATCGCAGATAAAAAAGTAATGCGCCCGTTCGTATTTAAAAATATGCTCGCTCTCCAGTTTATAATAATCCAACGCGTTCAGTTTTGTCACAATTTGTTGCCTTTGTGCGTAGGGCAAATCCTGTTTTAAAGGATAACAAGGCTCTGGTTTTGCAAAATTATAATAGCTTCCCAACGCTTGCCGGTACTGATTTTCATTGGCACCAACCGGCACACAGAGGTGGCGCGGAATGTATCCCAGCCAGTATTTTGACGCATACCTAATCGGGAAAAGAGGCTTGTTAAAATTGTCAACAATATAGGGTATTGCGGTCAAAACGAAGAAATAACCAAAGAGGACTCTCCCTTTTGCGGGCCAATTGGCCACTAAAAGCCCAACCAGTAGGGTTCCCTGCGCAAATACTGGCATGTGGGTTCTTGAACTCCAAAATTGAAATTTAGCCGAACTGCAAAAAATAACAAAACCGACCACCGCACAGACCAATATCCCCTTAAACACACCCTGTTTTTTCTGAAAAAGTAGCCAAATAGCCGCGATACCAATGGCAATCAATAGCAAAAGATTTCCCGACATATCTTCCTGAATCACAAATTGCGTCCGGTAGTTATCCAGCGACAATTGTGGATTGTTGATGTCCTCTCCAATCAAGGCATGAAACTTCGCCATCACGGCATCTATTTTCGCATTGTAACCCGCACTGGGAAGACCTAAATGCAAACCAATGTTTTTGGCAACATTGCTCAGTGTACAGGTGAAGCAGTATTTCTCAACCGCAATGTTTTCAACAAACAAGGAACTACCGATTTTTGGGCTTAAGATTGACCCAAACAAGGCGTAATTTCGACTAAAAAAAGGGGCAAAAACCAACAATAAAGTCCCTAACGCAATCCCAAAGGTTGAAACAGCGGTTTTGAGTCCTTTTTTTCGAAGTACTTGAATCCCAATCCAAAGGCAGTACGGGAACGCATAAAAGAAAACGGGGTATTTCGTAAACCCGCCCAGCGCCAAACAGATACTCATCCACCAAACATCTTCCCACCTGAATTCTTGCAGCAGTTTTATCCCAAAATACATGAAACAAGTAAAGAAGAACACCGCTACGTAATCATTTTGGGTAGTAGAAGCCTCTAAAATGCCGATGGGTAAGGTAAGTTGTAAAATACTGACCAAAACTTGTACGCCAGGTTTAAGCCCCAACTGTTTGGCAGTTACCCCCACACTGGCGACTGTTCCGAGCATAGCCCCCCATTGCACCACATTTACAAAGTAATCATGACCACTCAGCGCTAATACATGAAGCAGGAAATACTCAGACATCACATTGTGATACAACTGCTGTACATGAATCGTTGGGAAATGATTTACATTGTGGTTTTGCAACCAATAGACCACCCGCGTAAGATGATAATTGTTGGAGTCCACATTGTTGGGTGGCGCATAAATAGCCAAAAAAAGCAACGGCAGAACAATGAGGACACCACATAAAACCAATAAAATCTGCTCACTACCAGAAAGTTGACTCAACACGCGCGCGCCTGCAATATCATGCGGTCGGTTTCTCCAAAATAGATAAAATCCTACGCCCAGCGTCAATAGCCAGAACAACCACAGGAAGAGGGGCGTAAGTACATTGAATGCCGAAAGCAACTCGGTCGAAACATACACCAAGGCTCCTATACTCACCAAAAACTTGATAAACATTACTCGCATAGGCCTTGAATGATATGCACCACTTTTTCTACGCTTTCGTCGGTAGGGTGCCGTTGTAGGACTTTGCGTTTGGCATTTTGTCCCATTTTTAAGCGCAAGGCATCATTTTCAACCAGTTCGATGATTCGATTGCTCATTGCGACACTGTCTAGATACGAAACTACAAAACCCGCATCCTCTTCGACCAGCTCGGGCGCACCACCCGCTTTTTCAAAACACACAATCGGTTTTTCGGCCAAAGCAGCCTCCAAGACCACCAACGGGTACGGGTCTTCGCGAGAGGTAAGCGCAAAAACGTCAAATTGGCTTAAATAATGGAACACATCCGAGGTAAGTCCAACGTGGATAATACGTTCTGACAACCCCATTCTTTCGGCGTCGAAGCGTTGAACTTCGTACAGTTCAGACTCAACGGGCATTCCTACCCACACAAAATAAACGGGTTTATTACCAAAATGCGTGATGACCTGCTGCGCCACCATCATAAAAATATCGTTGCCTTTACGCCACTCGGCATGGCCGCATCCACCAATCAAAACAGCCTCGGTGGGCAATCCCATCTTTTGACGGATATTTACTTTTTTTGCTTCTGCAATGTTTTTAAGAATCAGCGGCGTATCTATAATTTGAAACGTACTTATTTGATTTTCAGGATATAAATATGTTTTCTGAAAATAAGCCGCCACCGCTCTCGAAACCACAATCAGGTGATTGGTACGGCTCATAAGGTAAGCCATGTCCTGCGGGTCGCTGTATTTTTTGATTGACATTTCCAGCTCATGCGCAAAGAGGACAGTAGGCGCAGAAATAAAATCCAACTGCCGATACGCCGCAGCGGCTCCGATGGTATTGGCAAAAACAAGCCCAAAGTCCTGCGCCATAAACAGCTCTTTAAAGCGCCGCCAACGGCGTTTCAACACTTTTTGTTTTACCCAATTATCCAACGAAAGCAAAGAAAGGAGTTTTTCAACCAAAGGATTGAAGTGAACATCCCCCAATCGGGGTAAACGGGTTGTAGAAACCAACGACCTGAATTCCTCTTCCAACGGCCCATCGCTGCAAAGCAGCAGGTGCATAGGCAAATTATGCTGTTTGAGTTGTCGCAACAACTGTAACAATACAATCTGTCCGCCAGCACGATTGGCATCGTGGCTTATGAAGAGGATTTTTTTCATTAAAATTTCGTCAACAGTTTTTGCCAATTATCCAATTGACGATTTACATCAAACGTTAATGCTCGTTCGCGAAGCACATTTTTATCAATAACAATGGAACCGTTCATGACTTTTTGCATGATGTCGGCCAGTTTGGGAATATCAAACGCGGGGGCTACTTCGCCCATTCCTGGCTGTACAAATTCGCTGATTCCGCCCGAGTTAAATCCTACTACAGGTTTTTGTAAATAAGCCGATTCAATCATTACCAACGGGAAAGGGTCCTCGCGGGAGGTAAGCACAAAACCATCACAGATGTTGAGATAGTCATAATAGTCTTGTCCGCCTTTGGCCCCTAAAGCAATAAAATTTAGGCCTTCCCTTTTTACCCGTTCTTCCAAATAATAAGAAACGCCGTACTCACTTCCACTTCCCAGCCACACCAGATACGCATTTTTGGGGAGGTGTTGCAGCAAATCGGGCACCATATCATAGCCCTTACGCATACACATCGTACCCGACATCAACCACACAAAAGCATCAGCTGGCAGTCCTAGTTCTTGCCGCAAGCGAGCCCGATCTTTTTGAAGATTTATTTTTTGGGTATCAATAAATGAGTGTAGAAGGTGGAGATTAGGAGCGCCCATTTTTTGAAGTTGGTCAACCACTATTTGTGAGCACCCGAGGGTAGTCTGCGCATAGGTAAGCATTTCCGCAAAAGAATCGGCCCGGAGCGTGTCAAATGTTTCTAGCAATTCATGCACGTGTACCACATACGGCACCTTCAATTTACGCGCCAACCGCGCAAACTGCGGCATCGTGATGGTATTGAAATACCATACATCTGGCTTAAACTCTTGGTGAATTCGCTTAATATAACTCTCTTCTGGCGTCAATCCGAACACCCGATGATAGACCGCCTCTACCGAATAATAAGGTAAACCTCGGTGGAATTTATGAATATAGGTAGCGTCGGCTGGGGAGTTCTTGGCAAACAGTTCTCCCGCCTGACGCGTATAAACTGCCGTTTTTATATCGCTTCCTGCCAGATGCTTAATCAGATACCAAAGTACCATCTCCGAACCTGTCCGCGCGCCGGTAGGGGTAAAAAATAAAATTTTCATGCGTTAGACATGGCTCTTTGGATCGAGCTTATAAAAATAAGGCTTGTTACGAATGATTTTCCAAAAATAGGTAGAAAACAGCCAAACTTTACGTGTGAAGTCTTTTTGTTGCTCCAATTCACCAAATGGATTCCGAAACTTACTCGCATTAAGGGCTATTTTCCACCCAAAATATACAGGAATCATCAGATAATAGTTGAGCATAAGGCCCAGATAACGCCCAATACCGAATTCTTTTCTTACCCAAACCAAGTTTGAAAGTTGAATTTGGGGATAAAAACGATTGATAATGGTAATCAGCACTTCTTTCCTTTTGGGATTACTTCCCCACTCATGGTGGATATAGCCGCAATCTTCAAATACTTTCAGTTTTCCAACGCGCCCCAGTCGGCAGTTCCACTCCACATCTTCACCGTACAAAAAGAAGTCTTCATCCAATAATCCCGCTTTGTCGACTGCTTCTCGTTTAGCCAACAAAAAGGCCGCTGGAATCCAATCCACTTGATCGGGGTCGTCGTAATGGGTTTCAGGGATTAATTTTTCGAGCAGTGTTTTAAAAATTTGCCCAGGCGGCAACACGTACAGTGTCCGTTTAAATATGGCTAAACTACGGTAAAAAGGGCGAGGGGTGCGGTCTGAAAAAAGCTGAACGCCCCCGCAGGCAACGGTTTCTGGTTGCGTATCCAAGCGCTGAACACAACGCGTAATGGTATCTTCAATAAGCTCCGTATCAGAATTAAGCAACAAGTAATAACGTCCTTTTGACGCTCGAATTCCCGCATTATTTGCTCTCGAAAACCCCGCATTGTAGCCCATATTGAGCCATTGAACGTCGCGAAATTCACGCGTTATGATTTCACCCGCACCGTCTTGCGAGTCATTGTCGACCACGATAATTTCAAAGCTAACTCCTTTAGTATGCTCATAAATTGAGCGGATACAATCGGTAGTCAATTTGAGGGTTTTATAATGAATGATGATAATCGAAACGTCCATTCAAAAAACATTTATCATTTATCAGCGAACATTTATCATTGAATATCAGTCATTTTGGGTAATTGAAAAACCTCAAATACTGAATGATAATTGTGAAATGATTAATGAATTAGTACACTTTATAACTCGGAGTAGGTCTTTTTTCAGCAGGGCTTCCCATATACACCCCCCAAGCTTCCGTATTTTTTGTTATAGAAGCAGACATTGCCACGAGCGTACCTTCGGCTATGACTGTATAGTCACGAATTGTGGCATTGACCCCAAAAAATGAATACGATTCCACTACGCAGTGGCCCGACAGCACCACATGCGACGTAAAAAATACGTGGTCTTTAATGACCCCGTGGTGGCCGATGTGGTTGCCGCTCCACAGCACGCAATTATTACCGATTTTGGTGAAGGGTTGAATGGTATTATCCTCTAAAATGAAGCAATTCTCACCAATTTCATTGCCAAATAATGTGGCTTTTGAACTAATATAACTGATAAACTCGTAGCCTTTGGCCTTGGCATCGAGATATACTTTTTCTCGATTTTTATTCATTTTTCGCCCTGTCATGGGAGCAAAAAACTTAAACTCCGACGGTGGGAAAAGGGTTTCTACCTCTTCAAAAGCAACAACGGGTAAACCCCAAAACGTGGCTTCCTTTAAATATTCCCGATTGACCGTAAAAGCAACTACCTCATGGTCGGAGTCGTGGGTTAAATAAAAATGCGCCAGTTCCGCCGTGTCAAGCACTCCAAAAATTACAACTTTAGCCATTTTTTTATCCTTAATTGTCTTTGGTAAAGCATTCTGCGTCATGAAATTCCATTTGCAATTAACGTTTAACCCATGACTTTCTTCTAAACTAATTCATATTCGTTCAAAAAACCCTGAATTGTGGTCACGTCATTGAACATCATCATGTCCACAATTGATAGCCAAGGCACAAATTCATTTTTGAATTGAGGGTATACAATCGGCTTCGCTTTGATAAAGTTTAACCGAATGTGATTTTGCTCAAACACAGTTTTATCGTACAACTCCATACCCCCAATCGGATTAATGTAATGCGCCGCTTTCGCTTGCTGGCAAATATCCAAAATTCGTTCCTGCGCCTTCAGATGGGTATTTTGATAGATACTAGAACTCGGCACAATCTCCGTTTGAATATCGAGATAATCAACCAAAATCTTAAAACCATCGGCAATCCAGTCGCTCAGTTTTTCGGCATCTAAGTTGATAATTTTTTCGGTGACTGCAAAAGCCGTTGAATAAAACGGCGCCTTTTTATAGGCTTGTTCAATTGTTTTGAGCAGTTTTCCCCGCCATTTGGGGTCATTGCTCAGGTAAATTTCGTTGATGAGCTTATTTTGACTAGCCTCTTTGAGGGGAATAGTAAACAAATATTCCTGACCATTTACCAATATTCGATTCCGGTTAATCCAACCTTTATTGATGTAATTGACATCATCATACAGCACAAACTTATCAACGCCATTCAGCAGTTGCAGGTACCCAATGTAAGGCAAAAAATAGGGTTGCATAATGGCAAGGCGCATAAGTTGAGAAATGTTAAGTTTATAATCAGCACTAAAAAAAACCGTTCGTATGATTTATACGAACGTTAGAAAAAGAATATTTATTAAGCCAAAACTATTTTAGCTTTCGTAAATAATAATCTTCGCCCTTCACAATCATTCCCTTCATAGTTGTATCCGTCCCTAATCTGATATCCGTTGGCAAGGGCTTGAAAAGGTCAATGGTATCGCTTTTGGCATACATCAAATAGTCGGTTCCTGGCGGAATGGGCCGCAAGGGCAGTTCAAAAGGACGAATCGGAATCAATCGCCGGCTAAGGTGTTTTCCGTAGAGCGGGTACTCAAAATCATCATTGATGGTTCCCAGGGCCACCGTGGCGGAGTCGGGCACCAATTCATCAAATTTCAAGTAAGCCTGCGTAATATCGGGCCGCGCAAACGTCATCATCGGAATACGCTCCGTTTTAAAGGCAGATTTTTTGCCCAAGGCATCAAAAGGCAAACAGCGAAAATTGAGAAATACCGCCAATAAAGCCGAAATACACGCGACAACGGTTACAACGCCCACGTATGTTTTCAACGCCGCCGAATACCCTGATTTTTCTAGGCTGTATTTATGAGTAAAGAGTAATGTTAAAAATAATACCCCAAAAACACCCGTTTCTTGAAAATAGCGCCCTTTCCAAGGATCGTAGGGGGCAGAATAAGACAATGCCGCAAAATGAAGCAATAACGCAACCGCCAAAAACCAGTGCGCTGGCGAACGGAGGATGCCAAACAACGCCAAAAACAACAACGGAAAAACCAGTGCGAAACCAAATATTCCCCAATAAGGATTCCCATTGAAAAATTCAAATCGGCGTTCAAAAGAAAAAGGAACAATGGAAAACTCTGTCGTTTCGTCTAGCCGCATCTGCAGTTTATCTTCCAACCAAACCAGCGGAATACGCATCCCACGATTAATCTCCTGCCCTATTTTCACATTGCGCAGTCCGTCAAGATTGACAAAATCATAGGCATATCTGACCACATTACGCGAGCCTTGCTCAAACAGATTGCGGTAGCCTCCATTTGAGGTAGCCCGTTCGATAGACTGGTGTTTGAGCGAGGTAGGCGGCCCGATAGGATGACCGAAAACCTGTACATTTTTAACGTAGCCCGTTGGCAATGTCCACAGGCAAAAGCAAACCACAATCGCAATTCCCAGCTTAAAAATAGCAGGCCAATTGATATTTAGTGTTATATTTTCCTTCTTCTGGCCTTTTCCTTTTTGCAAAAACACGGTATAAATCATCACCACAAAAACCGACGGCAGAAGCAACGTAAACGTCACTTTGTGACCATAAACAATTCCAAAACTTAGCGCCGCCAAATACAAATAGCGGTTTTCGTAGGTTACTCGGTACGTAAACAAAAAATAAAGCAAGCAGCTCAAATAAGCCGCTAATACAATGTCGGTTTCGGTCGTAACGGCCTGCATCAAAAAATCCAAAAACAACGCAAATGCTAACGCACAGAAGAAACTTGCATTGAGACGGTTTTTGGTGATTCGCTGCGCAATCCCAAAAACCGTGACTAGGGTAATCCAGTACGAAAGATGATGGATAAGTTTAAAGGCATTTTCAAATTTCCCCGTCATCAAGTACGAATAAATCTGAATGGTACACACACTTTTAGGATAGGTATCAATGTTCCAATTGGTGCCTCCAAAATGCGCCATGGTACCGCGTTGGATGTACTGCACTACACGATTCAGGTGCCCTGTCATGCTATCCCATTCATTAGGAACGGTAAAAAGCACTAAAAGTAAATTAGTAATCCCGATAATGGCTACCGAAAGAATCATGACTCCAAACAGGAATCTCAAATATACCGTCCCACTTACATACCAACGCTGGGCGGCATGCCAACGACTTACGACCATTTTAAGGGGCGAAAAAACCGTTGTTTGGGGAGCTATCTTGCTAAAAACAAATCTTAGAATCGTAGGAGGAATAAAAACCGCAATTGCCCACGCCCATGTAGTACCAGTTAGGTCCAATGCAGAAAGGCAATATCCAGTGATAATAATGCTGCCTGCAAAAAGGAGAAATGAGGTAATCAACCATTCTACCAAAGATGGACGACAAATACCGGCAGACGTGCGTCCGATGTATCCTAAAAAAACACCGAAACTTAGTAAGCTAATCAGCACCATACTTACAGAATTTGGTTAATCAATTCCGAAATGCGCCTTACGTCTTCATGGGGCAGTTCGGCGTGCAGAGGTAAACAAAGCACCCGTAAAGAAATATCTTCTGAAACAGGGCAGGATTCCGCATCCTTCAAAAAGGGCAGTTTATTGAGAGAAGGATAAAAATAACGACGCGGAGTAATCTCATTTTTGACCAGAAAATCCCGTACTTCCAACGTTTTGGTTTCAGATTCAAAAACCACTGGATAGTAGGCATAATTACGTCCTAGTCCTTCCACCCATTGAGGAGCCTCAAGATGATTCCAATCGAGTAGTTCGGTATATAAATCACAAACCGCTTTACGGGCCGCAATCAACTGCGGCACAAGCGGCAGGTTGCAAAGCCCCATAGCTGCATGAACTTCAGAGTTTTTACCGTTGATTCCGACAAAATAATAATCATCTCCCCGATGACCGAAAGCTCGCAATAAATGTAATTTATCGTGCCATTTGGCATCATTTGCGATTATTGCTCCCCCTTCTACTGTGTGAAAAAGCTTGGTAGCATGGAAGCTGCACGTAGAAAAATCGCCATAAGAAAGCAAAGAACGCCCGTTTAAAGTAGCGCCAAATGCATGAGCGCCGTCATAGATAACAATGAGATTATGCTTCTTTGCAATTTTTTCAATCGCTTCTACATCACAGGCATTACCGTAGACGTGAGTCGCCAGAATGGCCCGCGTGCGCTCCGTTATAGCCGCTTCAATCAGGTCGGGGTTGATACAATAGGTATGGGAATCAATATCGACAAATACAGGCGTTGAGTTTTCCCACAATATAACATTGGTGGTTGCAACGTACGAAAAAGGCGTTGTAATAATTTCTCCGGGCTCATCCAGTAGTTTGAGCGCCATTTGAAGCACAATAGTCCCATTGCCACAAAAATACAGATGGTCTACATTCAAGTATTCTTTAAGCCCCTGTTCCAATTCCTGCGCCAGGGGGCCATTGTTGGTAAGCAGGGACTTGTCCCAAATTTTTCTTAAATAAGAAACATATTGATCAAAATCGGGAAGGTATGTTTTAGTAACGTTAATCATTCGCTTCGGCGAGCCGACCGTTTAGACCAGTACTTCTGACTGAGAAATTTGAAAATTTAATTGAGGGCGCACATACCCTGGCCATTTACCGTACCAAGTAACCCCCTCTCGGTGATCCTCCACCTCAAAGGACAATGCATCGGGTAGTTGAAACAATACGGTCGATGTGTCTTTTACCACCATGATTGAAATCACGTAAGAGCCGTCATTCAGGAAGTTGCCAGGAATCTCCAGCGTAGCTGACACCAATCCTTTTTCAAAAGATTGCGAGGTTGTTCCTACGTTAAAGATACATTCTCCCGTAAAAGCATATAAGTGCAGGCTTAAATTTAAATCGGCACGCTCGGCCATGTTCCAAAATTCAATATGAACGCGGGCGGGGGTTGTTACATCTATGTAATGTTTACCTCCCTGATACTCTGGATCAATGCGAACCGTTCGAAAGCGTACTTCGTCACTACCTGGGGCTTCTTCGGGAGTTTCCCAAAAATGTTCCAAGTTCGTTTTGGCCACATGGCTAAGATAATTATTGACGACGTGCGTAGTATCTCCCTGCATTTTTAGGCGACCGTGCTCAAAATAGAAAGCACGATTGCAAAGAGATTGCACAGCGGCAAGATTATGACTTACGAATAAAATCGTCCGACCGCTCTCCGATACATCGCGCATTTTGCCAAGGCATTTTTTCTGAAAATCTGCATCACCTACGGCAAGTACTTCGTCAATTATGAGGATTTCAGGACTTAAATGAGCCGAAATGGCAAAACCAAGTCGCACATACATCCCTGACGAATATCGTTTTACGGGGGTATCCAAAAACTTCTCAACCCCTGCAAATTCTACAATACTCTCGAACGCACTCTTTATTTCGTGGCGTTTCATGCCGAGAATTGCTCCGTTAAGAAAGATATTTTCTCGCCCGGTCAATTCAGGGTGAAAACCCGTCCCAACTTCCAGTAAACTCGCCACACGTCCTTTTATCGTTACTTTTCCACCAGTAGGCTCGGTGATTTTACTGAGGATTTTCAACAAAGTAGATTTACCAGCACCATTATGGCCAATAATTCCTACCCTATCACCTTGCTCAACGGTAAAATTCACATCGCGAAGTGCCCAAAACTCTTCCTTTTCTACCTCATCCTGTTCGCCTTTACCAAAAAAATGCTTGAATTTCTCCGAAAAAGTATCGCGCAAGGTCGAACTTTTACGCATCGCTTTTTGGTGATCGATGATGTATTTTTTGCTTATATCTTCTGCTACAATTACCTGCATTGAGCGCCCCAAAGTTTATATAGGTTCAAAAGTAATCAAATGTAGTCAACAAATGAATTTTCTTCCTTACGAAAATAGTAAACGGAAATCAGCAACATTACAGATATAACACCCACCGTGCTGTACAAACTACTCACCTTGAAAAAAGAACCATCTCCTAACAGAGACCACTTAAACCCGTTGATGATACTCACCATCGGGTTGAGATAATACAAATCATACCACCAAGCATCTTGGCTTGCTTCCACTAATGAAGCACTATACGCAATCGGACAGGCATAGAATCCAATCTGCACTAAGAAAGGAATAAGTTGAGCAATATCACGGAAGCGAACATTCAATACCGAGAAAAATAACCCAAATGATAAGGAGGTCAATAAGGCCAACAACACAAATAACGGAAGGAAAATAATCTCCAAACCAGGCAAGTGGTTTTTCCAGAGGGCAATGATGAAGTATAAACCCAGCGATACGGCAAAGTCTATAAACCCAACCAAAACCGAACTTAACGGCATAATCAGTCGGGGAAAATACGTTTTGGTCACCAAGTTGGAATTCAGCAAGATACTGTGGCTGATTTGGGTAAACGTATTGGCAAAAAACGTCCAGATGGTAATACCAGCCAATACCATCAAGGGATACGGAACACCTGCGTCTCCCTCAAATTTACCTACCATTTCAAAAACAAAAACCATCACCGCCATTGTAGCCAAAGGCCGTAAAACGGCCCAAGCAGCTCCAATAGCAGTTTGTTTATACCGAACCGACAAATCACGCCGTGCAAGAATCCACAGCAACTCTCGGTTTTTCCACAAATCTTTCCAATAGTTTTTGGCACCATGGCCAGCTTCAATGACTATTTCATTTATAAATGCCATCTGTAGTACGAATTAAGAGTTAAAAGCTAAATAAAATTAAGCTGCACTAACTCACTTTTTCTTCATATCCCTCAATGCCTCTGAGTACGTTTGCTTGGCTAACACAAAAATGATAGCAACAATAACGCCAAGAATCGCCCCAAACTTAGTATTCTCCCGGGTAAAAAGCTTTGTTTCTAGAGGCAAAACTACTGGCTCAATAATCGTAAACAAAGGAGACTCTTTCACAATTGACATTTGGAGATTCTCAAGGCTTCTCGAAGCCTCCAAATACAATGCTGTCACAAAAGAAGTACTTCTGGTTAGTCTTCCCTCGGCTACTTTAGCGGTAGGAGCCACGGCTTCTACGTTGATAGCGGTCGTTTTGGCAAGTTGGCTTTCAGTTCGGTTGAGTACTCTTCCCAATGAATCTACCCGAGCTCTCATTATCCCCATCATTTCCCGAGATTTTCGGGTCTGGGTTTCTTGATATACTCGTTCTACCGTTGAAAGCAAAAGTTCGATAAAAACTTTCGATACAGTCTCATTTTCCATTGAAACGGTTAATTCATAAAATGCCGTTTTTATATTGGGTTGCCCGATGGTAATTTCACGATCCCGAATTTTATTCAACGCACCATCAAATACTTGTCTTTCCAGTCTTGACATCGAGTCGCGCTTAGTGTGCTGAATTCGTACAGGCAACCATTCTTTCAAGAAATCACCCCAATCATCCTGACGTATAAAGGTTGAGTCAAGATAATAATTGACAAAGAGCTCTTTTTTACCGTTACTCAGTGTTATCGGAGTCAACAAAGCCCTTTCCAATACAGGACGTGTTTTGATGACATAGAAAAGATTTTCTCCCGTAAACAGGCCCGCATCACCGCGCCCTCCACCCATGCCACCGAGCAAGCTTCCTAAGCCTCCTAAGTCTTGACTAGCGCCAGCCCCCGTAACGTTAAAAATAATTTCGGAGATATATTGTACTCGTTTATTCTTCTCAGAATCGACATAATAACCAACTGCAGTTCCTATTCCAGCTAAAATCAGGATAAGCCACCAGTTTTTCAGAATCAAATCTTTGGTCTGAATTATTTTCTGAAATATAAGCTTAGGAGTAAGTGTTACTTGTTCTTGTTGTTGTTGTTCCATGATGCTTTTAAGCCTGAATAGCCTCTATTTTTTTACATCTTATTTATTGATTACCCAAAAATCTAAAAGCTATTACTGTCGTAATTAAGGTCATTAATGTAGAAGATATACCAATAACCGATTGAATAGCACGTTGTGCTTCAACCAAATCAGACTGAGTTCTTTGCGGAACATGAATCTCTGAACCTGGTTCAACTTTAGGATAAATATTAAAGAAAAGGAATTTACGCGTTCTGTCAACCGATCCATTAGGGTAAATCACGTATGATTTTCTTTTTAGGGAAGTACGTGTAAACCCTCCTCCCTGCGACACATAGTCCATGAATGAACTGCCATTCCGAAACTTAACCGTAGTTGGGAATAATAATTCACCCTGTAGACGTACGGTTTCTAGTCGTTTTGGAATATCAATTATATCACCATCTTGTAAGATAATGTCTTCTCTTCCACCAGGATTTTGCAAAATCCGTTTCAAATCAATCCCAATGGCTTCTTCTTTATTTTTATCAATTTCGCCACCTACAAATTGGCCTTTCTTTGCATCATCCGAAATCTCAGCAACGGCCTTATTGCGTTGTTCTAATTCTTCATCGCTCAGGGTTACTTTCCGTAACAGCGTAGCTCCGTTAACATACGCCTGAGCGGTTAAGCCACCCGCCCGCACGAGCAAATCTGATAATTTTTCATCTTTACTCTTGATACCATGCATTCCTGGATTTACTACTTCACCCTGAACCGTAACAAAAGTTTGAGGTTGATAATTAGAAGCTGATCTAACTAAAATCTCGTCATAAGGCTCCAAGACAAAACGACTATCGTTTCCATCAATTGTCAAATCACGGTTTACGTCGAAAGTAAAAATATCCGCAATTTGAGCTGAAACAGATTGTACATTGACATCCCGACGGCGACGCACAACCTCTACCTGCGAATTTGCCGCCGATTCCTTAAATCCACCCGCTCTGATGATGGCGTCTTCTAAGGTTAAATTTGCTGTGTAAGGCAATCCCACGGCTGGGCCTTGATTTACTTCTCCTCTAATATTGATGAAAGCCGCCTCCCGCAATTCAAATTTGGAAGGAATAATCACTTGGTCTTCACGTCTTAAAAGTAAGTCATCGGTTTTGCCATTAATCATATCGGCTAAATTGATGGAAATATTCTCTACCGACAGGTCGTCTCTGGTACGGATAATATTAACCCGTCCCGTAAATGCCTCTCCTGTTAGCCCCTCGGCGCTTTTAATTAGTTCAAGCAACGATTTGTTTTGATCCAATGAGTACTGACCAGGCCGAAAAACCGCGCCGTTGATCACAACCATGTTTTCAAAACGAGCCAGCAACATCTCGGCGCTTATTTCATCCCCGTTCTTTGGAATATACTTGTCAAATTCGGTTGTTTTCACATCAATTATTCTGCGCTCTTTGGTCGTAAGTCCCAAGACTTTTAAACGATCCGTATAGGCGTTGTCAGTAAATCCACCCGCGTATTCCAGCACCTTACTAATGGTTTCAGTTGGAAGCAACTCATAAATACCTGGGCGTTTTACATTGCCTTTTATTTCAACACGTTTGTTATAAACACCTACCTGAATAACGTCATTGTCCTGAAGACGAATGTCGCTATTCAATGTGCCGTTCATCAATAATTCGTACAAATCAAGGGTAGCGATGGTCTTATTTCTGCGAACTACTTGAATTTGACGAAACGAACCCAGCTCATTAGGGCCGCCCGTCAAATAAAGGGCATTAAGTGCCGACGACAAAGAAGATACATTATAAGTACCAGGTGTGGCTACCTCACCCAAAACAGTTACCCGGATGGTTCGGATTCGACTCAAACGAATTTGAAGGAACGTACTTGCACTACTGTTTCCAGGCGTACCCAAGTTGTTGTAGTAAGGAGCCAATCGAGTAATCAACTCTTTCTGAGCCTGTTCAATGGTACGCCCACTCAACTGAACCGTTCCGATGGGTTTTATGAACGCAAATCCGTCCGAGTTCACCACCATTTCAATTTGTGATTGTGAGTACCCATAAATATAGGCAGTCAGCTCATCTCCTGGCCCAATGGTATAATCGCGCGGAGTGGCAATATTTTCAGAGGGGGCAAAGCTTACTTTGGGATTGGTAAAAAGCTGCGTACCAAATATTTTACGGCGCAATTTAACCAACTGTGCCTGCCGATAAGCCTCTTCGGGATCTAATGCCACCGTATCCGTTTTTGTTTTTGTTTCCGTCGGATTCACGGGAGCTTGGGGGTCTTTAGGCTGCTCTGCCTTTTTAGACATAGCATTATTGATTGCACTTTGTTGAGCAGCTGTCGGGGTATTGCCAGCATTGGTGGCCGAAGGTTGCCCTTGTGCTGGAGCGCCCGCCGAACCGCTTGAAGTTGAGCCTGCCCCCGCGGGGGTTTGGGCGTTTATGCTCATAATGGCGAGAACACTTACCAGGCAAACGTTAAAAATGGTGCGCCGAGCGCTTGATAGAGAGAAACTTCCAAAAAACTTCTTCATGCAAATTATGTTCAAAACAAAATTCTTAGATTCTGATTAACAATATCTTAACGTATTCGCTAAGCCGTTCGATATGTAAGAACGAATCCGGCCGACAAAGTAACGTAACTTTTTGTGTTTTTTAAACTTTTTTCTTTTTTACGGCCATTTTCGCGGCTTATTGTATAATTTTTCCGATATTTTCATTTTCGTAAATGATGTATTTTTCCTTTTTTAGACTATTAACAATCAACGTATTAAGAAACTGGGACGCAATATAAAAAGAACTTTGCTTTACAAAGTAAAACAAAGTTCCTTAAACCTCCCAAATATTTATGGATAAATATTTTATGAACACTGTTTTTCACCTTTTAAACGTTGTATTTCCTGCATTTAAAATCGTAATTTGTAACCACAGCGCTTCAGAGAGCGCCCTTAATCTATAATTAAACTAATGGCAGAAGAAGTAAAGTACGACGAAAGCAGTATTAGATCTCTTGATTGGAAAGAACATATTCGGCTCCGTCCGGGAATGTATATTGGAAAACTCGGCGATGGTTCCGCCGCAGATGATGGCATATACGTGTTGGTAAAAGAAATCATCGACAACTCCATTGATGAGCACACCATGGGCCACGGAAAAGCAATAGAAATAAAAATCATGGACCACCGTGTTGAGGTTCGAGATTATGGTCGGGGCATTCCTTTGGGAAAATTGGTTGATTGTGTTTCTAAAATCAATACAGGAGGGAAATACGATTCAGGTGCCTTCCAAAAATCGGTCGGGCTTAATGGCGTAGGTACCAAAGCGGTGAATGCTCTCTCCAGTTATTTCAAAGTTCAGTCGTTTCGGGAGGGAAAAACCCGGTGGGTTGAATTCCGTAAAGGAGAAATAACCACTGAATCAGCAGAAGAAGCTACAACCCAACGCAATGGCACGCACATGATTTTTGAGCCTGATAATACCATTTTCAAAAACTACCACTATATCCCACAGTTTCTTGAAAACCTGATTTGGAATTACTGCTATTTGAATGCTGGGTTAACCATTAATTTTAACGGGCAAAAGTTTTTTTCTCAAAACGGGCTATTAGACCTTTTGCGAAACAAAACCGACGAAGATGCTATTCGGTATCCCATCATTCATCTGAAAGGCAATGATATTGAGATTGCCCTCACGCATGGCAACCAATACGGGGAGGAATATTATTCCTTCGTCAATGGCCAGTATACCACACAGGGCGGCACGCACTTAGCGGCTTTTCGTCAATCGCTCGTCGATACTGTCCGCGAGCACTTTAATAAAGATTATGCGGTAGAGGATGTCCGGGCGTCCATCATTGCGGCCGTCAGTGTGCGAGTTCAGGAACCAGTATTTGAATCACAAACTAAAACAAAACTGGGATCTAATAATATCTCTCCCGATTCCAACAGCCCAACCATTCGTACGTTTGTCAATGATTTTTTGAAAGCGAAGTTGGACAATTTTCTGCACATGAACCCCTCGGTGCGGGAAGCCATGAAAAAGCGAATTGAACAATCGGAACGTGAACGTAAGGAATTGGCAGGGATTAAAAAACTGGCTAATGACCGCGCCAAAAAGGCCAATTTGCACAACAAAAAACTTCGCGATTGCCGCAATCACCTTCCTGATGTAAAATCCGAAGACCGCTACGAAACCACCCTTTTTATCACCGAAGGAGACTCGGCCAGCGGCTCGATTACCAAATCCCGGAACGTACAAACGCAAGCCGTATTCAGCTTGCGTGGAAAGCCGCTCAACTGCTTCGGAATGACGAAAAAAGTGGTGTATGAAAACGAGGAGTTTAACCTCCTCCAACACGCACTCGACATTGAAGACGGTCTTGATAACTTACGCTACAACCGCATTGTGATTGCCACCGATGCCGACGTAGACGGGATGCACATTCGTTTGCTGATGTTGACATTCTTCCTGCAATTTTTCCCCGATTTGGTACGTAATGGCCATGTGTATATTTTGCAAACGCCTTTATTTCGAGTACGCAATCCGCGCAATCACAAAGAAACCATTTACTGCTACAGTGATGATGAGCGGCTGAAAGCCATCAAAAAACTCGGCGGTGGCAAAAAAGTGGAGATTACACGATTTAAAGGCCTGGGTGAGATTTCTCCTGATGAATTCGGTCGGTTTATCGGAGAAAATATGCGTATTGAGCCCGTTATTTTGGACAAAGAAGCCACCATTCCCAAATTACTGAGTTATTATATGGGCAAAAATACGCCTGATCGTCAGCGATTTATCATTGACAACCTGCGGGTAGAAAAAGATATTCTAGAAGAGGAACCCGTAGCAGAGGTAGCATAACTCGCACAACATTAAAAAAGGCTCGGTAGCAATGTTGCCGAGCCTTTTTTAATGTTGTGCCCATTATCCCGTGGCGTATTTGCGTTTCCGAGTCCATTGCCAAACTCCCCCCAGAAGTCCGATTAGCACCAAAGGAGCCAATAGATTAAGCAATTGCCATTGGGTGCGCTCTTCCTTCAACCTGATTTTATCCAACGGACGCAGCGTTACCTGCTTATTTCGTGCCGTAATCAATCCTTCCGAATCCATCAGGTAATCAATAGCGTACAATACAAAATCTTTGTTGGCAAAAGTTTTTCCCGACAAACGGTCATACCCCAGCGGAAAAGGCGCATCCCGGGCGTAATCAATGTCATTGACCAACATATCGCCGTCAGAAACGACCAATATTTTGGCGGGTTTTCCTTGTCCCACAAAAGAACTCATGCGCGGGTCGTTGGGAAGAAGGCGATTATTGTAAAGTGATGAGAAAGACCCTTCCAATAGCAGAGCTACATTTTTTACGCCCGCATTGTATTCTCTCGGGTCTGGTTGTTGGCGCGCTTCGTTGTAGGCCACCAACGCGGGCGCTTTTAGAAGCTTGGTATACTGGGAAGTAAGCAAAAGCGGTGTTTTGACAATGCCGGGCGCATCAACGGTATCAATGCTGCTGGGAAAACGTGTGTAAATGGCATCTAAATTTCGGACAATCGGGTGTTTGCCAAAATTATTAATCAACGGAAAAAAACGCCACGGCATGGGTTTAATCTGAGGTTTGTCGCCCATGTTGCCCACATTGAGCGGAAGCAAGGCACAGCTGAGGTCTTTGACAAGATTTTGATTGATACGGCATCCGTATTTAAACAGCAAATCATCCAAATTCAGCGCCGAGGGCTGAGCAAATGTACCTTCCAAACTGACACTGTCGACCCGCGCCCCGTCGGCAAAAAGCACTAATTTTCCACCCCGCATCACAAATTGGTCAAGTCGGTATTTTTCATCTTCCGTAAAGGGCAAATCGGGTTTGGGAATGATAAGTAAATCGCCTTTTTCCCAAGAATCAGGATTCTGAACGTCGAAGTACAAGTCATAGTTTTGTTGGAGTGTAGCCAACAAATCCGAAAAACGCGGCGGTGGCACTTTGGTATGCCCCACCAAAATACCAATGCGTTTGTGTTCTTTAAGCGTCAGCCGACGAATGGCCGAAGCCAGTTCAAACTCCACTCCTTCATACGACTGATTCAGCCGTTCTTCTGGGGAAGCAGATTGATTTCCCTTCAACAATTGTACAGGATATTCTTTGCCTTCATATACAAGCATAGCTCCCGGAAATACCAATCGCTCCGTGCGTTTCCCGTCTTCATTGGCAAATAAATTGGTTGGAATAAGCCCTTTCTGCGTTAGCTCTTCCTGTAATTTTGGGTCGTTGGGTTCAATAAAACGGTAGGCGATATTGGCCCCTGCATAATCAGAAAACGACTCAAGGGTTTCTTGAACCGCGCGTTCAAGCCGTTCAAATCCAGCCGGAAAATCACCCGTCAAATAGACTTTTACCACCACCTGTCCATCCAGATTTTGGAGCAATCGTTTGGTAGCATCCGAAATGGAATACCGTTTTTCTTCCGTCAAATCCCACCGAAAAAAGACAAACGAGGCTAATACGTTCAGCCCCATAAGTGCAATCAGAAAGACCGCGATTTTTACAATTCGTTGTTTCATTCAAAAACGAATAAACAATTGATAATTAATTATTTGAAAAAGAAGTTACCATTTTTTGAAAATAAAAAAGACGGCCAGAACAATGAAGCCAAAGCCCACTAAATAATTCCACCGCACTTCTTCTTTAAGGTAAATAACGGCAAAACCTACAAAAACGGTTAAGCTGACTACCTCTTGAATGGTTTTTAGCTCAAAAGCATTGAATTCATACGACCCAATCCGGTTGGCAGGAACGGCGATACAATATTCAAAAAACGCAATGAGCCAACTAATCAAAATTACTTTCCAGAGGGAGGTTTCTTTATATTTTAAATGCCAATACCAAGCCGTAGTCATAAACAGGTTTGATAAAAACAGCAATAATGTGGTACGCATAACAAAGCTACAGGTAATGATTTTAGGACAAAGATACCATAAAGAAAAAGCGTTAGCTGATTTTCTGACCAACTAACGCTCTTCTCTATGTAAAATTTCACAAAATCACTTTCTAAAAATGCCAGCGCACAAATGCTTCCATGGCTTCATACTCCGCTAAGCCCAGTTGGTCATAGAGAAGCGCCGTACCGCTGTTGCGCTCTTCGGCACGCTGCCAAAATTCACGAGAGTCTTCTCCCTGAAACACCACGCCGTCTTTCTGCGATTGGTGTTTGAAAATTCCGTAGCGTTTTTTGACAACCTGATCAGGGCTCATCGGAACCGCCATTTCGATTTCGTGAATATCCCACTCCGCCCAGGCACCGCGATACAGCCATACCCAGCAGTCTTTCATAAAGTTTTTGTGCTTGAGCTGCTTCAACGCCGCCTCGATGGCATCCCAACACACTTTATGCGTACCATGCGGGTCGGCAAAATCGCCAGCTGCATAGATTTGGTGCGGTTTTACTTCTTCAATCAAATCGGCAATAATTTTGACATCGGCTTCACTAATGCCTTTTTTCTGAATCGTTCCTGTTTCGTAGAACGGCATGTCAAGGAAATGAAAATGTTCGGTTCCTACAAAACGGCAGGTAGCTTTGGCTTCTCCACGACGAATCAATCCTTTTACGTATCGAACTTCGGAGGTGTCAATTTCGCTGTCTTTTTTCTGCTTCAAAAAGGCCTTGGCATCGTTAAATATCTGCATCGCTGCCTGACTTTCAATTCCAAATTTGTGGTTGTAATCTACCACAAAATCAATGAAACGAAACGCCTCATCATCGGCTACGGCAATATTTCCCGAGGTTTGGTAGGCTACGTGCACTTCATGACCCTGATCAACCAATCGCTGAAAAGTACCTCCCATCGAAATAATATCATCGTCAGGGTGCGGGCTGAAAATAATAACCCGTTTTTTGGCAGGAAGTGCCCGTTCAGGACGGTGGGTATCATCGGCATTGGGTTTGCCACCCGGCCATCCCGTAATGGTATGTTGTAATTGGTTGAAAACGTTAATGTTAATATCATAGGCAGAACCATGAGCGGCCAGCATATCGCTCATCCCGTTGTCGTTGTAATCTTTGGTAGTGAGCTTAAGGATAGGCTTTTGTAGCGTAAATGACAAGTGAGTTACGGCCTTCTTGATCATTGAGTTATCCCACTCTACGGTATCAACCAACCACGGCGTTTTTACACGTGTCAGGTCATTGGCCGCTCTTTCGTCCACAAAGAAGGCCACATTAGGATGGGCCTGCAAATATGAAGCGGGTACCAATTCCGTTACTGGGCCTTCGACTGCGGCCTTAATCATAGGTGCTTTGCGCTCACCCCATGCCAACAATACCACTCTTTTGGCATTGATAATGGAGGCGACCCCCATGGTAATGGCCTTTTTGGGCACTTGGTGCAATCCACCGAATTCCATGGCCGCTGCCGCACGAGTCGAGTGGTCGAGCGTCATCAAACGGGTGCGGGAATTGATTAATGAACCCGGTTCGTTAAAACCGATGTGCCCATTTCCTCCAATCCCAAGCAACTGAAAATCAATACCTCCCATGGCGTTGATTTTGTTGTCATAGCGATGGGCAAAATCAGCAATCATGGTTGGTGGAACGGTGCCATCGGGGATGAAATAATTCTCCTGCGGAATATCCACGTGGTCAAAAAGTTGCTCTCGCATGAAGCGAACATAACTGTGAATGGAATCCGGCTGCATGGGATAATACTCGTCTAAGTTGAACGAAATTACGTTCTTAAAACTTAGCCCTTCTTCCCGGTGCATTTTGATGAGCTGCGCATAAACCGTTTTGGGCGACGAGCCCGTTGCCAGTCCTAACACGCAGGGTTTCCCTTCTTTTTGCTTGCTGCGAATCAAATCAGCAATCTCTTTTGCCACCGCCGCAGATGCGTCTTTGGCATTAGCGTATATCTGCGTTGGAATCTTTTCGTAGGTAATGGCTTGACCTACAATACCGCTGTTGGCGGTTTGGGCTTGAATCATTAAAGGTTCAGTAATCATGATCAAGAAAAAATGTGATTTTTGCGTCCAAAGGTAGCTACTTGTAAGATAATTAGCGAGTTAAATTAATAAAAAAATTTAAAAATTAACTTTTTCTTCACCTAACCGTCTGATTAACCCCTTAATATTCGCCTCGTTTGTATAGATAATTTCGTGTTCATCGGTTGGTAAAACAGAGGCCATACTTACCCCTGATTTGTGATAAGTCATTGCTCCTTGTCTGACAGCTTTACCTGTTAAATGTAAAGCATTTGCTCCTGTCTTAGCTAAAAGTACAGCATTGTCGGCATTTACGCCACTCCCCGCCATTATTTCTATTCTTCCGCTTGATTTTTCTACGAGTTGAGCGATTAACTCCTTGCCTTCTATCGCCAAATTTTGTTGACCCGAAGTCAATATACGCTCGGCCCCCGTTTCAATAATCGCCTCTAATGCCTCCAAAGGATCGGAAGCCACATCAAAAGCCCGGTGAAAAGTTACGCCCATGGGCTTAGCCAAGGCAACCAATGCTTTTGTTTGTTCAATATCTACTTGTCCGTTGGGCTTTAACAATCCAAACACTACACCGTCGGCGCCGCTTTTTTTGGCAGCTAGGATATCCATTCGCATTACTTCAAGCTCTTCTTCATCATAACAAAAATCTCCCCCACGCGGACGAATCATGACGTAAAGTTGAATGGAAAGCACAGACCGAGCCCGTTGAATCAGCCCATAGCTTGGCGTGGTTCCGCCCTCATATAGGCCTCCACACAACTCTACTCGATGCGCCCCCGCTCTTTGGGCGTTTAAACAAGATTCTATCGAAAAAGCACAAACTTCAACTTGCATAAGCAAACGATTAAATTCAGAAATGAGAACAAGTTCAAAATTAGAATAACAATTTGACTCTTTTTAGGCCAGAACCAAAGATATTAAATACCCTGCCCAATTGGAATATTTATAGCTCTCCTGTGAAGTTTAGACATTCCTCTGAAAATCAGCGAAATAATGCATTAGATTTTTAAACCTTTTTTGTCCATTTTTGTCAATACATTTTACCAATACCATCTACTTGAACGTTAAAAATTACTCTTATGCCTGTTTGGGATATATCAAACGCTAAACATCTGCTTTCTCGGTGTTTATTTGGCTATTCTCGCAAAGATTTGGAGCAAGCGTTATCTTATCCAACGCTTGAGGAGTTTGTGGAGAAATCCCTTTTAGCTTCGCTTCCACTCCCCACTCCTCCTGGTGATTGGGTCAACGAAAACCCCGTCGCCAACAATGGCACCGCCGACGGCGATCGCTATCGAAGTATGACCTATTGGTGGTACAATCAACAACTGGGGGAAAAGCTAAATATGCGCGAAAAAATGGTGTTGTTTTGGCATAATCATTTTGTTTCAGAGCGTGACAAGGTAAATTTTCCCCAGCACATGTACCGACAAAATACACTTTTTAGGCGCAGTGCATGGGCAAACTTCAGGCAACTGACCAAAGAAGTCACCATTGACCCTGCCATGCTAATTTATTTGGACGGCCGACTGAGCAGCGGCAACACCCCCAACGAAAACTACGCTCGTGAATTGATGGAGCTGTTTACGTTAGGAATTGGCAATTATACGGAAACCGACGTAAAACAAGCCGCTTTGGCACTTACTGGTTGGCAGGTGAACGGTTTAAATGCCACCTTCAACCCCAACCGTTTTTCGAACAATACGAAGACTTTTTTGGGTAAAACAGGCAATTTCACCTACGGCGATATTGTCGACATTATTTTGGAAAAACCCGAAGCGGCCGAGTTTATATGCCGGAAGCTCTACAAAGAATTCATTTTCTATAAGCCCAACGAAACTTTTGTGAAGCAAATGGCCGATATTTTTCGTAAAAACAACTACGAAATCCGTCCAGTCCTATCTTTCATGCTTACCAACGACGAGTTTTATAAAACTGATTACAAAGGCGCAAAAATCAAAAGCCCCATGGAGACGACCATTGGTATTTTAAAGGCTTTTGACATGACCCCCGCACAAATAAACCCTACCGCCGACTGGGCATATGTATATACGCAATCACAGGCGCTGCAACAGCAACTCTTTTTGCCTCCGAGCGTTCAGGGATGGGTGGGCCAGCGCGACTGGATTAACTCCACAACGTTTGTTGTAAGAGGAGGTTTTTCTGACAATGTAGTCAATATGATGGGTAATGCGCGAGCGGTCCAATTCAAAAACATAAGTGCGCCCGTTGATTATGCCCGCTCATACAAAACCTCCGAAGATGCGGTAAAATTTGTAGACGAAGTCGTGACGCTCTTTTTACAATTTCCACTCAGTGCGCAGAAAAAAGACGCACTCGTAAGAACACTCCTCGGCGGTACTATTTTGGCCAATTGGTCTACTAGCACGCCAGGAGCTGATGTTCAACTCAAAGTTTTTTTTAAAGCTATAATGCGGCTCCCTGAGTTTCAACTTGCCTAGTTCTTTATCCAAAACGTAAAAAATATGAACCGTAAAGAGTTTATACAACAACTGAGTCTTATTTCGGGAGGAGTGGCGTTTGGGATGGGAAATATGCCAGTAAAGGCCTTTGCTCACAATCCTTTTGCCCTTAATCTGGAAGCCACGAATGGCAAAATCTTTGTGCTGGTTCAACTATCTGGCGGCAATGATGGCCTCAATACAGTGGTGCCTTACGAGAATCCGCTTTATTATAACAAGCGCGCAAATATTGCCATAAAAAAAGAAAGCGTACTCCCGCTTACCAGCCAAATGGGGTTAAACCCCGCCATGAGCGCGTTGAAAGCGCTGTACGACAATGGGAAAATGAGCATCGTTCAAAATGTAGGGTATCCAAGCCCTAACCGTTCTCATTTTCGTTCTACCGACATTTGGCTAACCGCGTCTGATGCCAACGAAGTATTGGATGAGGGCTGGGTCGGGCGGTATTTAACCCAACTTTATCCAGGTTTTCCAATTCAGATTCCAGACCAGCCCATGGCTATTCAGCTAGGCGCGGTAGAATCACTCCTGATTCAGTCTGATTTAGGATCTACGGGGGTTGTTTTTAATGACCCTAATAACTTTTATAATTTAGTAAAAGGTACAAGTGTTGACACAGACCCCATTCCCAATACACTTGCAGGCGAAGAGCTAAAATTTATGCGGCAGATTGCTTCTCAATCCGTTGCCTACTCCGACATTATCAAGAAAAAATGGGATAATGCGACCAAAAACGTTACGTCTTTTCCCAATACTAATTTGGGGACACAGTTAAAAATTGTGGGGGAACTCATTTCGGGCGGATTACAAACGCCTTTTTATTTAACAACCATCGGCGGCTTTGATACTCACGCCAATCAGGTAGTGGCCAACGCAACCACCACGGGAACCCACGCTAACCTGCTCAAAACCGTCTCTGAGGCTGTCGCGGCCTTTCAAAAAGACATGACCAAAAGAGGATTAGGCGACAAAGTCGTTGTCATGACCTTCTCCGAATTTGGCCGCAGAGTAACCCAAAACGGAACCATGGGAACCGACCACGGTTCTGCAGCCCCTTTATTTGTAGTCGGCAATTCAGTATTGGGCGGTCTGGTTGGAAAAAATCCCGTTTTAAGTGACGTAGACAACAACGGGGATATTAAATATGAATTTGATTTCCGCCAAGTTTACACCAGTGTATTGCAAGACTACCTTGGGGTAGAGCGCGCCATGGCAACGACCATTATGGGCAACAAGGAGTTTAAAACGGTGCCTATTTTCAAACCTGTCCCTGATACAACGCTGGCTACCAATCCTGACTTTAATTTAGAACAAAACTTTCCCAATCCATTTACCGACTTAACCAGAATCACCTACACCATCAACAAACAGATGTACATTAAGCTGGCGCTGTATGATTTGATGGGGAGAGAAATAGAGGTATTGCGCGAAGGTATGGCACAAAACGGCAGTTATACCCTTCCAATAAACGGGCTTCATTGGACACCGGGCTATTATCTATGTATGTTAAGATGCGATACAGGTCAAAAAGTAATTCGATTGGTAAAAATGTAACCTCTCCATCCTTTTCACCGATAGCCCGTATCAAAATTCTTGCTTTAACTCTCTCTTTTTCATTACATTTATCCTCCTTATACCAAATTATCAAATCGAGCGTTAAAAGTTTGGTATAATTTTGGAGGTTGAATATCATCATATTAAAGAGAAATTGCAGCAGTTAGCTTATATTATGAAAAATTACTTCCCAGCAGCGTTTTTTGCCACCCTGCTGTTTTCTTTCCAGCTTACTCACGGGCAGTCAACGTCAGAAAAAATTGACAAACGGACCCAAAAGTTACAGGAAAGAAAAGCCAAAGCCGATAGCTTACTTCAAAAAGCAGGACTTTCAACCGCTGCTCCGAGCGTTGGGGCAACCGTGGGTGGAAAAGCCGTAAAACCCGCCGATGCCGTGGGCTTTTTCACGGAAACGATTCCTGATTTAGGCCTTAAAATCAAAGAATACCGCAAAGCAGAAAAAGCAAAACGCAAGAAAAAGAAGAAATTCCATACCGATTATGAGGGACTGTCTATTCTTCGCATGACCTCCTCAACTGGAAGCGGTGACCGAATTACCCAGATTGAATTTCACGTATTGAAAGAAACCCGTCCACCGCGTCAATATGATGGAGTAGACGTATTTTGGTACGATTCTCGCAACCGAATTATCTCAAAAGCTGCCATCAAGGACAAAGAATCGGCCCTTATTCTTCACGGCCCTTACAAACGCTATGCATCTGGAGCCTTGGTCGAAGAAGGTAATTATTACGTTGGCACCAAAGACGGACGCTGGGAAACATACGACGCCAACTACCGCTTACTGGACAAAACAAAATGGTCACGCGGGTTCCCTGCCGAATCGGTTGTCAGCTATTATGACTCCGCACACACCAAAGTCCTTGAAGTGATTCCTATCCATTATGGAAAAAGAAAAGGGGATTATCTCAAATATTACGACGGCGGTCAATTGATGGTAAAAGGCCAATACGACAATGACCTTCCCATTGGTACCTGGAATGAATACTACCAATACCGGCGCCAACGTAAAAAAGTGACGCGTTATCCCCGCTACTGGTACGAAGACGGCGAAGGAATTTTAATCAGTGAATGGGATGATAAGGGAAAACTTATCTACGAACGCCCCAAGGACCAAATACCCGCCGAAGAATCAGAAAATTAATATTTGCAACAAAGTTGCATTTAATATACTTTTGTGAAAAATTCACAAAGGGTGGTTCGTCTGTTTATTGTATTATTCTTCATTGGTTTGCTTGACTTCAACAAAGTTCACGCCCAAAATACGGCGGACTGCGATTGTTTTGTCAAAGGCGTGGTCAAAGACCGTGAGACCAACCTGCCCATTGTCGGTGCCGTACTAACCATCAAAAATACCTCAAAAGTAACCACTACTGATGCCGAAGGTCACTATAAATTTGACCGATTGTGTCAGGGCAGTTACGTGCTGGAATGTAAAATTATTGGCTACAAAACCACCCGCACCTCCATTGCGCTACAACACAGCGCGGAAGAAAACCTCAATCTCAGCGAAGACGAAGTGCACTTGCAGGACGTAGAAATCGTCGCACGGCGCGTCACTTCACTGACGCAACCTTCGGGTTCTTTACAAAATCAATCACTAGAACAAACACGCGGCCAAACCTTGGCCGAGGCACTGCAAAAAATTGTGGGTGTGACCATGCTACAAACGGGCGCTTTCATTGCCAAACCCGTTATCCACGGACTACACAGCAATCGGATTCTAATCATTAATAACGGAATACGGCAGGAAGGACAACAATGGGGCTCTGAACATGCACCCGAAATCGACCCCTTCATTGCCAAACGCCTAACCGTTGTGAAAGGTGCCGCTGGTGTTCGATACGGCTCAGATGCCATCGGCGGGGTCATTCTAGTAGAACCCGCAGAACTGCCTTACACAACTGGCTCAATAAGAGGCGAGTTGAATACCGTTGGGTTTACAAATGGACGCACTGGGGTTTTGTCAGGAACAATTGAAGGTAGGCTCAATAAATGGAAAGGGTTTGGCTGGCGCCTGCAAGGCACCCTCAAAAACGGCGGCAATATTCGAACACCCGATTATTTTTTGGCCAATACGGGCGTTCGTGAACAAAATTTTTCGGCAGCAGCAGGCTATCGTTCTCTCAAACTCGGTGCCGAAGTTTTTTACAGTCAGTTCCACACCAACTTAGGTATCTTTTCGGGCTCACACATCGGAAGCACCTCTGACTTACTCAACGTCATTCAGAATGGTGAGCCCTTCATTAAAGCCGATTTTAACCGCGCCATTGAGCGTCCGAATCAGCTCGTTGACCATGATTTGTTAAAGATAAAAGCCTACTGGCAATTTTCAGGGAATCGTCTTTCGCTGACGCTAGGCCGGCAACACAACCAACGCGCCGAATACGACCTGCACGGTCCGCAGGCCGCCCTAAAGCCCGCACTGCTGTTTCGGATTACTACTTTAACTAGTGACGTGGTTTTGGAGCATAAGCCCATTGCCAAAGAAATCACTGGTCAAATCGGATTCAGCGGTTTGCACCAATACAACTTTACCGATGGCCGCCCCTTAATCCCTGATTTTGAGCAATCCAACGCGGGCGCATTTGTGATTGAGCGCTGGATTAAACAAAAATGGGAATGGGAAGCGGGTCTACGATATGATATGCGTTGGCTTCAAGTGTATCGTTTTATCGGACAAACATTAGACCAACGAAACCATCAATTCAACAGTTGGTCAGGTACCATTGGGAGCGTATTTAATGCCAACTCACATCTCTCTGTAAGAGCAAATTTTGGCACCGGCTGGCGCCCCCCCAGCGTCAACGAATTGTACAGCAAAGGAGTACACCACGGCGCAGCCGCCTATGAAGAAGGCAACGAAAGCCTGCGTCCCGAAACCGCCTATAATTTGATGGGAAACGTGGAATATACCTCCGAACGTTTTCGTGCTGAAATAGGATTTTACCACAATTTCATTCAAAACTTTATCTACCTAAAACCGCAGTCGGAACCCATTCTGACCATTCGCGGGGCTTTTCCTTATTTTAAATACGTTCAAACAAACGCGACATTTTCGGGTGCCGACGTCACAAGTGAATGGAATATTACTCAACGCTGGGAGCATACTGCCAAAATTTCTTATCTGAGGGCTTACGACCAGGCCGACGATAATTATCTGGTGGCCATCCCCGCTAATCGCATTGAAAACGGTCTGCGTTACAAAATTGGGAAAGTGATTCACTCCCATGATTCTTTCGTTTCCATTGGACATTTATGGGTCGATCAACAAAAGCGCGTTCCGCCCAATAGTGATTTTATGCCTCCCCCTTCTGCCTATCATTTATGGTCAATCCAAGTAGGTGGCGATATAATTTTGACCGAAAAACAAAAAATAACGTGGGGCATTACGGGACAAAACCTGTTTGATACTGCCTACCGCGACTATCTTAACCGATTCAGGTATTATTCACTGGACCAGGGCCGCAATTTTTCAGTGCGTTTAAAATGGATTTTTTAATTTTTAACTACATTTCAACATGAAACCTGCACATTCATTATTAACCATTACATTGGCTTTTACCCTTACTGCCGTCATTTGGAGTTGTGGAACGAAGGAAGCTCCCGCCCCAGAAGACGAAAACGAGCTAATTACCACCGTACGCCTGACTTTCACCGAAGACGGAACAACAACTCCCCAAAAATTTGAATGGAAAGATTTGGACGGCGACGGCGGCAATGCCCCAACAACGTCACGGATTACCTTAAAAGCAAGCCGCAGCTACAAGGTAGATGTTGAATTTTTGGATGAAAGCAAAACACCAACTGATAACATAACCGACGAAGTACGGGAAGAAGGGGATGAACATTTGGTCGTATTAACGCCCACGCCTTCGTCGCTGTTTACCTACACGGCAAGTGACAAAGACAGCCGTAATTTCCCGATTGGATTGTCTGGAAATGTTGCCACTGGCAGCATCAATCAAGGTTCGCTTCGCCTTCAGTTGCGCCACCAGCCCCCTGTAAATGGCCAACCCGTTAAAAATGGCACCGTTGCCCCTGGAAGTGATGATGTAAATATCACCTTTGATGTAGTAGTAGCTCCCTAATAATTCCTTTGGTTATAACACACCCCAAATAGGGCTGGCTCCTGACCATGCACTAAAAAAAAAGACGAAACTAGCTGATAATAGCCAATTTATTACTACTTTTGCGGTCTTATTTTTTTTTAAGGTGTCTTTTAGCCAAAAAGATATATGAAACTTTCCGAGTTTAAGTTTGACCTTCCTCAGAGCTTAATTGCTCTCTATCCTGCAGACCGCGGCGAGTCCCGTCTAATGGTGGTAAATCGTCAAACCAAAAAGATTGAACACAAAAAGTTCTCCGAAATTATAGACTACTTCGAAGAAGGCGACGCAATGGTCGTCAACGATACCAAAGTTTTTCCGGCACGCTTATACGGTCAAAAGGAAAAAACAGGTGCGAAAATTGAAGTTTTTTTACTTCGTGAGCTCAACCGTGAAATGCGGCTTTGGGACGTACTGGTAGATCCTGCCCGTAAAATTCGAGTAGGTAATAAATTGTACTTTGGCGATAGCGACTTGGTTGCGGAAGTCATTGACAACACCACCTCTCGCGGGCGGACCATTCGATTCCTGTATGACGGAAATCACGACGAGTTGATGCGCGCCATCGACGAGTTGGGAGAGACACCCCTTCCTCGCGACATTAAGCGCAAAGTAGAAGATGCTGACCGTGAGCGCTATCAAACCATCTTCGCTCAACACGTTGGTGCGGTAGCTGCGCCAACGGCTGGAATGCACTTTACGAAAGTGATTCAACGTCGGATGGAAATCAAAGGCATCAACTTTACCCCAATCACGTTGCACGTAGGGGTAGGTACATTCCGTCAGGTTGACGTTGAAGATTTGACCAAACACAAAACCGATTCCGAAAATTTCGCTATCACCGAGGCTTCGGCCAATGTAATCAACGAAGCGCTCGATAAAGGTAAACGTGTTTGTGCCATTGGAACAACTTCGCTCAAAGCACTTGAATCATCGGTATCGGCCAACAACCGCGTAAAACCCTTTGAAGGATGGACGGATAAATTTATTTTCCCGCCTTACGACTTCAAAATTTCCAACGCATTGCTGACCAACCTGCATTTACCTGAATCCATCTTGTTGATGATGACTTGCGCTTTTGGTGGCCATGACCTTGTCATGGAGGCTTATGAAGAAGCAATGAAGGAAAAATACAAGTTCTTTAGCTATGGCGATGCCATGCTGATTATTTAAGTTAAGTTCATAATTGGTCGTTAGTAAATAGTCCATAGTTACGTTTTTGTATTAATACTGACGGCTAACGACTGTTTACTAACGATTTTTTTATGACCAAATTTGCCATCATCGTTGCCGGCGGAAACGGCACCCGCATGGGCAGTAAAACGCCCAAACAATTCATGCTAGTGGGGGGTAAACCTATTTTAATGCGCACCATTGAAAAGTTTATCGCTTACGATTTTTCGCTGCAAATTCTATTGGTTCTTCCTGCCAATGAGATGAAAGCTTGGTATGCGCTTTGCGACAAACACGGATTTTATCCCGCCATTGTCACCGTGGCTGGGGGAAATACCCGCTTTCAATCCGTCAAAAATGGCTTAAAAAAAATAAGCGCAAAAGAAGGCTTAGTTGCAGTCCACGACGGAGTGCGGCCCTTTGTTTCTCCAAGTATCATTGCCCAAAGTTTTGAAGTTGCCGCGCAAAAAGGCACGGCAGTTACGGCGGTCTCCCTCAAAGACTCCATTCGTTTTGTCGACGCCGACGGCGCTAACCGTTCCGTTGACAGAGCCGCTTATCGTTTGGTACAAACTCCCCAAACATTCCGTTTAGACTGGATGCGGCCCGCTTTTGATACCCCCGAACAACCGTTCTTTACCGATTGTGCCAGCGTTTTAGAACACGCAGGCCATCCCATTACCCTCATTGAAGGCGGTTACGAAAACATCAAAATAACCACTCCTGAAGATTTACTGTGGGCAGAAGCATTTGCCGCCCAGCCAGCAGAATAACATTCATAAGTCGGTAAACTAAGGCGTAAAATTTTATCTTTACCTTCAGATTTATAGAGAAATATTTACCACTAATCAATCTCTACGCTGTTGCAAGCTCGTCTCTCTGTTGATACGTATGTCGAAGGTATTTTATCAGGCAACCGGCTGATACTTAGCAGAGCTATTACACTGATTGAAAGTCAACTACCTTCCGACAGAATTCTAGCTCAGCGAGTCTTAGAACAGATATTACCTCGTACAGGCTCCGCCATTCGCGTCGGAATCACGGGAGTGCCTGGGGTTGGAAAAAGTACATTTATCGAAGCATTCGGCAAAACATTGACCGCCGACGGCAAAAAAACGGCGGTATTGGCCATTGACCCCACCAGTCAACGCTCCAAAGGGAGTATCATGGGCGACAAAACGCGCATGGAAGAACTCGCCCACGACCCAATGGCATACATTCGCCCTTCACCTTCTGGCGGCTCATTGGGCGGCGTAGCCAATAAAACCCGCGAAACCCTCTTACTTTGTGAAGCGGCAGGATTTGACATTATACTGGTTGAAACTATGGGAGTAGGGCAATCCGAAACCGTCGTAAAAGGAATGGTTGATTTCTTCCTTTTATTGATGCTCGCGGGAGCAGGTGATGAACTCCAAGGCATCAAAAAAGGAATTATGGAAATGGCCGATGCCGTAGTAATTACTAAAGCCGACGGCAACAACCAATCCGCTGCCCAACGAGCAGTGGTAGAATACCAAAATGCTTTTCATTTATTCCCCCCCAATGAAAATGGCTGGTTTCCTCCCGTTTTGACCTGCTCAGCTCTAGAGAAACGAGGTTTACACGAAATATGGAATCAAATTCTTCAATTTGATTCACAATCCAAAGCCACTGGATTCCACGTTAAAAACCGCCGACAACAAAATCTGGAGTGGATGCACAGCCTCATCCGTCAGACGTTGGAAGAACAGTTTTACGGCCATAAAGAAATCACCGAACAACTCCATGAAGTTGAACTAATGGTACAAAACGAAAAGTGGCTGCCCATGAGAGCCGCCACTTTTTTGATGGATATTTTTCGTTCTTAAATCTCTTATTTGATTATCCTCACTGTCAATGGGATACACTTAGCAGGAGGGCACTCAGGAGGAGTGACTTCCAATACCGACACCTCTACTTGGCTTTTTCCAGAAGCTGCCGACCCAGCACCACAACTGCCTGTCACTGTCAAAATTTGATAGATTGTATCGGTGGCTGGTGATACCGATACCGTTTTGACTGGCTCTACCTGGGTTAATTGAATGGGTGCTTCTCCAGTAATTGTAACAGTAGCTGGAAAGACACCATTTTGTGACGAGAGCGTCAGAATCGCCACTCCACCCGCATTGATGGTAGTATCTCCTGCAATCGCAACTACAGGAAGCGAGCATTGATTCATAATGTTGGTAAATGTCCCGTTTATTTCTTCGGTCAGCGTCCGACTCGGATCCTCCACCGTTGGGGAGGCATACGCACGGGTTATTACGGTATTAGGCAGCGAATTGGAAGCGCCCTTTGGCAGAAAAAACAAGTCATAGCATTTGGAAGTATTTGTTCCATTCAGCGCAAATTTGACGTCCGCGATGGAAATCCAAGAAGTTCCCACGGTAGTTCCACTCCCTTGCTCTCCTCTGTACAAAATATTCAGCGTAAAAACAGAGGTATCTACCCCAACATCTGTTAATGAAGTTATGTTAAAGTAATCTCCTGATGTAAAGTTATTTCGGCTTTTGATAGACGGATTTGCGAGCTGGGCACTTTTATAGAAAATTCTCAAATTGGCATTTCCCATTACGAATGCACTGTCAGGGGCTTGGATTTCGACACTGACAATGGCGCTGTCACAACTAATTGATTTTGTAACCAGTCGTAACTTAAAACTTGTTTGCGCAAAAGCCCCAGTTGCGTAAAAAAAGAGTAATATACCAATGAGAATTGGTCCACGACCAATGATTGGATTTTTCATAACATTATCGGTTTATAACTATCGTATTTCAGCAAGACCCTAGAATTAATGATAAGATCTACTTTTAGGGTCATCTCATTTTATGTTCATCTCACTTTTTTAAATTTTTCGTTAGTGAACTGCGCATATTAGTTAGTGATTTATTGCAAAAAACGTGCCATCAATAGAAATTGACACCTGAGAATCGGCCATTATTTAAACGCCATACGGTATTGTCATTGGCATCGGGAGCGCCGTCCATGTTAAAATCTGTTGTTAGATAACGGCCTACTTTTCCATTATCTACTCGCCATTTACTGGTATCGTTTGCGTCAATTTGCGAAAGTGAATTTTTGGTACAGTCGGCCGCATACAGTACGAACAATCCTCCCGAGAGTTGCTTTTGCCCATTGGCCGGTGAGCCCGCTGGAATGTAGGATTGCTGCGTAGAAAAGTTATAATTAATGCTGTTATTGATGACCGCAATTGCCTGATGCGAAACAGCACCTATATGATTACGGTGCTCAACTACAACAAAATACGATTGATTTATTGGCAAAACAGGGCAAGCGCCTACCCACGAAACGCTACCATTGGAAAGCAACAACGCAGCGGTACGAAAAACAGTTGTGATAGGATCTTGCGCAACTGTACGCAATGAAATCAAAACCCAATCGACTGCGTTGGAGGGATACGAAATTACGGTTTCTGAACCCGAATAATTCCACGGTGCTCCTGAATATGGCTGCCCAGCGGGGGTTGGTACTCCTAATGAGCTTACAGGTGTCTGCCCGGGCAAAAGCCCTTGCTGATTTAGCTTGTTTGTCATGGTCTGACTTCCAGCATAAGGCCCCTCCAAAAACAATGCCAAGTTTAAGCAAACGGCTGCTGTTGAAACACCAACGACATTAACCTGAATTCCAGCACGGGTACTTTCACAATTGTTCGCCGTCTGAGAGACATAATAATCGGTAGTTCCAACATCAACAGTTGAAGGAGTAGGTGCAACACTACTTCCCATTCCTCCAGAAGCAGTCAAATACCATTTTAAATTCGTTCCCACGGCACTTAACGGAGATGCTGTTTGTCCTTGTGAATAACTTATCGGGGTGGTAACACCCGGCGCATCGGGAATAGCATTGATGATAAATGTGCTACTTGCAGACCCTGTCACACTTGGAGAAATAGAAATAACCCTCACCTTATAACCGATTCCAGCAATTGCATTTTCGGGTATTTGCGCGGTTAACGGACTTCCCGTACCCGTAGTAGGAATAGTAATAAAATTATTTCCAGTATTATCTGAAAGTTGTACGACATAGGAGGTTGATGAGAAATTAGCTGCCGTAAATCCCACACTAATTACTTGTCCAGCACATACGGAGCTTGGAGTCACTGCATTAGTGATGATTGTTGCAGGAGAGGGAGAAGTTACCTGCAACATATAGTCTTCCGTTTCACCAAAAGGAAGTAGTCCGCATGGATTGGTGACAGCACTGCTCACGCCAAAATTAAAGCCCGAACGTACTCGAACCCTTACTAATCCTTGAACGGAGATAGGTATGACAAAAGCACCTGATGCTACTGGATTCATACGAGGCATCGAAACCAAACTATCACTTCGATATACCCTTTCGTTTAATTCAAAATAACCATCTTGGTCAAAATCTACCCAAATAGATACGTGTTGATCATAATAATTACCCGAACCCTGTGCCACTGCGGCAACGGTAAAAGTATACGTATTCCCCGCCGTTACCGGATAAGGAGTACCCGTGTAGTCTCCATAGTTGGCTAGGGAGCAATTTGAATTGTTATTATTAATAATGGTTGTGGCTCCTTGCTTCAATACGAATTCGTCTATGACAACTGCCGCGGTGCCGCATGCGTAGGTATACGTAGGCGTACAGTAATTCAGTGCCGTTGAAATCGTAAGTACTGCACTATATTGAGTTGAAGAATTAGAGGCTTTAACCCGATAATAGTACGTTGTGTATGCGTTAATGGTTTGATCGATGTACGTGGTTGTGTTGGGAGGCAAGCCACCAATCGGCATAAAACCCTCTGCTGCCGAGATGCTAGAACGCTCAATAATAAAGCCAGATTCATTGGAAGAATTATCGGCAAAAGTCAAAGAAAGGCCCGAAGCCAACAACATTCCTGTCAAATTTCCTGGTACATTGCTCCCCGTTACGGTTGGTCCACATGAAAAATTATATTGATTAGAGGGGTCGCTACGTAGCAAAAAACCGTCGGCCATTCGTGCGTATTGACCTGGGGTAAAATCGCTACCACAGCTCACCGGGTAGTAGGACATCATATTTGACAACGACGGCATGTATAATTGGCCTTGCGGGTCACGGGCGGCTCCAGTATAAGTACACCCTTGGATTGCGACCGAATCTCGTCCGTAAGGGTCGGCGGGCGTATCACACAATAAATCCCCCTTAAGTGTGCAGTTTGCGCCCTGCATCGCATTACGCGTTACGTATTCCCGTTCTGCATTATTTATATTATTACTGTTTTGAAACGTATGTAATAAATTAAAATAGTGGCCTAATTCATGCGCCAACGTACGATTATCCGTTGCAGCTTGCGCTTGAATGAAGAGACTGTTTGAAATACTTAATGTACTCGGAAAATAAGCATAGCCTGAAACCGTCAGTGAGCCGAAGCGAATACTGTTGGGAAAATAGATATTGATGGCATTCGAAACATTATTGGCATTGCATAGTGCTAGCTCTTCCGTGTTATTGTAGTCGTAGTAAGCAGTATTGTTGATAATGTTGGGAGAACCGCAAAAATATAATTGTAAACCCGAACCTATGTTCTGAAAATAGCGGTTAATCTGTGCCAGTGAAGTGTTTAAATCCGCTAAACTAAGGCCGCCCGTACCATCATTTTTACGAAGAATATGCGCTTTGACGGGAATGTACTGAACCGCCATCAAGCCCGAAGTCCGGGCATTTTTAACAAATTGGCTTTTTAATTTTAAAAGCCTTTTCTCCAAACCTAGGATACTGTCGCTGGGTGGGTCGGCCACGGCACAGGGAGTAAGCTGTGCTGTTGCATTATTACAAAGCAACAATCCACATAATGCCGTCATCAAAATAAGAAAACGTAATCCGTTTTTTTTCATAACCCTACTTCTTGATTTCCCAATTATACCCCATGATTTATTTCACAGGTATAAAGGTTCATTGTTTGGATTTACGGTTAGGTAAATCAAATAATTCTCAGGATAAGTAGGGTATTCTTTAAATTTTTCGGCAATTAGTACGTCAATCTTAGATAAACTTAACAGAATACTATTTGTGTGATTCTTCTAAATAATATGGTTTTTATCTATTCTCCAAGGAATAAGCAAAAATACTTAATGAAGTCATAAACCAAGGACATAGTCGCGACCCAACATCCGCATTTGGCGCGCTATTTGGGCAGTACGACGTTGAACATAACTGGATGGATTTTTGACCGAAAAACGAAGTGGACTCGGTAGCACCGCCGCAATTCTTGCCGCTTCGTTTCGGGTCAGAGAAGATGCTGGTTTGTAGAAAAAACGTTGCGCCGCTGCCCCATACCCAAAAGTCATATTACCCGTTTCGGCTACGTTTAAATATACCTCCAAAATGCGTTCTTTTCCCCATATTATTTCAATCAAGACCGTGAAGTATGCTTCCAATCCTTTTCGTATATAACTACGTCCTTGCCAGAGAAATACGTTTTTGGCCACCTGCTGAGAAATAGTGCTGGCGCCTCTGATTTTTTTTCCCCGAAGGTTGTGTTTGAAGGCATTGCCCATTGATTTAAAATCAAATCCCCAATGTGCTGGAAACAACTGATCTTCCGAAGCTACCACCGATAGCGGCGCCTCTTTGGACATCTCACCCATCGGTGTCCAATCCGAATAAATTTTGCTGCTACGCCCTTCTGAAATAGCCTCCATTTTTCGGGCAATCATCAATGGCGTAACCCAAACAGGAACAAACTTCAAAACCGTTACCCATATCACCGAACCAATCACAAAATAAAGAATCGTTTTGAGTAAAATTCGCAAAATGAGTGAACGCCACCCAGCAGAAGCAGGCTTAGGTTTTGGTGCGGTAACGATAGCAGGACGAATACGATTAGCGGCCATAAAATGTCTTTGTTGGGCTGATAAAGATATTAAAAATTACAGAGATGATTCAAAGGTTCAGTGGCACAAAAACTACAAATTTGGAAAAACTTATCAGATAAAGAATAAATCTGACGCGATTCGGTCAGCGAATAATTTACCTTTAGGTGTAAGAAATAGAATGTTATTTTCAATAAAAATCCACCCGTTATCCATAAACGCCGCTAGGTATTTTTTTTGTATTTCTCTCAAATCAATTCCCGCCAGTTGTTGGATAATTCCTAAATCACACCCCCAAATCGTACGTAGACTCGTGAGAAGATAATCATTTACCTGATCAAAAGGGCTCAGGGTTTCCGCTTCAAAAGGTAGTTCTCCCGCTTTAAGTGACTGAATGTAATGGGCATTATTGGCAATGTTGTAGTGCCTAGAAGTTCCATTAAACGAATGGGCACTTGGACCCACGCCCAAATAAGACCTGCGTTTCCAGTAGCTGCTATTGTGACGAGCGTACTGGCCTTCGCGGGCAAAATTGGAGATTTCATATTGCTCATACTGATTTGAACTAAGGTACGTTATCATCTGCTCAAAATGACGCGCTGATAGTTCCTCATCTACTGAATTTATTTTCCCCTTTTTGAGCCAATTTCCCAAAGCTGTTTTAGGCTCAATGGTTAAATTATAAGCCGAAATATGGGGCGTATTTAAGGCAACGGCCATTTCCAAATCCCTCTGCCATAATTGTTCGTCAGAAACTATTGGTATATGTTCAATTCCCAATTGTGTTTCACTCATCCCGTACATCAAATCAATGGTCAAGTTGCTAAAGCCGTGGTCTTGCGCCCGTTTTACTGAGGCTTCTGATTCGACAGCGTTGTGCGCTCTATTCATAAAACGCAGATACGGTTCATGAAACGATTGCAGCCCGATACTGAGACGATTAATGAAAGGTCGTAACGAAAGAAGTTTTTGAGAAGTTAAATCATCTGGATTAGCCTCCAAGGTAATTTCAGCCGACGGATTTACGTGGTAAATTTGGTGAATGGCTTCAAAAATTTGCCCTAATTCTGCCTCTGTCAGCAACGAGGGCGTTCCTCCCCCAAAGTAGATGGTTTCGAGCTCACGCGTGGGTAAATAATCTTTTTGAAGCTCCAATTCACGACAAATGGCCGTCACCAATTCTGCTTTCGACTTCAGACTAGTACTGAAATGAAAATCACAATAGTGACAGGCTTGCTTGCAGAAAGGAATATGAAGGTACAGATGCATCTGGCAAAATTACGCAAAAGCCTCCCATCACAATACCACAAACTCCACCCGACGATTCTTTTTTCTGTTTTCTTCGGAAGTATTTGGGGCAATAGGGTCAAGGCTTCCGCGTCCTTTGCTTTGAAGACGCGAGCGTTGGATTCCTTTTTTTATCAAATATTCCTCCACCGATTGGCAGCGCTCTTGGGAAAGTTTGACGTTCAGGTCAAAGTCGCCAGCACTGTCGGTATGCCCTCTGATTTCAATCCGAACCGTAGGATTTTGGGTTAATGCTTCGGCCAATGCATCCAATTCGGGCTGTGATTCAGCACGAAGCACTGGACTGCTGCGGTCAAAATAAATATTGTTTAGCGTGATGGCTTTGCCTTTCTCTGGAATCTTTAAAGGCACAATTTCTTTTTTGGCTGGTATCATTTTAAACTGCACCACATTTTGGGGGCGTAAATCCCTAACAGGCAAAATAAGCGTCATAAATCCTTCCGCAATGCATTCGACCAAATAATTGGCTTTACGCGGAAGTTTGGTCGAAGCCTTACCAGCGGCATCGGCCTGTAATTCAAAAACGCGTTTGCCTTCGTCATCAGTCACAAAAAATTTAGCGCTTGGAACGGGTAGTTTTGTTTCAATATGTGTAGCATCAATCAAAACATAATACTCTTCAGGCTTAGGCCCTACCTGCCCAAATGCGTTTGTAAAACCGCAGACGCAAAACACAAAAAAAAGACTGCTAAATTTCATTGTTTGAGGTAATTTTCGACCCCAAGTTAGCAAATGTGAAGTGTAGAAAAGCAAAAAGTTTATATCTATTAAAAAGCTATTTCCCTTTTTAAGCAAATGCCTGGGGATATAAGCGCTTACCTTCATAAAAGTTTACGCCTTTGCGCTTTATAAACGCATACAGTTCTTCAATTTGCACGGGGGTAAGTTCTCTTTTCATCTATGCCAAAGCCTTTAAATATTTATCACGTCCATAAGCCCTTAATTTTTCGTACGATTCAATCACTGCCCAAATCACCAAAAACGAAGCACAATAAATAATGGCAAATAAAAATGTGTAATCGTGACTATATATGACGGTGTATTTTGTCAATAAAGGAAAGAAATGAGCCACTCCTAAAAGAAAAAAGTGCCAAATCGTATGATTAGCGGTTGAGAATTTGTGTATCTCTAAGTTAATTCTTCCCACGGCAAAAAAGTGTAACCTATCCAGATGATTAAGCCTATTTGCAAATTTTTGTTTCTACCAATTTAATCAATTGATTATCAGACTTATCTAAAAATAAGTAGATAAACTAAGTCAACATAAGAATAAAAATAATTTTAGGCCAACTGAAAAATGACTTCAAGCTTTGAAACACATAACGATTATACTGACGCGCCACCTGACGGCGCTTTTCATTTACTAAACCATCAAAGTCAGTAAACGTTGACAGCGTAGCATCAAAAATCTCTTTGAATGGTTTATCAGGGTTCATATTCATTTGCTCTTCCATGACAGAAGCAATATGATCCACAATTTCCACCTGAACGTCATAAAACTCTACACCCATGCCTTCCACATAACTGTAAATACGGCTGATGTCAATGTAACCTAACTCCTTCGTCATCAGCCAAGGGAAAGTTTGGGGTTCAACAATAATTGCATGTGTTTGACAAAATCAGTGAGTTCTTCCAGACGATTTACGGTTTCGGCTTCGCCTTTTTCCGTCAAGGCATAGTACTTGCGGGGGCGGTTGCCAACGTGCTCAATGCTGACCGTCAGCAGGCCTTCGGCTTCCAATTTGTGCAATGACGGATACAGCGCCCCTTCATTAATCACCACCTCACCATTGGTTTGTTCTTTCACCTTTTGGGTGATTTCATAACCGTACATTCGCTTATTTTCTTCGAGTAGTTTTAAGATAATGAGCGAAAGGCTTCCTTTGTATAATTGAGAGTTATTCATGACGCAAATATATACATCAGGAATTTATACATCAAAGTCTTAGGTATCAATTTCGGATAAAAATTTTTTGAACGGTAAAAGTCTCAATTACTTTAAAAGTTGACTGAGATTTTTTGCCAAAGTGGCAATACTGCAAACAAAAACAGCAGGTCGTAATTGATAATCGTCGGCAGAGGGTGTTACAACCAGCAGAGGTGGATTTCCAACATCGTTTAAAGCAACAGTGGTTCCTTTACTAAGACTTGGGGAGTTGCTCAATTTCACTTCGATAGCCAACTTAATTTGTAATCCTTCTTCAATCACCAGATCCAATTCAGCACCGTCGGCAGTGCGGTAAAAGAAGGGCAGATGTTGGTACGTAAGCTGAGCAATGATTTGCTCAATGACATACCCTTCCCAAGAACCACCAGCAACAATATGCCCCAAAAGGGTTTCGTATTGATGAATTGAAAGTAAATGATGTACTAAGCCGCTGTCTCGAATATAGATTTTAGGTGTCTTACTCAGTCTTTTGCCAATGTTGGTATAATAAGGCTGCAAACGGCGAATTAAAAACGATTGTTCAAAAAAATCCAAATAAGTACTTACCAAATTAGCCCTGATTCCCAACGAATTAGCCAACATAGACTGGTTCAACAGGTTTCCCTGAATACCGGCAATCATCATTAACAGGCGTCTGAGTTGAATGGGCGAAGCCGATAAGCCCAGTAATGGAAGGTCTCTTTCGAGATAACTTCTTACAAAATCCTCAAACCATTTTTGTTGCCGATCAGCGTCGTTAGCCAAAAAAGCATTTGGAAATCCGCCTACCAACCAGTGTTTTATTAAATCATTGGGTGCTATTTCTGTTGCCAGAAAAGGAGTCATTTCATAGTAAGCAATTCGTCCCGTTAATGCCTCTGAAGTATTTTTCAGCAATACAAACGAAGCAGAGCCCAACAAAATAAACCGAGCGGGGCGTCGATTTTCATCTATCAATCCCCGAATATCCGGAAATATCTCAGGAAGCCGCTGTATTTCGTCTAAAATGACGGTTTGGTTTTGTAAGGTTTCCAAAAAAGCACGGCTGTCATGCTGAAACTTGGCCAAATCACTACTTTTTTCGAGGTCAAAATAGGTGGAGGGAAAAGCCAACTTTTCCTGTAATTGTTTCACAAAGGTAGTTTTCCCAACTTGCCGAGGGCCTAAGATAGCTACCGCAGGCTGAAAACTTAGCCCAAACAAAATATCTTTTTCGATAACTCTCTGAATCATTGCATTAAATTATTCCCGTAATTATACAAATAAAGAATACAATTACGGGAATAACAACTTTTATTCCGGTTGATTTGGCGGCAGTACTTTCCCGGACGACTTTCGTCGTTTTTTGAGCGCATCGCTCAGAAGAAATTCAATTTGGCCGTTGGTGCTTCTAAATTCTTCCTGTGCCCATCGCTCCAACTCTTTCAGCATTTCAGCACTGACGCGAAGCACAAACGCCTTTTTTTCGTTGGCCATTGGTTTAAAAATGAAATTGACAGAAAATCCAAAGGGAATGTTTAGACAATGATGTCTTTAAACATTCCCAAAAGTAGAAATTTAAGCGAAACGGTCAATTGTATAAGGTGCCAGCATTTATGACCGGACTCACTGATTTTTCACCGCAGAGCACTACCAGCAAATTGCTTACCATGGCGGCTTTGCGCTCTTCGTCGAGGTGTACAATACCTTTTTCCGAAAGTTTTGCCAATGCCATTTCCACCATTCCAACGGCACCGTCTACAATTTGCTTACGAGCCGCTACCACCGCCGATGCCTGCTGACGCTGGAGCATTGCGCCCGCAATTTCGGGCGAATAGGCCAAATGACTGATGCGTGCTTCATGAATGCCAACCCCAGCCCGAACCAATCGCTCCGTCAATTCGTGTTCAAGCATTTCATTGATTTTACCTGAACCGTCGCGCAGCGTAATCTCAGCATCTTCGTCTTCAATGATATCATAACAATACATACCTGCCAATTTTCGTATAGCTGCCTCTGACTGAATTTCTACAAATTTTTGGTAATTATCCACTTCAAAAGAAGCCTGAGCAGTATCTTGTACGTGCCAGACCACAACGGCGGCAATTTCGATGGGATTGCCCATTTTATCGTTCACTTTCAGTTTTGGTCCGTTGAGATTGCGGGCACGCAAACTGATTTTACGGCGACGATACAAAGGGTTGACCCAACGTAATCCATTATGTCGGATGGTTCCGACGTATTCCCCGAAAAAAGTAGCTACAGCAGCCTCGTTGGGATTGATTACCGTTAAACCCATCGACAGAGTCGTGCCGACAAAGAATAAAATAGTGGCCAGTAAACCTGCCTGTGCGCCCGCAGCTATCATTCCCCCAAAGATCCACAGGACCAAGATTGCCGCAATGAATGCATAACCCGAAGTAGAAGTAAGTTCTTTTTCTTTCATGATATATTTGATATTAAATTGATATTACAATAGTATCCATTTTTAATTAAAATCTCTCTACAACAATGATAAAAGGCAAAACCGATTTATGAGTGGGGAAAACCAATTCTCAGCCGTTTGTTTTTATAAGAAAAGCATTCAAAATCAACCGAAAGGGTAGCAAAAGCACAGATTAACGGTTATTTTTTTTAATTTTGCGCCCTCATAAAAAGTCAAAAGCGGTACTTCAGTGCCGCAAACTGCCGAATACAATGCTAAGCGAACAAGAACTGTTGCGCCGCCAAAAGCGCGAAGATTTGATGAAACTGGGGATTGACCCCTACCCTGCCGAATCGTTTGACGTCAACGTCACCGCGGCCGACATCCATAAAAACTACGAAAACGATAAACTTAATTACAAAAATATCTCCATCGCTGGCCGTTTGATGAGCTTCCGTATCATGGGAAGTGCCTCATTTGTGGAGCTTCAGGACAGTACTGGACGTATTCAGTTGTATTTCCGTCGAGATGACCTGTGTCCCGATGAAGACAAAACGCTGTACAACACCGTATTTAAAAAGCTCCTTGACATCGGCGACATCATTGGCGTGAAAGGATTTGTGTTTACGACCCAAACCAACGAGATTTCGATTCACGTACAGGAGTTCAAAATCCTGAACAAGTCATTGAAGCCGCTGCCCGTAGTCAAAGAAGCCGATGGAAAAACCTACGACGGTTTTACGGACCCTGAGCAGCGCTTTCGTCAGCGATACGTGGATTTGATTGTGAATCCGCACGTAAAAGATATTTTCATCAAACGCGCCAAAATCATCAGTACCATGCGGCGTATTTTTGATGATAAAGGTTGGTTGGAAGTAGAAACGCCCATTTTGCAGCCTATCCACGGCGGTGCCACGGCCCGGCCGTTCAAAACCCACCACAATACATTGGATATGCCGCTGTATATGCGCATTGCCAACGAATTGTACCTCAAACGCCTCATCGTAGGCGGTTTTGATGGGGTGTATGAGTTCGGAAAAATGTTTCGCAACGAAGGCATGGACCGCACACACAACCCAGAGTTTACATCGCTGGAATTTTACGTGGCCTACAAAGATTACCATTGGATGATGAGTATTACCGAAGAGCTACTGGAAAAAGTGGCGTTGGCGGTAAATGGTCAAACAAAGATACAATCATGGGGTAACGAAATCGACTTTGCTGGTCCATACGAGCGGTTGAGCATTTTTGAAGCCATCGAAAAATTCACTGGCATCAACGTTGAAGGGAAAACCGAAGCCGAATTGATTGCGCATTGCAACGAATGGGGCATCGAAACCGACGGCACCATGGGCGTAGCTAAATTGATTGACGAAATCTTTGGGGCCAAAGTGGAGGATAACCTGATTCAACCGACGTTTATCATTGATTATCCCGTCGAAATGTCGCCGCTGACCAAAAAGCACCGTAGTAAGCCAGGTCTGGTGGAGCGTTTTGAGTTATTTATCAATGGAAAAGAAGTTGCCAACGCGTATTCTGAGCTGAACGACCCCATCGACCAACGCGAACGCTTTGAGGAGCAACTCCGCCTAGCCGAGCGCGGTGACGAAGAAGCCATGGCGATGGATGAGGATTTCATCCGCTCACTGGAATACGGAATGCCCACCACGTCGGGAATCGGTATCGGTATCGACCGCCTTACCATGATGATGACCGACCAGACAAGCATTCAGGAAGTGTTGTTCTTCCCGCAGATGCGCCCCGAAAAGAAAGCCGAAATGGCATCTGAAAATGACTATATAACACAGGGGGTACCTACCATTTGGATTCCTGCGTTGCAGAAAATGGGCTTTTTGACCATCGAGGCGCTCAAAGCGGCCAATCCCAACAAAGTCTTCAACGATCTGGGCGGCCTGCGTAAAAAACTGAAAATCGAAGCTCCCATGCCGAAGAAAGAGGAAGTGGAGAGCTGGATAAACGGATAAAATCAATGAATCATAAGGCGAGGCAAACCCCTCGCCTTCTTTCTGACCTATGGACCTGACTACTCGCAAATTCAGCATCGCGGAAATCATCCCCGAAACGTCTGATACCAAGACGTTTGTCTTACAACCCATTGATGATGCTCTTTTCGAGTATCAAGCAGGGCAATTTTTGACGTTGTTATTTGATGAATACGGCCACGAAGTCAGGCGCTCTTTTTCATTTTCAACGGCACCGAGGGTAGATGAGCTACCAGCCATTACCATCAAACGCGTTCCGAACGGGTTGGTTTCGCGCCGATTGCTTGATTATGCAAAAGAGGGCGACGTCCTTACTGCACTAGAACCTTCAGGACGATTTATTATTCCACCTTATGAAGTACCAGGCCATGTGTTTTTGATGGGTGCCGGGAGCGGTATTACCCCGCTGTTTTCGTTACTGAAACATCTTCTGTACGCTGCACCAGAAACGTCCGTTACGCTTCTGTACAGCAACCGAACCGTTGAGTCCACTATTTATTACGAACAACTGCAACAGCTGCAGGCCGCGCATCCGGAACGTTTGAAAGTGATCTTCTTTTGGGGAAATGCCAAAAACCTGCGTCAGGCCCGGCTTAATAATTCGATGCTGGAAGAAATCGTGAACCAACACCTAATCTCTTCCAAAGACGATGTGCTTTTTTACACCTGCGGGCCATTGCACTTTATGCTTATGGTGCAAATTACGCTGCTGACCATGGGCTTTGCCAAAGACCGCATCCACCGTGAATTTTATACGGTCGATACCAAACCCCCTACTCCAAAGCAGTATCAACCGCAATCTGTAACACTCGACTTCAAAGGGACATCCACAATGGTTGAAGTCGTTAATAACCTAACGATTTTGGATGCGGGATTAAAAGCAGGCTTGCCTTTGCCTTATAACTGCCGCTCAGGCCAATGCGGAAGTTGCATTGCCCAATGCGCAAAAGGAGTCGTTGAAATGGAATACAACGAAATCCTGACCGACGAAGAAGTAACGCTCGGCCGTGTACTAACGTGTATGGCGCACCCACTTACGGCCGATGTGCGCGTATCGTGGGATGTTTAAACCGTCACTGCTTTATACATTTCTGCAACGGTATTTACGGCATAGTCAATATCTGCTTCGGTATTGTATTTTCCAAATGAAAAACGCACATTTCCACGGTCTGGAGCCACGCCAAGCGCACCTAACACGTGCGAGCCCACTTCTGAGCCGCTAGAACAGGCACTTCCGCCCGAAGCTGAAATCTTGGCAATATCTAAATTAAAAAGCAACATATCGCTGATGTCCGACGGCGGCAGACTCACGTTCAGTACGGTATAATTACTGCGCTCCATATTTTCACAATCACCATTAAAACGCACATCTTCTATCTTTTCGCGGAAGCCCGCAATCATACGTTTTTTCAAATGCTCAATATGTGCACGGTGGCTGTCCATGTCGCGATACGCAATTTCTAAGGCTTTCCCCAACCCCACAATTCCGTACACGTTCTCTGTTCCGCCGCGCATATTGCGCTCCTGCGAACCCCCATGAATGTAAGGGTGAATTTTTACATCGGCATTGATGTACAAGAAGCCAACACCTTTCGGTCCGTTGAATTTATGGGCTGCTCCAACGATAAAATGCGTTTTGAGTTGTTTCAAGTCGTGCCGTAGATGCCCCACGGTTTGAACCGTATCACTGTGAAAAATGGCATTATACTGCGCACACAAATCACCTACTACATTCAAATCCAGCAAGTTGCCAATTTCATTGTTGCCGTGCATCAATGATACCAGCGAGCGCGGATTAGTCTGAAGTAATTCCTCCAAATGATTCAAATCAATATGGCCTTTGGCATCAATATTCACAAGGCTCAACTTGATTTTGCCCGCTTTGGCCAGATATTCCAAGGTATGCAATACCGCGTGGTGTTCCAACGGTGACGTAATGGCGTGCGTTAAGCCATAATTATCAATACTACAAGTAATGGCCATATTGTCGGCTTCTGTACCACCCGATGTGAAAAATATCTGTGCCGGTGAAGTATTCAATAACCCCGCTACCGTTTTACGCGCCTGCTCAATGGCTGATTTCACCACACGTCCGTGTCCATGAATAGAGGATGGATTGCCATACTGCTCAGTCATCCAGGGAAGCATGGTTTCGATAACTTCAGGGGATATACGGGTGGTGGCGGCATTGTCCAGATAAACGCGGTCGGCTACGGAGCGAATCATTGGAGTAGTGTTAGTAAATGTTGAAGTGTTTTAAGACACTGAAAAATTATTAACTGCAAAAATACGCTGAAAGTTCTACTCTATCAACCTATCGAGTCGACCGAGTAATCATTTTTTCGAATAACCTCCAAAGAATGTTTGGTACAAAAATTGACGATTTCTTAAAAATTACGTTCAATTTTGTAGAAAATCTGTTCCAATGCCCATTATTAATCAGTCAACCTATCCAGGCCCACCTCGTTATCTGTTCAATTGTCATTTGCAAACCATCGTTCCCAGCGTTTTTCGGAAGATTGAAGGAGTGGCGTACGAGCGCGAACGGTTCTTGCTCTCAGACGGTGATTTTGTAGATATTGATTGGCTAGATACACGTAGTAAAAAACTGGTGGTACTAACGCACGGTTTGGAAGGCGATTCGGGAAGACATTACATCAAAGGAACCGCCAAATTGTTTTCACAAAATGGCTGGGATGTACTAGCATGGAACTGCCGCTCATGCAGCGGTGAAATGAACAAAGCCTTTCGGCTGTACAATCATGGTGAAATTGGCGACATCAGCGAACTCATCAACTACGCCCTGCGCACCAAACACTACGAAAAAATAGTACTTGTGGGATACAGCATGGGAGGAAATATCTCCTTAAAATACGTGGGAGCGAGGGGCAAAGAGTTACCAGACGTTGTACGAGGCGCAGCAGCATTTTCAGCCCCTACCAATCTGAAAACCAGCGCAGAACTACTCGATTTACCAAAAAATCGGTTTTACCGCGACCGGTTTATGAAAAAATTAACGAAAAAAATCACCGCTAAATCGGAGCTGTATCCGGGTAAATTGGACATGAGCCGCTTGAAAAACGTTAAAGTTTGGAAAGATTTTGATGATTTTTTTTCAGCGCCCGTCAACGGCTACCGCGATGCCGACGATTTTTACGAACAGGCATCCGCCGTCAATTTCATCAAAGAAGTACGCATTCCCATTTTGATTTGTAACGCCCAAAACGACCCTATTTTAAATGCCGACTGTGCTCCGAAAGCATTGGCAGAAAAACACCCCTTCATTTTTGTAGAAACCCCCAAAACGGGCGGACACGTGGGTTTTTTGGTTAAAAACGATAAGTTTACGTGGTCAGAACGTCGAGCATTGGATTTTCTGAGTTAAAACTAAAAAGCCCTCGAAGTTTAGACTTTCGAGGGCTTTTTAGTCATGACAGGTGCTTTTTGAGGATATTCTCAATCATGTCGCCACTGACGTAAATCGGCTTGTCGGTAATGGTTATTTTGAGTTTGTTATCTTCTACCGCGTATTCACCTTTTACCTTGCTGATTCCAGCAGGAAGCGAAAAAGAGCCCGTTGCACTGTCGCCAGTCATGGTGCCATTTCCTGATTCAATGGCGCGTTTTGCTTTCGCCAAAATTGTTTCTGCGGTTCCTTCAAACGGAACATCGAAATTGTGTGCCATAAGTTCTGTTACTTTAATACATTGACCTATTTAGGGCGCGAAGTTAAAAATTTACCAACAATTCCGCTTGCTCGTGAATAAGTTGATTGATAAGCGCATCTTTAATTTCTCCTTCTTGAAAATTTTTCTTCATAAACGGAATCTTCACCCGCTGGGCCAGCACATTCAAACCTAAGTAATGGAAAACATCAATTAAATGACTCAACGCCAACGCCGAACCTTGTACACCGTCCGAAATTCCCACCAGAGCGGCCTTTTTATGCTTTAATTCGCTAGGATAGCCCAATCCGTCAATGAACCCTTTTAGTGCTCCGGGGTAAGAACCGTTGTATTCCGGTACGATAAAAACAAATTTATCGGCCTCCTTCATCATCTTACGATAGGCATTAAAAACTTCATTTTTTCCGTTATTTTCGTACAAAGCAGTCCTTATGAAGTCGTCAGGAAGTTCGGCAATGTCCAAAATCTGACTTTCGGCATTGAATTCGGCGAGTAACTTTTGATAAAACAAAGCTACGTCTTTTGATTTGGAGTTTCGCCGATTGGTACCGACTACGATTGTTATCATTTTGATAAATGGAACGTTATATACCAGATAAATGACAAGCAGCCCTAAATTGTTCAATAAAAACAAAAATCATCTTGTATTCACCTAAACTTTTCTGGCAAAATGGTCTGTTTTTTTGTATTAGGCTGAAACAAATCACACTCATTATCACGTTTTTACCTTTAATTGAGAGCCTGTAATAATGATAATTCGTCAAATCACCTCTGCAGTTTTTCTCCAAAAATCGATGCATATAAAATTTTATAACCCATTCCAACCTTTCTTTAAACCTGTGCGTCATTAGAACATACCGGCATACATGAAAGATGAACGAACGTTAGTTGAAGGGTGTCGAAATAAAGACCGCATAGCCCAGCGAACGCTTTATGAGCGTTTTGCGGGGAGAATGTTTGCCGTTTGTCAACGCTACACGCGCAGCCGTTTTGAGGCCGAGGATGTTCTTCAAGAAGCGTTTATTAAGGTTTTTTCCCAGATACATACGTTCAGGTATGATTGCCCGTTGGAAGCGTGGATTAAGCGTGTGGTCATTAATACGGCCATTTCATATTTGCGAAAAGAAAAAGCTTACTTAGAGCAAGCAGATATTGATAATCATACTGACGCCGTAGCAGAAAACGAAACTGCTCTGTCGGGCATTCAATACCAGCAGTTGCTGTCGTTGGTCCGCGAATTACCACCCGGCTGCCAATCGGTGTTCAACCTGTACGCCATAGAGGGTTATCAACACAATGAAATTGCCGAAATGCTAGGTATTTCAGAAGGTACGTCCAAATCGCAATACGCCAGGGCAAAACAGTTGTTACAGGCAAAGATGTTGGAAAGTTTTTAAATTAGGTTTCAGTTAGAAAAAATGGATACGTCGGAACAGAATAATTTTGAGGAAAACTGGCGCAGAGCGTTTGACGACGCCTCTGAGACGCCCCCCGATTCGGTGTGGGCGCGGATAGAGGAACGTTTGGACGAAGAGGAGAAGGAGCGCGTGGTGGTGTTGCCGTTGTGGCGTCGTTGGCAAAATATGCATTGGATAGCGGCGGCGGGTGTGGCGTTGTTTGCTATTTCGTTGGGGGGATGGTGGTTGAGTCAAAACACCAGTTCAGATGTGTTGCATGGAAACATCGCCCAAAATGAAGCGAAAGTAATTGTTCCCAATAAAGAGACTATTTCAAAGGAGCAAAACAAAAAACCAACCCCTGAAATCACCTCTCCCGAAGAAACTTCCCAACCAGCTATTGTACATAAAGAACAGAAACAAGTTGACGAAAATCCACTCCAACTTTCTAAACAACCATCTATTGCCTCAACTGACAACTCATCTAACAAAAAAAACAAATCGGTTGCTACCGATATTGCTAAAAAATTGCCAACACATTTGGCGATAAAAGAAGAGAGTGCGGTTGCTAAAACGCAGTCTTCCAACCCAATGCCCGTTTTATCAGCCACTCCACAACCCAATTCAATCCTTAAAGAAAACCGTCTGCAAACGAATGATTTGATTGCTAACCAATTGACTATATCCACACCTATTTTTGAATCAACACCAGCAGTAGAAATTAATGCACTCGACGGCAAAAATCTCCGCAACTTGCCAGGTTTATCCAAAAAACAAATTTGGGTAGCCTATCACACACCAGAAAACAGTACCGAAACACCCAAAAAAGCCTCTACGAAAGAGTATTGGGCATCGGTCGGTATTATGCCTGCCAGCTATAATGCAGGAGTGGCCATTGGAGGAAGCTCCGCTGGTCGGGCGTTTGCGATGTCGGGCCAAAATGCGTTGGCCAATACGACCAACTCTACCAATGCTGGCTCAAACCGCGCTGCCCTTTCGTACGCGGTTCAGTGGCAGGGAGGTTTACAATTGAACCAACGCTGGTCTATCGAAACAGGGGTTAACTATTTACAGGGGAATTCTATCTTTGAAGGGACCAATGGATTCAATGTTTACACCAACAGTTACGTGAACAACCTCGAAGCAGCCGTCAACCTGAGTAATAATCTTACAAAACAGTATGATTTTGCGAGTGCAGGGAGCGATAAATCCCAAATTCAGTCATTTGCCACCAATCAAAACATTTCGAACGCCTACCAGTATTTACAAGTCCCAGTGCAAGCTGGATTTGCGTTGGTCAAGCCCAAACGCAAGCTGTCTCTTTGGCTTATAGGCGGCTTTATCAATAATATTTTCTTACGAAACAGCTTTGAATCAGGACAGGAGCGCATCGTTTCCGTAAGCGGAGCCGACAATCCTTACAAGACACTGTCGTTGTCAGCAAGTACGGGAATGCGAGTTCAATACAAAATGAGCAAACGCTGGACCACGTTGATTTCAGGAAATTATCAACAAGCACTTGGCTCCAATACCCGTTCTAACGCACTTTTTGACGCCAAACCTCACCTCTTCGGCGTAGGTGCAGGATTAAGGTACGGATTTTGAATGAGGCAAAATGTCAATAAGCGTTGATTGTTAGAAAAAGCCTCCGAACAGAACGCCGCTGCGGAGGCACAACCTTTGTAGCTACCGTTTCATATCATTGCCCAGCATTACCTCAGGTGCCACCATCACCCGTGAGCCTTCAGAGGCATTTTCGAGATTGAGTACACCGCGCGGGCATACAGCCGAACAAATACCACAACCCACGCACGAAGAGCGTACAATATCCTGTCCGCGTTGCGCATAGGCACGAACATCAATGCCCATTTCGCAGTAGGTTGAACAATTTCCGCAGGAAATGCATTGACCACCGTTCGTCGTGATGCGGAAACGTGATTTTTTGCGTTGCCAAAGGCCTAAGTAAGCGGCTAAAGGACACCCAAAACGGCACCAAACACGGTTGCCCATGAGCGGATAGAAACCCGTTCCGACCACGCCCGCAAAAATACCTCCAATCCAAAAACCATAGGCTGACCGGACGCTATAGCTGTCAATAAATAGGACATTAGAAGAGCCCGTAAAATATGTATAAAGTACCATCGCGGTCATTAGCACCGCAAATACCAACACCCCATGTACTATATAGCGCTCAATTTTCCATGATTTCAATGTTTTATCTGAAAGTTGGCGATATGGGTCACCTAGTGTTTCGGCCAAGCCTCCGCAGCCACATACCCACGAGCAATACCAGCGTTTCCCAAAGAAATACGTCATCACGGGTACCCCTATCAAGAATAAGATGATGCCCCAAACCAACATAAAAATCCCTAACCCACCACTCTGGACCAAGCTGTTGAGATTGTAATCAAAGAAAAAGTCGTAATCGAGCGGCCAGATATTTTTGAAATCGTAATAGGGTTTATTCAAACTCACCAGTATCTCTGGAATGATAAATGCCACTGCCGTCTGAAAAAACATCACCGATAGAGTACGTACTTGCTGGTAGCTGCTGTGGCGATATTTAATCAGCATCCGAATGCCCATCACCATCACGCAGATAGTATACAAAAATCCGTACAAAAACCACCGACTTGCCTCGCCGCCGTTGAGCGCTTTACTCAGAGGATCGACGAGCAGCGTCCAATTGACTAAATATTGGGGGAAATAGTAAAGTAAAATATAAAACCCGATCAGAAACGTACCTACCATCCACCCCAACGCCCCTCTTGCAGTAGATGATTGTTGAAAGATTTGATTGTTCTTGATACCAGGAAGCAATCGTAATTGTGGCAGTATGTAAAGTAAAGCCCCTAAAATAGCCAAGCCAAAAGTTAAGAAAAACCACAGAGAAGGGTTTTCTTTCAACGGTCCTTTGGCGGCAGCTTTGGTGATGGCAAAACTGTATTCGTCATAAATAACCTTGTCCCACTGTTGGGCGGCTTTGTACTCCGAATTGAGCCCATTCAGCTCATTATCAAATGCATAACTAAATGCCCACCCATTGCTGTAGGTTTTGTTGAGCATGGTTTGCAGGCGTGTACCCAATGTAGACTGATGCTCGGGCTTGATGCTTTGTTGCACAATGGCTGGAGTGAGTGTAAACTCATTCAAAGTCAGCGAATAAAGCCACAATCCAAATCCTGCCAAAAACAGGATCAAGCCAAAACGAGAAAGAATTTTCATGCCAAATTGAGGTTTTACGTACCCCTAATATACTGCAAAAACCCATAAAAAGTTTTTCACAAAAAAAGCGCGAAGCCTTTTGAGCTCCGCGCCTGCAATGTATTCAAAAAAAATCTTATGAAATGGATTCGGCTAGTACCAGAACTTTGTTATTCAGTACTTCAACTACGCCGCCATCTACCGTGAAGGTTTCCTTGTGCGCTCCTTCTACTACGATAGCGCCTTGTCCGAGGGTACTTACAAGGGCAGCGTGGTTATTTAACACCTGAAACTGTCCTTCTGTACCCGGAAAAGTAACCGCAGAGACTTCGCCAGAGAAGATTTTTTTATCGGGAGTGATGATTTCTAAATTCATATCGGAAACGATTTAATTATCTACCCGCCGCTTCTTTCAACAGACGCTCTCCTTTTTCGATGGCATCTTCGATGGTTCCAACAAGGTTGAACGCTGATTCGGGCAAGTGGTCAAACTCACCGTCCATGATTTGATTAAAGCCTTTGATGGTATCGTTGATGTCAACCAAAACTCCTTTCAAACCCGTAAACGCTTCCGCTACGAAGAACGGCTGTGATAAGAAACGCTGTACACGACGAGCGCGGTTTACCGTCAGCTTATCTTCTTCTGACAATTCTTCCATTCCCAAAATCGCGATGATATCCTGCAATTCTTTGTAGCGTTGGAGGATTTGTTTTACACGCTGAGCACAGTTATAATGCGCATCACCTAGGTTTTCGGCGCTCAAAATACGGCTTGAAGAATCGAGTGGATCCACCGCAGGATAGATACCCAACTCGGCAATTTTACGACTCAATACCGTCGTAGCGTCCAAGTGAGCAAATGTCGTAGCAGGAGCAGGGTCAGTCAAGTCATCAGCAGGTACGTAAACGGCCTGTACTGAAGTGATTGAACCACGCTTGGTAGAAGTAATACGCTCTTGCATCGCACCCATTTCGGTGGCGAGTGTAGGCTGATAACCTACGGCCGATGGCATACGACCCAAAAGGGCTGATACCTCAGAACCTGCCTGCGTAAAACGGAAAATGTTATCAATAAAGAAAAGGATATCACGACCTTGGCCAGTACCGTCTCCGTCGCGGAAATACTCAGCAATCGTCAAACCTGACAAGGCTACACGAGCACGCGCTCCTGGAGGTTCGTTCATTTGACCGAACACGAACGTAGCCTGTGATTTTTTCAATTCTTCGTAATCTACTTTCGATAAGTCCCAACCGCCTTCTTCCATGCTGTGTTTGAACGCGTCACCGTATTTGATGATACCCGCTTCAATCATCTCACGCATCAAGTCGTTTCCTTCACGAGTGCGCTCACCTACTCCAGCAAACACCGAAAGACCAGCATACGCTTTGGCGATGTTGTTAATCAGCTCTTGGATCAATACGGTCTTACCTACCCCAGCACCACCAAACAAACCGATTTTACCTCCTTTTACGTAAGGAGCCAAAAGGTCAATCACTTTGATACCTGTGAAGAGAACTTCGGTAGCGGTAGCCAAATCTTCAAACTTAGGAGCTGAACGGTGAATAGACAAGCCATTTTCTTTGCTTACCTGCTTCATTCCGTCGATAGCATCTCCCACTACGTTGAACAGACGCCCTTTGATGTCTTCACCGATGGGCATTGTGATGGGGCTTCCCAAGTCAAATACGTCCATCCCGCGTTGAATCCCTTCGGTACCCTCCATTGCGATGGTGCGTACGCGGTCTTCGCCGAGGTGTTGCTGACATTCCAGAATTACCTTCTGTCCGTTGGGTTTGGTTAGTTCCAAAGCATCAAGGATAGATGGTAGGCGCTTGCCTTCCCCCTCAAAACTCACGTCCACAACTGGGCCAATCACCTGCGTTACTTTGCCTATGTTTGTTGTGTTTGCCATTGTATATGTTATAGTGTTATTCGTTATGAGTTTATACGTTAGTAGTTAATTTTTCAATCTTTAACCGCAACGGAGTGCCGCTGCGGAACCGCTACTAAGCATTAACTGTTTAAGTTTCAGGCCGCAAAATTAGTCGTTTGTTTTATTAAAGCCAAACACCCTTGAGTAGTATTTTGGATATTTTCTATAGAAATGCCATTTTTTTTCAATAATCCTTGTGCAAAAACGGGTTTTGTAAAATGGAAGCCAGGAAAAATCACCCATTATTTTTGTGTAAATTCTTCGAAAAAGACGTTTGATGAGTGCATTTTTTTAAGTAATGTTGTAATCCTTTACTATCCACTACGTTTTTGAAACTCGCACTCCAGTCAGTAGGTATCTTTCTTATCATTATCACCTTCTTACCTTTAGTACGAAGTGACTACTGGACGTTTCGGATATTTGAGTTTCCGAGGGCTCAAAAACTGGTCGTTACACTACTCCTGCTACTTGTTTACCCTTTTGTCTCTTTTCTTGATTCTCTGTCTGATTGGCTCTTGATGACTGTACTGGGCGGAGTTTTGCTGCATTTGGTGTGGCAGGTTTATCCTTTTACGCCTTTGGCAAAGAAGCAATTACTCAAAACCCGAATTACCAATCCCGACCGAGCCATCAGTGTTATGATGTGGAACGTTTACCAGTATAACCGTTCATTTCAGCCTTTTCTGAAATTGTTTGCTCAGGTAGATGCCGATATTGTGCTGCTTTCCGAAACCGACCAATGGTGGCAACAAAAACTAATTCTCCTTGAAAAAGATTACCCGTATCGGGTGCATGTTCCGCTTGAAAACACCTACGGTATGCTGCTGTATTCCAAGTTACCTCTTTTGGAGGAACAGGTAAAATATTTGGTAGAAGACGGTGTCCCGTCCATTCATACGGACGTGCAATTGCGCTCGGGCGAAAAAATCCGTCTGTTTTGTATTCATCCCACCCCTCCAGTGCCGCAAGAAAACCCCCGTTCTACTGAGCGCGACAAAGAATTGCTGTTGATTGCCGACCAAGCCCGCAGCAGTCAAATACCGGTGCTTGTCTGCGGCGACCTTAATGATGTGGCCTGGAGTTATACAACGGCATTATTCCAGAAAATGAGCGGGTTGCTGGATCCCCGCCGTGGCCGGGGTTTCTTCAATACCTTTCACGCCAAAATCCCCTTTTTGCGATTTCCCCTTGACCATGTATTTTGCTCCACGGAATTTACGCTCATCAAAATGTCACGCCTCAAAAACAGCGGATCGGATCATTTTCCCATGTATATAAAATTGCAGTATACACCCCGCGCTGCCGAGATTCATGAAGCGCCCCAACCCACCGCCGAAGAAGTTGAAACCGCACAGGAAAAAATAAACAAAGAAACTCGGGAAGAGGGCCCTGGTACTGAGTAGCTATTGTTTCAGAACAATTCTGAAGGTCGTTCCTTTGCCTACTTCCGAATTTTTGACAAACAATTTTCCTCCGTGATATTCTTCAATAATCCGCTTGGCCAGCGTCAAGCCCAAGCCCCAACCGCGTTTTTTGGTGCTGATGCCAGGTTTGAATACTTTTTGCCAGTTTCCACGGGAAATCCCTTTCCCAGTATCGCTGATATCAATCGCTATTTCTTGTTTATTCAACACAAAAATTCTGACTTTAAGCGCTCCTACGCCCGTCATAGCATCGACGGCGTTTTTACAGATATTTTCAATCACCCATTCAAACAGGTTCCGGTTGATGTTCATTTGACGCTCTTCGGGCAGGTCATTCACAAACGTTACCTTCACTTTGGTTGAAATTCGTCGTTTGAGATAATCTAAGAAGGAGGAAACTACCTCTGATACATTTTCGTGTTTCATGGCGGGCGTTGAACCGATGCTTGAAAAACGTGTGGTGATCATTTCCAAGCGCTTTACGTCTTTCTCAATCTCTCCCGTATATTCATCGGGATAACGCTCCGGATCCGTTCTAAAAAACTCCACCCATCCCATCAAAGATGCAATAGGGGTTCCTAGTTGGTGTGCCGTTTCTTTTGCCAGTCCTACCCATACTCGATTTTGTTCCGCAGCACGCGAAGCACTGAAAACCAAATACGCCAAAAAACCCAAGACCAGTAAACTTAATAACTGAACATAAGGATAGTACCTCATTTGTACCAGTAACGAAGAATCACTGAAGTATATATACTGCTTGGTACCAGCTACATCCACTTCAATCGGAGGATGTTCATCTTTCATTTCTTCGAAGGCTTCAATGAGTAACTTTTGCTTTTCCGAAGGGTCGTGCGCTGGTAAATCTAAATTAGTGCCGTCGATGGGTAAATTGTCATCTCCCACCAAAATAGTGGGTATTCGGCTTTGAAAAATATTGTCTTTTACTACTTCAAATAAGAAAGTATAATCTTCTGTTGTAGAATGATTGGCCGAGTACTCAATCAATTGGGCGTATAGTGTCAACTGTCTTTTTTCGCGGGCATCTACGTTTTCAACAATATTGTAGGTATAGATAATAGAAGCGATGCCAATCAAAGCCAGATTGATTCCGATAAAAATTTGATAAAGATTCTTTTGACTGTAAATGTCGATTGCCGGTAGCTTCATAGCATTGATAACACACAAAGGTTTTTATAAAAATACATTGAAAATGACGGGAATACCCTTGATCGTCTTATTTAATTTAGAATGAGTATAAATTACATCACCTATTTTAAACCACGCATCTAATTTTTAGGAGAATGCGTACGTACAATCAAACGACGGCTTAAAATTAAAAGTACAGACATTCTTTTGATTAATCAAAGCTTGGTGATGCGCCACCTCGGTTTCTAAAATATGACTTTAATCATATTATAAACTTCCAAAGGTCATCTTACGCATTACCAACTAATCAGATATTGCCAAGGAATTACGGTTAATAATTTATAATCTTTCTAAATTACTAAGTAGGCGCATTTTAATTCTTTGAAATAGGTTTTTGAAATAACTTTGTAGACTTTTTGTTAGGCAAGTGACATGGAATCATTACAGTTTAGAAGTATAGGCATTTCGTACAAAACCGCTCCCCTCGAAATCCGGGAGCAAATTGCATTAAACGAAGACGAAGCGAAAGCTTTGATGTTGAAAGTGCAGGAATTTTTTGGTGGTTCTGACATCTTGGTGGTTTCAACCTGTAACCGCACGGAAATCTATTACAACGCTCCTCAGGATTTCAACGTAGCCATTGCCAAGTTACTTCTGATTGAAAAAGGCTTAATCAATACCGAAGCCTATCTTCCCTATTTCACTTTTTACGCTTCTCAAGATGCCGCAGCACGTCATTTATTTGAAGTAGCTACTGGCTTGCACTCGCAGGTAGTGGGTGACATGCAGATTCCCAATCAAGTCAAACACGCCTATCAGTGGTCAGTTGATTTGGGCATGGCGGGACCGTTTTTGCACCGATTATTGCACACCATCTTCTTCGCCAACAAGCGCGTTGCGCAAGAAACGTCTTTCCGCGATGGTGCTGCTTCGACTTCTTATGTTGCGGTAGAATTGATTGAACACGTTACTACTTTAAAAGAAAACCCTTCAATTTTGGTAGTAGGTGTAGGTGAAATTGGAACGGATGTGTGCCGCAATTTGAAAGAAAAGAAATATACCAATATAAAAGTTATCAACCGTACCCGCGCCAAAGCGGAACAACTCGCCCTCGAACTCGGATTTGAAGTAGGAGATTTTGAAAATGTAGAAGAAGAAATCCGTAAAGCAGACGTGGTCATCTCTTCGATTCAGCGCGACGAACCCTTTATTACCAAAGAACTTCTCCGTAAACAATCCCTCTACTCATTCAAATACCTGATTGACTTATCGGTACCGCGCAGCGTAGCGATGGATGCCGAACAGGTTCCTGGGGTGATTGTATACAACATTGATAATATTCAGCAACGTGCCAACGAAGCACTCAGCCGCCGTTTGGCTTCTATCCCACAGGTCGAGTCCATCATTACGCAAGCCTTGGATGAGTTTGGAGATTGGTCGAAAGAAATGGTTGTTTCTCCAACAATCCAAAAGCTAAAAAATGCGTTGGAGCAAATTCGTCAGGAAGAATTGGCTCGGTATATGAAGTCCATGAACGAAGATGAAGCCGCAAAAGTGGATAAAATCACGTCGAGCATGATGCAAAAAATCCTCAAGCTGCCGGTTCTTCAGCTCAAAGCTGCCTGTAAGCGCGGAGAAGCCGAAACGCTAATCGACGTGCTCAATGATTTGTTTAATCTGGAACAACAGCCAGAACGCAAATAAGCTAGCGCTGCTTATTTTACCTTTCCGTACTTTTTCATAATTTCTACCACTTTCTGCACAGGAAGGGCCTCTACGGTATGTTCTTGGTGGCCTTTTGTCGTTTTTGCCATCAATAATGAATTAAGAATGGCTTCTTCCGTTGCTTCAATCACAGCCAAAAATAAAGGCGACGTATCGTCATTGCGAAGTAATTTCTGCTCTTCAAATTTTGACTTGGAATCATGCGGAATGGTGTAAGCCGTCGAAAAGGCAATGACATAATCACCGCTTCCGTTGGCCATAATGCCGCCCGTTTTACCCAACCCAATTAAGGCTCGTTTTGCCAAACGTTTCAGATTTCGGGCGTCCAAAGGCGCATCGGTGGCTACCACAATCATGCAAGAGCCATCGCCAGATTTATCAAGGGTTTCTTTGAAAGAGTACTTACCAAGTTCTACACCTACTGGTGCGCCAGCCACTTCTAATACCCCGCCAAAATTAGTCTGAACCAACACGCCTACCGTGTATCCGCCCAACACTGCTGGCAGTTTTCGGGAAGAAGTACCGATGCCGCCTTTCCATCCAAAACACACGGTGCCCGTGCCCGCCCCTACGGCGCCTTCTTCCACGCTGCCCGAGGACGCCGTTTGCAAAGCCTTTATCACATCCGACTGTTTTACGTGTCGGCCTCTAATATCATTTAAATAACTGTCGTTAGTTTCTCCCACAATCGGATTGACCGAACGCACATTTTCGTTCCCTTTTTGGGTTAATGTCCAATCGACCAGCGCGGCGGCGGCCGTCGAAACGTTTAAGGTGTTGGTCAAGACGATGGGAGTTTCAATGTTACCCAATTCAGCTACTTGGCTATAGCCAGCGAGTTTTCCGAATCCGTTTCCTAATTCAATGGCAGCGGGGATTTTTTGTTGGAAAACATTACCATCGTGTGGTAAAATAACCGTTGCTCCCGTACGTATACTATCTCCCGCATTCAGTGTAGTTTGGCCAACTTTCACCCCCATCACATCCGTAATGGCATTTAGTTTACCCGTTGGCAGTATTCCTATTTTTACCCCAAGCTCACGCAGGCGTTTGTTTTGGGCAAAAGTAACATGGTGGATTCCAACGACCAATCCTATCAATAGTACACAATGACGGCTCATTTTGAGAGATATTTTTCGTTAACAAAGGTCTTCTTTGTTAAATATCGAGTATTTAGAGTACGATGCAAACGAAGAATGAATGATTTTAAAAGATTCTTAAAATTATACAATTAAACGTCATCATTTTCAATCTTTTAAGTAGATTAGTGTAGAAATAAAGCAATTTTTTAATGAGACGTAAAATCAAAGCCGTAATTTTACGTTTTATTAAATCAGATGAGAATTTAGCTGTTATTATGAAATATTCGGTTCATTTCCTTGTCCTGCTGTTTCTTTTCTCCCATACATTACTCCGAGCGCAGGACAATCGTTCCAGTTTCCAAATCGAAATTCCTACCGAGCCCAATTGGAATTGGGTGTCGGAAGGAAGTCGTTTAGAATTTACATTAAAAACATCAGGAGGCAAAGGCGACTCGGTGACTTTTGTCATCATGCAAGGGTTGATTGAAGGAATGTCCTTTGATTCAACGGGCCGTTTTGCGTGGGTTCCATCCTACGACTTGGCCGACCGCACCAATACGCAAAAAAACATTCAGGTCATTTTTGAGGCACGAAACAATCAAAACGAAACCACTACTCGTTCAGTAGAACTGAAGGTATTTCACGTCAATCGCCCACCACGGGTCGAAGATTTAAAGCCTTTTTACGTACAAAACCGTACGCAGAATGTTTATAAAATAGACGCTAATGCGCTCAAAGACGATGACATCGACCCTTTAGTCATCATCCCCGTCACAGAGACCTTGCCCGAAGGCGCTAAGCTTAGTTCGGCAGGAGAACTTACGTGGCAACCTTCACTGACGCAGTTTAATAACCTGAAATCAAACCCGATTTTTATTGATTTTTTTGTGGAAGACCAGCCTGCCAAAGCGCGGGCCAAAGGACGTCTTAAAATTGAGGCAACGCAAATGGATTTGCCACCGAGCATTATTCAGATTCCTAAAGGAGAATATTTTAAGTCCAAAGAAAACGCGACTGTCAATCTTAAGTTTTTCCTGTCTGACCCCAACGGCGATGATGATATTGCCACGTTTGACTTAGTGACCGACAATCCAGAAGTCCCAGCAAGTACGCTGGTACGAAATACGCCCAATCAATACGAATTTATTTGGACGCCTAATTATGATTTCGTTAAAGACCCCTACGATTCTTTATCCTTCCACATCACTTTTTTCGTGATTGACAAAGAGCAAAATCGCGATGAACGCAAAATCAGATTTACGATTCTCAATGCCGTCAATGAAGCCGAAAAAGATCGTCAGCTCTATGAAATGTATCGGGTATCGTTGGTAGAAGCTTGGAATCTCGTTACGCAACTAAGCGAGAAAGAGCAAGAACTCAAAAGATCGTACTTAAAAGCTAAAAAAGGGAAAAAGAACCGATCGATGGTCAATGCAGGCTTGGGCGCAACGACGGGTCTTTCTCCAGCCATCATAAAAACGCCACAAACTAAATCCATTGTATCGGCCGTGGGTGGTACAACGATTGTCACCATCGGCGCCTTAGAAGCGGCCGAAGTCATTGGAAAACCGCTACGCGATTTGTTGGACCGATACAATTATGTGTTGGAAAAGAAAATTGAGATTCAAAATAAAGGCGACGTTTTTGCCCGTGAATATGCCCTCAAAGCAGCGCGCCGTCAGCCAGATTATGCCAAAAAACGGGATGAATTTAAAGCAGCACTTTCCATCAAAGGGCTAGTAACGCTCGATTTGGATGCTGGTTGGGAAAACAAAAAAGAAGCCACCGATAAGGCCATTGGCCGCGCATTCAAGGATTTTACACCGTTGGAATCACAGAATCGCGCCCGTCAATAAGTGTACTAACCTTCTAACAAAAAACGACCGCCAAGAAAGCTTGGCGGTCGTTTTTTGTTGCTCAATTGTCAAGTAGTAAAATCCACTGGCAAGCATCCTATTTTTTATTTGGTCACTTTCAACTTGCCTTGCATCAAGGTATGGTGTCCAGGAAACGTACACAGAAAAGTGTAGTCGCCAGGTTCGTTGGGAGCAGTAAAATAAATGGCTTCACTTGTTTCGGGCTGCAAAATATTGGTATGAAACAACACGTTTGCTGACTTAGGAACGTACTGTAAATCAGACCCTTTCAAACCTAACTTAATGGCGGCTTCGCCGATTGGATTAGCCGTTCCAGGTTTTACAATGACGCAATTGTGAAGCATATCATCATTGTTGTTGAATACCCATTTTATCCGGCTTCCCGCTTTTACCTGTACCTGAGTTATGTCAAACTTTAATCCAGGCACTGTACCAAGGGTTATTACTTGATCAGGACCATTTGTCCAGTCTGCGGGTTGTTCAACGTTTCTTTTTGCCGTACTTGGCCCTTTTGGCACAGCGCTGGTCGCGGCAGGCATGGTATGCCCGCTGTGGGCTGTCATGGAATTATCGGCTGGCTTTGATACACTTACCGTCCATTGAGACGCGGGAATTTTTTCACCTTCCGCAATTTCATTCAGTGTATAGTAACCTACGTTATGTAACAAAGGCAAACCCGCCGCCGACCGAATTCCTTCGGCTTTGATTTCGTGGATATAGCCTAGTTTCAAGCTGTCCAACACAATTCTGGCTTTCAGGCCATTGTCCGACACAGCAATGTGGCGTATTACGCGCTCAGAAGCATTGATGATGGGGCTTCCGTAGTTGTGGTGATACTTGTAGGTAAACGAATTGAACTGGTACGACGCTGGATCCTGCGCCGTTTTTTTATCAACCGGCAACGTAAATTCCACTTCAAAACCATCAGGCTTCGAGATAACTTTTTTCATTTCAAAAGGCATTTGCCCAGTCCACACCAACCGTTGGATACCAAACGGATCTTTGCCAGTAGCCGACCAACCACGGCTGGTTTGCCCTACAAACATCGAACCATCCAATCCCCAAACCATCCTTAAAATCCCCGACTGAAATCCTTCCCGAAAAGGAAAACAGATCCCCTGCCAACGGCCTTTTACTTTCTCAAGCATTACTCGCATGATTTTACTGTGGCCTTGGTCTCCTACAAACAATTGCCCTTCAAAAGGCCCAAAGGCCCCTTTTGTCATATCTTCTTTAATATCTGACGTTGAAATTCCCATCAGCGTGTGCGGAAACCAAACCGCAGGAGCTTTCAGTCCAGGCACCCGTTTGGCAACATCATATAAAGGCTCGCCTGTGTCAGGGATGTCTTTCATGGTCAATTTTACGGGTGATTCAGGGTCCTGACTCCAAACAAGTCCTTCGGGATTACCCGCAAAATCTCCTGTTTCTAAGTGCGTCATGCGGCCAGACCCCACCCAGTCGCCTTGGTTTTCGGTATAAAACATATCGCCATTTTGCAGAGCAATGTAGCCCGCTGGCGAGCGTAAGCCTGTAGCAATGGGTTTCATGTTGGCTTTGTCGTCAAATTTCAACAACCAGCCGCGCCATTTTGCCAAACTCGCTCCGTGCCCAATCCAGTCCAAATTGAGCGTAACCAGCAAATCACCGTTGGGGGCCAATACTGGACCATACGAATATTCGTGGTAATTGCCCGACAACGGCCATTTGTAAAATGACTCATAGACATCGGCAACCCCGTCTCCATCTGAATCCACCAAATGCGTAATTTCTCCCCGCTGCGAAAGCAAAAAGGAACCATCTGGACGGTACAGGAGGCCCAATGGCTCGTGTAAACCGTGCGCAAAACGCTTGTAAGTAGGTTGTCCAGACCCTTTAAGGTATGGATTGTTAATCATCCAGACTTCTCCGCGACGGGTAGAGGCAGCCAAGCGCCCATCGGGCAATACTGACAATCCTCCAACTTCCAATTGGACGTTTTCGGGAATGGGAAGCGTGACAATTCGATAATAATCTTCTTCCGTCATGGGACGGTTTTGCGCCTGACCCACGAGTACCGAAGCAAACGACAGAATGAATGAATATAAAACGATTTTTTTCATGAACAGCAACCTTATTTTAACTGATAAAGACCACTTAGCCCTGCTTTTACCCAAAAGAAAAGCGAGGTACACAAGGCGCCCCGCTTTTCTTTTTAAGAATTTAACGTCAATTACATCGTTGAAAGTACGTTGTTCATCGTACGAACGGCATCGGCCGATTTGGCAAACGTTGCTTTTTCAGCTTCGCTCAAACGTAGGCTAATGATTTTTTCCCAACCGCCAGCACCGATTACTACTGGAACACCTAGACAAATGTCTTTTTGGCCATATTCACCATTAAGATATACTGAACAAGGGAAAATGCGCTTTTGGTCACGAACGATACTTTCTACCAACGTAGCTACCGCCGCACCTGGGGCGTACCAAGCTGAAGTACCAATCAATTTAGTCAGGGTAGCACCCCCCACCATGGTGTCGGCTGCTACTTGCTGTAGTTTTTCTTCGGATAAGAAACGGCTTACTGGAATACCGTTGTAGGTAGCCAAACGGGTCAAAGGGATCATGGTGGTGTCACCGTGACCGCCGATTACCATTCCGTGAAGGTCATTAGGAGATACGTTCATCGCCATTGATAAGTAGGTTTTGAAACGTGCGCTGTCCAAAATACCACCCATTCCGATGATGCGTTTTTTAGGCAATCCCAATTCTTTAAATGCTAGATACGTCATGGTATCCATTGGGTTGGAAACGATGATGATGATCGCTTTAGGCGAATATTTCAGAATATTTTCGGCCACTCCCTTTACGATACCCGCGTTGATTCCAATGAGTTCTTCGCGCGTCATGCCGGGCTTGCGCGGAATTCCTGAAGTGATTACTACTACTTCCGAACCTTTGGTTTTTTCATAGTCGTTGGTCGAACCAGTGATTTTGGTATCGAATCCGTTCAAAGTAGCGGTTTGAAACATATCAAGGGCTTTTCCTTCCGACAAGCCTTCTTTGATGTCGAGCAATACTACTTCCTGAGCCAACTGACGGCGAGCGATGTTGTCAGCGCAGGTTGCGCCTACTGCCCCTGCTCCTACTACGGTAATTTTCATTGGGATTATGAATTTATTGGTGAATTAACGTTTTTTTAAAACCGGCCGTAAATATAGGGCGAAAACCTTTTAAAGCTACTCTTAAAGGCATTTTTAATGCTAAAAACATATAGTGAAGCCGTAGTTAGCAGGTTATATAGCAGACATCCTTTTTTCGGCCAATGATGATTCGGCATACACTTCCCGTACCCGTCGAAAGATGCCTGTGCGTAGCGTCTGACTGTTGAGAACCGTCGGGCGCGACACACGTCACTAGCTATTTACCGTTCATCCAAGGTTTACAAGAGCGGCTTTCTCAAAAACGACTGTTCATCCGATTTCGTTGGTGGCCTTTAAATCAATACCTTATCTTTACGTTACCTTTTTCAGCCATGAAACACTAACTTTATCGTTGATTATCAAACAACCTTTACACACATGACACCTAAACGTCAAGGGGCAGTCGTCAAGACTGTCAAAGACATTACAATCGGCGCTGCCCTGACGGTGGCGTTATTGAACGGCGGAATGATGCTACAAAGCTGCGGCAGTTCCGACGACGACCAAAAGCAACAGGAAGCCCCTTTTAAAGGACGTCCTGTAAAAACGTACATCACTGAAATGAAACCCGGTGAGTATAAAATTACGGACGAAGTGGCCGTGAGTAGTGATAAAGAAGCGGGCGCCATAGTCCGTTATTTTGACGGGCGACGCGACACGCTCACCGTGGCCGAAGCGCAACGACTGGTCAAAACCGACTCGACCACCCGCGATTATTACAACAATCCCAATCACTACCATTCGCATCATCATCACAGCAGTTCGTTATCCAATGCCTTATTGTGGGGTGGTATGGGGTATATGTTGGGACGCAACAACAATTCTCAATTCTATAACGAAGGGCGCGAACGGCAATATAGCTCAGGCGCTTATGCCAACTCTTCCGTTTATCAGCGTTCGGCTGGTATTCACGAAAGTTACCACAGCCACCGCAAAAGCTTTGCTTCACGGCCCAGCAGCAGCCGAAGTGGATTTTTCAGCCGCAGCCGCAGTTCTGGCAGTTAATTTTTTATTCACACAAAGAAGCACAAGGTGCCGAGACGCAAAAACACTGCGCCTTTGCGGCTCTGTGTGAACCCATAATTGATAAAAAAATGATCAACACAAGATATTTGAATAACAGTCCCGAAGTCCAACTGCGCAATGTAGGCTGGGATTGGATGCTCGGGGCGGACACATTACCTTACCTCACCAACGAGGCAGTCACGGTGAAAACCTACGAAGCAGACGCTTATTACAATGCCGCCAATGAACTGTATGAAATTTATGCAGAGGCCGCCCAACACGCCATTGACCGCAATCTATGGAAAGAAATGGGTATTCCTGAAAGTCTTATTGAATTGATAAAACTGACGTGGGAAGACGACCGTCATTGGCATATCTATGGGCGTTTTGACTTGGCGGGAGGCGTAAGCAGAGAACCCATCAAACTCATTGAGTTCAACGCCGACACCGCTACCTGCATTCCCGAAACGGCTGTAGTTCAGTGGGCGCACCTAAAGGCCAATCACATGGATGAAAGCAAGCAGTTCAACAATGTGTATGAGGCCTTGAAAGAGCAGTTTGCCGAGCTTCGCCGCCGCAATATGCACCTCACGCCCACGCTGCTGTTCTCAACTATGCGCGATGCCCCCGAAGACGACACCAACGTGGCGGTACTCGGCGAGGCGGCCCGCGAAGCGGGATTCGACGTTGAATTCAGCTACATGGATGAAGTGGAATTTACGGCCACCGAAGGGATTTTCAAGCAAAACCCCAAAAACGGAAAATTTGAGCAATTTGACTTTTGGTTTAAGCTCGTGCCCTGGGAATACATCGGCTACGACGAGCCTGAATTAGCGGAATTATTAACAAAAATCGTTAAAAACGGCAAAGCGGTCATTATCAACCCTGCGTATACGCTGCTGTTTCAATCAAAATATATCCTAAAATTGTTGTGGGATCTGTACCCCAACCACCCGCTTTTGTTGCCTACTACGGCCCAGCCGCTTCCCAATAAAGTAAGCGTAGAAAAGGTTCTCTTTGGCCGCGAAGGTGCCAACGTACGCATTCTGGAAACCAACGGCACGGTCATCACGGCCGCCGAGGGCGACTACGGAGATTATGAAAAAATCTATCAGGAATACGTAGAGTTCCCGCGCGACGCCCTCGGTCAACGCTATCAAGCCGGTGTGTTTTGGGCAGGCGACGCCTGCGGTCTGGGCTATCGTCGTGGCGGAAAAATCATTGACAATACCGCCCAGTTTGTGGGGCATTTAGTGGAGTGAAAGTGAGTGGGGAATGTTTTATTCAGTCATTAAGATAAAAAACAATACTCAATCACTTAGAAGCAACTAAACAGACTTATGGACAGCAAAGAATTAGAACAACTAAAACTACATGTAGCTGGTGCGGTAGTTCGCCATACGTCTCCTTTTAATGAGCTAAATTCATTCAATAATGAATTTGAATTGAATCAGGAATTCGTTGATAGATGGGTAATCCCATTTTATACAAACATCAGAAAAACTGAGAGTAGTTGGGTTAATAAATTACTAGCTATAAAATGTGAGATTAATGACGACATTATCCTAAAAACACTAGGAGATTTCAATTGGAGGACACGACAAACAGGCGCCTTTTTTTCGGCTATTACCAATAAAAATCAATTCATTGACATTATAGGTATTCATTTACTAAAGAGCGAAGTATGTTTTGCAGGAAGAATCTATTGCTATGTTCTCGCATCTTTTAATACTACAAAATGCGTTGATTACCTGAACTTATATTTAGAGTATTACCTAACTAAGCCGAATTTATGGTTTAATCAAAGAGAAGCAATGGAGGCGATTTTATACTTGGACTCCTTAAATCAAACTTGTTATTTTGAAAACCATCTGAATAACTGGTCTCAATTTATTATCAACAAGCCAGATTGGGAAAAAGAAATTAAAACGGAAAAGTTAGAAGAATGGCTATCCGTTATTGAAAAAGTCAAATCACATAATTGCTGAAAGAAAGAGAATCAGGCGGCTACCGCGGGCGTAATTTTGACCAATAGTTGCGACACCAATGAAGGTAATTTCAAAAAGCAGCGAGTGAACTCCGCTCGAAGCAGGGATTGTTCTACGGGGGGAAACGTAGCAATCTCCAGCCATAACTTTTGGGTTAACACATCTTTTTCAGCTTCAGTGTCAGCCATCAGATAAAGCGTAAAAAAAGTGGAAAAAGTGGGGTCGTCGGTTAAACGATTGACGAATTCCCAAACCCTGGCGTATTTATTGAGCATTTTTAATCCCGTTTAAGCAGTTAATTCATTTTATTGGCTCTATTCTGGATTTGCTTGAAAATTAAGAAATTATCGTAAATCGCTACCTCCCCCCGCTCACAATCTTCCCATCCGACATTTCAATGATTCTATCGCCGCCTTTGGCGAAGTCGGGGTCGTGGGTAACGGTGATGATGGTTTGGTGGTTTTCGTGGGAGATTTTACGGAAAATATCAAAAACCAGATTTGAATTGGCTTTGTCGAGGTTACCCGTCGGCTCGTCGCCCATGATGATGGTGGGGTCGTTGATGAGCGCGCGGGCAATGGCTACACGCTGCTGCTGTCCGCCCGACAGTTTGGAAGATTGTTTGCGGGCGTAGTCTTCCATATTGACCAGTTTCAGCTTTTCGTAGGCGCGGGCTTCAATCTCTTTGGTGCTGTATTTTCCCAGTTTTTGCGCTGGCAACATCACATTCTGTAATACCGTAAACTCCGCCAACAAAAAGTGAAACTGAAACACAAACCCCAGATGCTCATTGCGAAAGTCGGCGAGTCGGTCTTGGCTAAGGCCCGTGAGGCGACTGCCGTTCATTTCCAGATTACCTTCGTAGTCGGTGTCCATGGTCGAAAGGATATACAGTAAAGTAGATTTCCCGCAACCAGATTTACCGATGATTGACAAAAACTCCCCTTTTTTCACTTCAAAGTTGACATTATCCAACACCTGAAACTTTTCAGGCTCATAGAAGTATTTGTTGATATGGCTGGCTTGAAGAACCGTATTGCTCATGGTTATTGTTGTTTGCTGCTTCGCAGACACGGAAAAAATAATTACCCTCTCAATATCGCTACTGGATCAATTTTAGAGGCTTTTTTGGAAGGAAAATACCCCGCTAAAACGGTAGTAATTAAGCCAAAAGCCAATCCCATCACGTAATATTCGACACGAAAAATCACGGGAAAGGTCTTTAAGCTAATCATATCACCAGTATCAAAAGGTGTGATCGACAATAAATAGCTGATACCAAATCCAATAACCAACCCCAACAATCCTCCCGCCAAGCCAATGATAATGGCTTGCAACAGAAATACCGCCACCACATCTTTGCCGCCAAACCCCGTCGCTTTCAGAATGGCAATGTCTTTGAGTTTGTTGATGACGTTCATGTTCATAATATTATAAATCCCAAATCCCGCTACCACCAGCAATGTCATGGAGACCACAAACGTCATGACGTTACGGATTTTCTCTCCCGCCAAAATGGCCTGATTGGCCGTAGACCAATCTTCGGTGTAGGTGTTGAATTGTTTACTGAGATTTTTCCCAAAAGCAATGGCCTGCAACGGGTCGTTCATTTTGATGTGAATGTCGGTGATATAACTCGCATCTTTTCCGAGTATCTCCTGAACCGTACTAATGCTCGTGTAACAACGAATATTGTCGACCGTACCGATACCAAACCCAAATGTACCGACCACGCGCAAGGTGATGTTGCCGCCAAGGGGTGTCGTCACGCTTACTTTATCCCCCACTTTTACATTGAGCTTTCGAGCCAATGTAGCTCCTACCACAATGCCGTTGGGATTGGCCAAAAGTGCCTTAAAACTGCCCGTTTTTATCCGACTGTCTAGGTTATACAATCGGTTTTCGCGCGGGTAATCAATCCCGGCAATTACGCCCGAAATCTGAATAGGGCCATTGTTGAAAAATGCCTGCGAACTTACCTCTGGCGAAACGCCCAAAACTCCTGGCATTTGCTCAATCATGCTGACCATTTGCAATCCGTTTTTGATACGGGCGAGTTGTTGTTTGGGTTTTTGGTGATAAACAATGTTCACTTGGTCGCCCCCATTTTCAACCGCATCAAGGATGCTAGGCCGCTGGGTGTTGACATCGTTGTAAATCCGTACGTGTGGACTGGCATCCAGTGCTGAGTCTTCCAGAAATTGGTTAACGCCCTGCATGAAGCTAATCATGACAATAAACATCGCTATCCCAAACGTGACGCCCAACATGGCTACCAAGGTTTGGCGTTTTTTGGCTAAAAGGTGGGTTTTAGCGATTTGGAAGGAGAGACTGAGGTTCATAGTTTTCTAAAATTTTTCATTGCATCTTTCTTTCCAAAACTCTTCTACTTCAATCAGCAAATACCCCCGCTCTTGGGCGATAATTTCCATGCCTTCGATGATGGTTTGGTAATCATTGTAGGTCACAATGTCTTTCACTTTTTGCCGATAATGGGTCTTTTCCAAAATATCACGGCGGCCTTTGTAAGCATCTTCGATGCCCTCCCACAAACCCTTATCTACCAAAGGATGAATCCATTTTATCAAATCGGGACGTCCAAAACCCGCTACGTTGACCGTAGTTTTTAAAAAATAATTCAGCACTTTAGCAGCCCATCCTACGGACAAATTCGGTTTTTCGAGAATCATTTCGAGCACTGTTTGCCGATGCCAATCCTCAAACTCACGTTTGGTGATTGGTTGTGCTCCGTCGAAGATTTGATTGTAGTCAGGCATTTGGATTCATTGTTACTCTTTCACCAACACACTTTTCTCCGTCAGTCCCCCTTTTACTTCTACCAGTTCAAAGTTTTCGGCCCCTTTTTGGATTTTTATCTTTTTCTTTTCTTTGTCTTCTTCAACCCACACGCTGTCTTTCCCCACCAAATAGGCCTTAGGGATGGTCAATGCTTTAGGATTTTTGGAAATAACGATGTTGGCTTCGACCGTCAGGCCGTAATAGGCCGAGGGGCTTTCGCCCACAAAATCGGCATCGACCCTAAACGACTGGTCTACCTTGTTGAGTTTGGGATAAATCTTGGTGACTTTGGCTTTAAACACTTTGTCGCCGTAGGCATCCATTTTAATCAACACTTCCTGCCCTTCTTTGAGTTTGGAAAAATCTGTTTCATCCACCGCCAACTGCAAATACACTTCATTTGGATTTCCCAACAGGGCAATGGCTTCGCCTTTACGAACCAATTCCCCCACTTTTTTATACACTTCATACACCCGCGCAGACTCGATGCTCCGAATCCGATAATTATCTCCTTCGCGGGCATTTACCCGAAAATTGGAACGTGTATTTTGTAAATCTACATACAATTGACTTTTGGTCCGCGCCAATGCTTTTTGGCGGGCCGACACCTCATTTTTGGAGGTACGATAGGCCAGTTCTACACGTTCGAGGTCGGCTTTAGCGGTTGCATTTTGGTCGTATAATGCTTTGTAACGAAAGTAGTTAACCGAATCATTTTCAAGTTTTGTGCGAGCGCTGCGCAAAGCGACTTCCAATTCGGCCAAAATCGGTGAGCTATCAGAATAATTGGCTTCGGCCTGTCGGTAAATATTGGCTGCTGCCTCGGCGCGGGCATCCTGCGAGAGGCTTTCTAGCGTAAATAACAATTGATTCCCTTTCACCACATCTCCTTCTTCGACCGACTGTTGCTGCAAATACCCATCGGCATTGGCTACGACTTTGTACTCATTTTTTGGAAACACATTCCCCGAAGCATACACTGCTTCGGTAAGGTCTTTATAGGTTGGCGAGGCGGTTTCGGTTTTAGAGTTGCACGAGGCAATAAAAAGAGCTGTCGCCAACATTACGGCGGTCGTTTCACAGGTCCTTTCAGGAGGATAAAAAGATAATTTTATCATTTTCTTTTCAAATCTAATCATCAATATGAACTTCTGATTTCCAACAGTTTACCATTAATCATCACATCTGCTAGCGTGCGGAGGTACTTGTTCTGGGCGTTGAGCACTTCATTAAAGACATTGAGGTATTGGTCATAACTCAGAATACCGCCTTTATACTTAATGAGCACCAATTTCATATTCTCCTCATTCAGTTGATACGCTTCCTGATTGATTTTGAGCGAATTAAGCGATTGATTGTAAGTAATGAGCAAATCCTGCGTTTCGGAATTATATTTGCGTTTTTCGTTGTCAAGTTGCAATTGGGCAATTTCAGCGTTGACCCGAGCGCGAGCAATGCCGCTTTCCCGAATCCGTCCGCTGTAAATCGGCGCTTCAAAACGCAACCCCGCTACGCCGATTCCAAACCATTTTTCATTGAAATTCAGGGAATTTAATTGGTTACGTTGCGCCTGTTCAGAATAACGGGCGTAGGCCGAAAGCGTTGGTAATCGGAGTTTCTGCTCTTTTTTAACCTGCTCTCTGGCCAACGAAAACTGCGCCGCCCGGAGCTGAAGACGGGGAACCGCCACCTCATCCCCTGCCCTTCTCCTAATTTTAGGAGAAGGGAGTTCTCGCCAAGCAGCGTTCCCCTTCTCCTTAAACAAGAAGAAGGAGTTGGAGGACGAGGTGATTACGGTTGAATCTCCCACAACCAACCTCAACTGATTTAGATTCTTTTGGTAGGCCATTTCATTTTGGTGAAGTACGTCTTCGATGGCCAAACGCGTCGAGCGCACACGATTGTATTCGAGTTGGTCAATCAGGCCTTTTTCTTTTCGCTCAGCAACGATGTGGGCAATGCTGTCGGTATTTGCAAGATTTTGTTGGGTAATGATAATGTATTGTTGGGTAAATACCGTCGCAAAATACAGCCGTGCGACTTGCGTACTGAGATCGTCTTGCAAGACTAGGGTTTGTAAAATACCGATATTTTGGTTGGCTTTGGCAATCTCTACCTCCTGTTTTAAGCCCGCATTCCAAAGGGGAACATTTCCTTCCAATCCCGCCGTGAGGTTGAACGGAACCCCAAATTGAATACTGCGAAAATCGCCTTCTCTACCCCCGAAAAACTGCGCGGGAATCAACTGCGTGGGCAAGACGAAATTATAATCAAAGGCCGTCGTAAATTTTAATTGCGGCAGACGAGTGCCTTTGGCCGCCGTCACATTCCACTGCTGTAACTGAGCAGTTTGTCGCGAAATCTGGAGGTCTAGATTATTTTTTCGGGCGAGTTCTATCGCTTCATTTACATCCTTAATAACGGTTTGGCTAAAAATCGGATGAGAAAACGAGAGAATGAGAATATAAATTAACGCTGTCTTTTTCATCATGCTGTATGAACTAGGTTCCTAATATTATGGCAATGATTACGATTCAAAACAACATAACCTATGACCAATATCAAAGTCAAGGTTTTTGAAACGGACAAAAAGCGCCATAAAACGGAAGAAAGCCCTTACCTTTGTGCACCACATACCTTCAGGGTTTTTCGTCAATAATCCTCCGATTTTTTTGGCCAAAGGTCAACAGACAACCGAAACAAAATGCACGTCACAGGCTTTACTTTTATTCGCAACGCCGTCAAATTTGACTTCCCGATTGTGGAGGCAATTACCTCTATTTTACCCATTTGTGATGAGTTTGTGGTGGCCGTCGGAAAAAGTGAAGATGAAACCCTTCAACTGATTCAAAAAATAGACCCCGTCAAAATTCGAATCATCGAAACCGTCTGGGATGAGTCATTGCGGGAAGGTGGAACAGTCTACGCCAAAGAAACCGACAAGGCTTTTCAGGCAATTTCCGAAAAATCAGACTGGGCATTTTACATTCAGGGCGACGAAGTTATTCACGAAAAAGACCTTCCAGCCATCAAAACCGCCATGCAACGCTGGAAAGATGACGACAGCGTTGACGGTCTTTTGTTTAAGTACATCCACTTTTATGGTTCATACGATTACGTGGGCGACTCGCCCCAGTGGTACCGCCACGAAATACGCATTGTCAAAAACAACAAAAACATCTATTCATACCGCGACGCGCAAGGGTTTCGAAAAAACGACAACCAAAAGCTGCACGTCAAGTCCATCGAAGCGAGTGTTTACCACTACGGCTGGGTCAAAGACCCACGCGTAATGCAGCAAAAACACCTTCATATTCATAAATATTGGCACCAAGGCGACCCCGAAAAGCACATTAAGGTCTCCGCTGAGGGTTTTGATTATTCACAAATTGATTCTCTGGCCAAATTTACGGGTTCGCATCCTCACATAATGCAAGCGCGGTTGAAGCGACAAAACTGGCAGTTCAGCCACGATATTTCTCATAAAAACCTGAGCCTAAAATACCGACTGAAACTTTGGGTAGCTAAACTGACGGGCTGGTACATTGGTGAATACAAGAATTATAAAGTGGTGTAATACAATGATTTTTAACTTGAAACCCTGTTGCACCCGTTTTTTATTTAAACTTGCCTCATGAAATGGTTTTCACTCTTTTGGGCAAGCTATCTGGTGATTTTGTCGTGCATGCCCTGCACACATCACCACGATTTGCGTATGATTACTGATAGAGAAACGATTTCTCACCACGCATCACACGACGACGAAAACGACCATGACGAGAATGACAATGACCACCATCACGTTTGTTCACCTTTTTGCCAATGTACCTGTAATGGCGGTTTTACGGTTCCTACGCCTCATTTCGAACTTCAAATAATACCGCTGATTTGCTCAGCACAAACGCTTGTTTTCAGCAATCAATCTTCTTATAAACCAAGCCTTTTTGCTTCAATTTGGCAGCCACCCAAATTGTCAGTACAGGGATAACTATGCCCTTTTTTCGCTGAATTCAATTCATTTCATCCGATTTTGAGGAAAAACACCTCCTCATTGAAGTACGAACCAACGCGCTCCTTGGGATTGGAGCCGCTTTTTTCAATGAAACACTATTGGCAAAAATCCATTCTCGCTTTTGGATTAGCAATGCAGTTTAGCCCTCTCCTTATTGGGCAAGTCAGGCTGTCTGTGGAGGAAGCCGTCAATCTCGCTTTGCACAAAAATCCAGCAATCAAAGCCTCTGCATTGGCCGTGCGGCGCAACCAACAATTATTGGGTGCAGCGCGTAACGTCCCCAATCCTGACCTGACGTTTGATAGCCCAACGGGTGTTTTTTATACCATTGGTATCCAGCAATCGTTTCGCTTTCCTACGGTGTACGGTCGTCAATATCAACAACAGCAGCAGCAAATACTGTTGTCTCAAAAAGAACAGGTTATCACCGCCAATGACCTTAAATACCGCACCCACACCATCTATTATGCCATCCAATCGGCCGAAGCCTATCAATGGCAACTGCTTTCGCAAGACAGTGTCTACGCCCAAATTAGCCAAGCGGCACAACGCAACTTTGATGCGGGAATCATTGATAAACTGGCGCTTTTATACGCCCAAACGCAGGCAGCAGAGGTAAAAAATCAGGTACGGGTGGCGGGACTTCAGGTGGCGAGTCAGAAAAAACAATTAGAGATTTTGACAGGAATTTCGCTTTCTACTTCCCTATTCACGCCTTTAGTAAAACTTACATCTCCAGCATTGGATACCTCAAACATTGTCCAAAACCCAGCGGTTCAGGTGGCACAGCAATGGGAAAACGTTACTCAAAAAGCCGTTGAGGTGGAGCGCGCTAACGCTATGCCCAGTTTTATGGTAGGATATTATAACCAAGGCACGCAAGAAGCCTCTCTTGGATTCCGCTGGCGAGCGGGAATCAGCCTTCCGCTGTGGGCAGGGCAATATAAAAGTCGCATCAATGCCGCGCAAACTGAGCAACAGATAGCCCGACAAAACACCGAAGTACAAAAACAAACGGTTAGCTCAGCATTGCAACAAGCACAAGATGACCTGATTTTGTCCACCAATTCCCTGACTTTTTACGAAACCGTGGCATTGGGCCAAGCCGACGCGATTATTAGCACGGCAAGGCGTTTTTTTGAAAACGGCCAAACCGACTACACCAATTTTTTACGTACCACCAACGACGCCTACGCCATCAAACTTCGCTATTTGGAAGCCCTACAAAACTATAATCAAGCAGTATTGGCCATTCATTATTTGACCGGAAACTTATGAAAAACATATCGAACAAAAGAGTAGGCACGAGCAAAAAAGAGCCGACAGAACGGCTACAAAAGAGCAAAAGGCAAATCAATAATTGGCTGCTTTTTTCATTTCTCCTGATTCACTTCGCTTTTATTCCCACCATGATTTATGCCCAGCACGACCATGACCACGGTGACGGCGGCCACAGCCACGGCCAAGAAACGGCCAAGACGGAAGAGGTAAAACTAAAAAAATCTGAAGCAGTTTCAGGCAAGTATGAAGCAGTGCTGAAATACGAACACCTTCACGCTGGCGAAGCCGAAAAAATGACGCTTTATCTCGCCGACCCTACCACCAATCAAGCCATTGCGGGCGCATCATTGAAATTGACGACTTCATTGGACAGCAAGGCTAAATTTGACATTATCCCCAAAGAATCAGGAATTTACGAAGTATCCGCCACTTTCTCCCGCGATAGAACTTTTACGCTCACGTTGGCCATCAACGGCACTAATGGCCCTGATATACTTCTTTTAAAAGGAATCAGGGTAGGCCATGACGAAGGTGCTCATGTCCACGACGAAGCCAACGGATGGCAGGTAGCCTTAGGAAATTGGCGAACTTGGGGCATCTTTGCTGGCGGGCTTTTGTTAGGGTTAGGAATCATGTTTTTGGTCATGAAAAGCCGAAATCGAACATTGTTTGTCACCCTGATTTTAGGATTTTGTCTTTTGCCTCTCGCCAATTATCAGCCTGTTTCTGCTCAACATGACCACGACCACGAGGGAGAAAATACACATCAGGCCAATGCAACGTTGACCGATGTATTTGAAGTACCGAAAGAAACCCAATTTTTGTTTGAAGTCTTGACCCAACCAGTCAGCGCGGGCGGTTTTGTTCCTACTACGCAGCTCAACGGTACAGTTATTCCTTCTTCCACGGGGCTAGCCGTGGTACAACCTCCCCAACCTGGGCGAATCATTTCGTTGAATGTGCGGGTAGGCCAAAAAGTAAATAAAGGCCAGACCTTAGCTATCGTAGAACAAACTTTGGACGCAACAGCACTGGTGAATCTCCAAGTAGAGCGTAATACCCTTGAAGCCGAACTTTCGGTGGCCCAACGAGAATATGACCGCCTCAAAAAAGTCGAAGACATAGCCGCTAAGCGTGAGGTTTCAGAAGCCGCCGCACGCTTGCAAAAAGCGCAGGAAAACCTCAAAGTGTTCAACGACATCGCCCAAGGCGGCAAAGGTACCCATCGTCGTTTTCCGCTTGTGGCGCCTATCAGCGGGCTGGTTTCTCCCTTTAGTATCGCTATTGGCTCTACCGTTGGGACGGGAGATACAGTTTTTCAACTGACCAATGTAGGCAAAGTATACGTGGAAGCACAGCTATTTGAACGCGATGCCGAGAGCCTCCTTTCCGCCACGGGCTACGAAGTTATCTGCCAACGAGAAGCGGGGCAACACCGTACAACCCGCGTGCGACTGTTATCCGCCGCACAGTCGGTCAATGCCAATCAGTCCCAAAAAGCACTTTTTGAAGTAGAAAACCCCGAAGGTGATTTTAAAATTGGCGAGTTTGTGTCGATACGAATTCAGGGGAAAGCAAATGGCAACACTTTAGCACTACCCAATTCGGCCCTAAGTCAAGTCAATGGAAAACCCTGCGTTTTCGTCAAAGAATCCCCTGAAAACTACCGAATTCAATACGTAGCTACGGGCCATAACAACGGCGATTTTACCACCATTCTCAAAGGCATAAACAACGGCGATAAAGTAGTGGTGGCTTCGGCGTATCAATTAAAAATGATCTTTATAAATCGGTAATATGCTCGACAGAATTATCAAATTTTCGTTATATAACCGTCTATTGGTCATCGCATTATCGGCAATGTTATTGGTCTATGGCGTGTACGTAAGCCTTCAGCTTCCCATCGACGTGTTACCCGATTTGAACCGACCTAGGGTGACTGTTTTTTTGGAATCCAATGGATTAGCACCCGAAGAAATAGAAACACAGGTGGTATTGCCCGTCGAAACAGCCCTGAACGGCGCACCAGGCGTAGAAACCGTCCGAAGCACTTCTGCCATCGGATTAGGAATGGTGTTTGTGGAATTTGGTTGGGATGTTGAAATTTACAAAGCCCGTCAACTGGTGGCCGAAAAGCTCCAAACGGTGCAACTTCCCAACGGCATCACGCCCATTATGGGCCCTATCAGCTCCGTCATGGGCCAAATCATGTACGTAGGTGTAAGCGCCGACACCACCAATCCCGCCGACCTTCGGACGTTGGCAGATTTCAGCATTAGACGCAGGCTATTGAGTATCAAAGGTGTATCTCAAGTTATTCCGATTGGCGGGGAACGAAGACAGTACCAAGTGCAGGTATCAAGTCAACGGCTCAAGCAGTACAAGGTGAGTTTGGACCAAGTTGAAAATGCGCTTTCAAAAGCCTCTCAAAATACGTCGGGGAATTTTTATTATGAGTATGGAAGCGAGGTTTTGATTCGTAACATTGGCCGCGCCCAATCGTTGGAAGATTTGGCCAATACAGTGGTGACAAGTCAGGGCGGTGTGCCGATTCTGCTATCGCAGGTAGCAGATGTCAAATTTGGCTCTGCCTTCAAACGAGGCGACGGCAGCATCAACGGAAAGCCCGCCGTGATATTGGCCATAGAAAAACAACCCGGCGCAAATACCGTCGGCCTCACGAAGCAGATTGAGCAAGCCTGTAGCGAACTTCAACGGTCCCTACCAAAAGACATTACGATAAATCCATCCATTTTTCAGCAAAGCAAATTCATTCAAGCCTCCATTGATAATGTTTTAGAAGCGCTCCGTGATGGGTTCATTTTGGTCGTCATTGTGCTGTTTTTATTCTTGATGAATCTCCGCACTACCGTCATTACCCTGACTGCCATTCCTTTGTCTCTGGTCATTACTGCCCTGATTTTCAAAGTGTTTGACTTATCCATCAATACCCTGACCTTGGGTGGCTTGGCCATCGCCATTGGCGAATTGGTAGATGACGCCATCGTAGATGTCGAAAACGTTTTTCGACGTCTGCGCGAAAACCAGCAACTCGATACGCCCAAATCTACCTTACGCGTGGTCTATGAAGCCAGTTCTGAAGTCCGCAACTCTATCGTTTATGCCACGGTCATTGTGGTGCTGGTTTTTATTCCGCTATTTTATATGGAAGGCATCGAAGGGCGGATTTTTGCCCCTTTGGGCATTGCTTACATTACGTCCATTACCGCTTCGCTGTTTGTTTCTCTCACCCTTACGCCCGTCTTGTGTAGTTATTTTTTAAAAATAAAAAGTGCTAGTAAACAGTCAAAAGGCTTTTGGAATCGAATTTCAACAATAGCCACCTCCGAAACCGACACGCGTTTGGTAAAATGGTTAAAAACAAAAGACACTCGCTTGCTTCATTGGTCGCTCAATCGGCCTAAAGCCATTATTGGCACCGCTATTGTGCTGATTTTAATTTCTTTAGGAACGATTCCTTTTTTTGGAACTGAGTTTTTGCCACCGTTTAATGAAGGCGCTTTTACTGTTAATTTGATTGCCCCCACGGGAACTTCACTTGAGGAATCTAATAAAATCGGGACGCTGGCCGAAAAACTGATGCTGCAAATTCCCGAAGTCGAATACGCCAGCCGTCGAACTGGACGGGCCGAGTTGGACGAACACGTTGAACCCGTCAGCCGGTCGGAAATTGATGTCACGATACGGCCTGATATTGAGCGAAGTCGTAGCGAAATTATTGCCGATATTCGCAAAAAGCTGAGCATTTTAAAGGGTGTTTCCGTGGGCGTGGGGCAACCGATTTCTCACCGCATTGAGCATTTGCTGTCGGGGGTTCAGGCGCAGGTTGTGTTGAAAATTTACGGAAACGATTTGGCCGAACTGCGCTCTACTGCTCAGAAAGTGCAGGCTACCATGCAAGGAGTAGCGGGCATAACCGACCTCACCATCGAACGCCAAACGCTGGTGCCCCAATTGTTGATCAGGGTACGACGTAATGACCTGCAACGCTTTGGATTACAGGCAGGAAAAGTCACCGAAGAATTGGAAGTATTTTATAACGGAAAGATAACGGGACAAATCTACGAAGGGCAAAAATCATTTGACATCCTGATTCGCACCAACGAGCGCGAACGCAGCAATTTAGAAGCCATCCGAAACACCCAAATCTCCACGCCCGAAGGTGAGCTTATTCCGCTGCACCAAATCGCTGATATTGAACAAACCATGACCGTCAATCAAGTGGTACACGAAAATACCCAACGACGCATGGTAGTGTCGGCCAATGTGCAGGGACGTGATTTGGGGAGTACGGTTGAAGAAATCAAGCAGAAAATGAGCAAAGTGCCGTTGCCTCAAGGCTATTTTATTGTGTATTCAGGCCTGATTGAGAGTCAGGAGTCGGCCTCACAATTGATTATATTTTTAGCTGTTTTTTCGATTTTGGCCATTTTTTTGGTGCTTTATTCGCATTTCAAATCCATCGCCATCGTATTCCAAATCATGCTCAATATTCCGCTGGCGTTGATTGGCAGCGTGGTAGCGGTCATGCTTACAGGCGGCACTTTTTCGGTTGCTACGCTGGTTGGATTTATCACCCTCACGGGCATCGCGAGTCGAAATGGGATTATGATGATTTCCCACTACATTCACCTGGTGGAAAAAGAAGGCGAGACATTCGACAAACCCATGATTATCCGAGGCTCACTCGAACGGCTTGTACCCGTATTAATGACTGCCCTAGTAGCAGCCTTGGCGCTCGTTCCGCTCACGCTCGACCCACAAGCGGCGGGCAAAGAAATTCTTTACCCTGTCGCAACGGTTATTCTAGGGGGGCTACTTTCGAGTACTTTCTTGGATATTATTGTGACACCCGTGGTATTCTATACGTTTGGTAAAAAAGCATTGGAAACCTATTTTTCCCTAAAAAACAGGCAAGATATTTTAAGTTAAATTCTATCACAATGGTTAACAAAGCCTCCTCAATTTTGCTTTTCATTCTTACATTTTGCACATCTGCACTTTTGGCGCAAACCAAAGGAACTGTTCTATCGGGCAAAATCAGGGATGCCCAAACCAAAGCAGCGCTCCCATTTGTAAATATTGTATTGAAAACCGACATCGACAGTGCTTTTGTGGTCGGGACTATCACCAATGAAGAAGGGATTTTTTCGCTGCCTTCCGTCAAAAAAGGCAAATACAAATTGACGGCTTCGTTTGTAGGGTATCAGGTTACCATGCAAACGGTATCGGTGGGGCAATTGAGCGACTTTTTAGACTTGGGCACCATCGACTTGCCTGAAGACAGCCAGACACTTGAAGAAGTAAAGGTAGTGGCGCAGCAACAGGGCATTGCGGGCACAATGGATAAGAAAACATTTATGACCACCGATAATATCAGTCAAACTGGCGGCTCAGTATTACAAATGATGAATAATCTTCCAGGCATTACTACCTCACAGGAAGGTAAAATTCAGCTTAGAGGCAGCGATAAAGTAGTGGTGCTGATTGACGGCAAACAAACCGCATTGACAGGCTTTGGCAGTCAAACAGGCCTTGATAATTTGCCAGCTTCGGCCATTGAAAAAATTGAAATCATCAACAACCCTTCTGCCAAATACGATGCCAACGGCAACGCTGGCATTATCAACATCATTTTCAAAAAAAATGAACAGTACGGTTGGAACGGAAAAGTCGGCTTAGCGGCAGGATTAGGCACTTTGTGGGTTAGAAAAGAAAACTTGCCTAAGATTCGTCCACAGTTCCAGAATACTCCTAAGCTGAATCCTTCCTTTTCCATCAATCACCGCAAACACAAAGCCAATGTATTCTTACAGGGCGATTGGCTTTATACCCAAACGCTCAATAAAAATGAGTTTTCTACCCGGACCTATGATACGGGAGAAAACATCATTCAGCAAATCAAACGTAACCGGACTACCACTTATGCCACCGTCAAAACGGGGATGGACTACGCTTTTAATGCCAACAATACACTGACGGTTTCGGGGTTGTTTAATCGTGAAAAGATTCTTGACAATGGCGATAATCCCTATTTTAAGGGAGATTTCTCCAATCGGTATCGTTTGTGGCAATTTTTGGAGGATGAGGTAAAATATACCGCCATGGCCACGGCAGTGTTTGTCCATAAATTCCGACAGCCAGGACGTTTGCTGAATTTCAATTATAATTATACGTTTCACCGCGAAGATGAAAAATACTTCTTTACCAACACCCTGCCAGCTTCTACAGGTACTGACTCCTTCAAATTGCTGTCGGATGAGCAAGTTTCGGACTTTAACGTTGACTACATTCGCCCGCTTCGGCAGGGCAAGCTGGAAACGGGCGTCAAGTTGAGAAGACGGAGTATTCCGGTCAATATGCAATTCTTTCCTGGTCAAAATTCGCCGTTGGACGTAAATGCTGGCGGTTGGGCCAATTATTACGAAACCATTCCCGCCCTGTACGGAAACTATGTGTTTGAGAACGATAATATCGAATTGGAGGGCGGCCTACGTGTCGAGTACGTAAAAGTCAATTACGAAGTAAATCCGAACCATAACACCTACAAAAGTGACGGATATAACTACACACAGCCTTTTCCGAACTTGCGGCTGGCCTATAAGCTCAATGATAAAAACAAAATTTCATTCTTTTTCAACAGGCGCGTAGACCGTCCCAACGAGGTAGATATTCGTATTTTTCCCAAGTATGATGAGCCCGAGTTGATAAAAGTTGGCAACCCAACCCTCAAACCTCAGTTTACAAGTTCTTTTGAAGTAGGTTATAAAACCAATTGGCTAAACGGCAACCTTTATGCTGCGGCGTATCAGCGAATCACGGACGGTACCATTACACGCATTGCCACTCAAGTGTCGGGAAGTGTTTTATTATATAACATCTTTCAGAACATCGGACGAAGCTACAATACTGGCATAGAAATAGTGTGGCAACAGCAACTTACTAAACCCGTGTCGTTGAATGCAAGTGTCAATATTTACCAAAATACAATCAATGCATTTTCGGTTACCAACAAATACCCCGTACCCACAACCTATACCACCGATAAACAGCAACTCGTATCTGGAAACATGAAGCTGAACTCTCTGGCGCATTTGTCAAATGGCTTTGATGTACAGGTCAGCGCCGTTTATTTAGCACCTGACCTGATCCCGCAGGGGCGCATCGAACAACGCTTTTCTCTTGATTTAGGCATTAAGAAGAATGTACAAAAAAAAGGTAAAGGTGATGTATTTTTAAACGCTACCGATTTACTGAATACCATGCAGATTAGAAAAAAAATTACGGGAAATGGCTTTGTACTGCAAAGCACTGATTATTACGAAACACAGGTAGTGCGCGTAGGCTATAATCGCAAGTTTTAATAAGAAATAAGCTAAACGACCATGAATGAAATCCTCTTTGGCGCATTGATTTTAAGCATCTTACACGCGCTGATTCCCAGTCATTGGCTACCTTTTGTGACCATTGGCAAAACCGAACACTGGTCTGAAGGCCGCACCCTGACGGTTACGGCCCTCGCAGGCTTGGCCCATACCGTCAGCACAAGCATTTTGGGGCTTATCATCGGATACGCGGGTTATGAATTATCAGAAAGCTATCACGAACTTGCCGAAAGCGTTATTCCTGCGGTCTTGTTGATGTTGGGGCTTTGGTACTTGATGCAACATATTAGACATTCTCACGCTCATGAGCACATTGACCCGTCTACGATTAATGGCAAATCGTTTAAGGCCCTGCTTTTGTCGCTTTGTTTGGGCATGTTTTTATCGCCTTGCATGGAAATCAACGCCTACTTCCTGAGTGCGGGTGCGTTGGGTTGGCAGGCGTTGGGCTTCGTTGCTTTGATTTACAACGTGGTTACGTTGGCAGGAATGATCTTAATGGTTTGGGTAGCGAGCCGTGGTTTACGGTTGGTCAATGCGCACTGGTTCGAGCATAACGAGAACCTTATTACGGGACTTACACTCATTGGGTTAGCCATTTTAAATTTCTTTATTGAGTTCTAAAAAAGGCATTTATATGAAAAACACCGATAGTGTACCTTTGGCGCAACAAGCTCCCGAAAAAGCCAATAAGCCTACCCAAAGCCACGAACATAATCACTCAAAAGCCCCTGAAGAAAGTCTCCTGAAAATCTATTGGCGGTTGTGGTTGAGCTTGGCTATTTTGATTTGTTTTCTGCTGGTAACATTTGTATTATCCTATACATTACCCCAACCCGTAGAAATAGGCCTGATGGTGGCGGCCTACTTATTGGCGGGCTATCCTACCCTCGAAAGAGCTTTTCGCTCAATAAAACGCGGCGATTTTTTCAATGAATTTACGTTGATGTCAATCGCTACACTCGGTGCTTTTTACATTGGCGAATACAGCGAAGGCGTGGCCGTAATGGTCTTTTACGAAATCGGCGAGCTGTTTCAGAGTCTGGCAGTAAATCGTTCCAAACGTTCAATCAAAGCCTTATTGGATATTCGGCCCGATTCTGTTACTGTCATAAGAAATGGAAATCATCAGGTAATTCACCCTTCTGACGCGGTAATCGGGGAAACACTGATGGTAAAAGCGGGCGAAAAAATCGCCCTTGACGGTACACTTCTCACCGAAAAAGCCACTTTCAATACCTCCGCCCTCACGGGAGAATCTCGCCCCGCTACCAAACGCGCTGGCGATGCCGTATTGGCGGGGATGATTAACTTAGAGACGGTCATTGAAATGCAGGTTTCGACCGCTTTCAAGGACTCTAAGCTGTCACGCATTTTGTCTATGGTGCAGGACGCCACCGCCCGAAAAGCCCCTACCCAACTGTTTATCAGTCGCTTTGCCAAAGTATACACGCCCATTGTCTTCTTTTTGGCATTATCGGTAATTCTCCTTCCTTTCTTTTTTGTGGATACCTATCAATTCAAAGAATGGCTGTACCGAGGCATGGTTTTTCTGGTGATTGCATGTCCGTGTGCCTTAACGGTCTCTATTCCACTAGGCTATTTTGGAGGAATTGGGCTGGCTTCTCGTCACGGAATTTTGGTTAAAGGCGCTAATTTTTTGGATGTAATGACCGAGTTAAGCACCGTTGTTTCTGACAAAACGGGAACCCTGACCAAAGGAGTTTTCAAGGTTCAGGAAATAAAAACAAGCCTTGACAAACAGGGATTTATTCAAACAGTAGCGGCGCTGGAAAAGTCCTCAACGCACCCCATTGCCAAAGCCATCGTTGAATATGCCCGTGACAAAACCCAAACACTTCAACTTAACGTGGAACAGGTAGAAGAAATCGCAGGACAGGGTTTAAAAGGAATTGTTGATGGCCAAAACGTTCTGTGCGGCAATCTTAAACTTATGCAAAAATTCAACATTACCTATCCCACCGAACTAGAACAAATCGTTGACACCATCGTCACCGTTTCCATTGATAATCAATATATTGGCTATATTACCATTGCCGATGAAGTAAAAGAAGATGCCGCCCAAACCGTAGCTGACTTAAAAAAACTGGGTATCGAGATCATTATGCTTTCGGGCGATAAAGCGGCGGTGGTTCAAAAAATAGCCGACCAACTTCACATCTCAACCGCCTACGGCGATTTGCTTCCAGAAGATAAAGTACAAAAAGTACAGGAGCTTAAAAACGCGGGTAAACGCATCGCTTTCGTTGGCGATGGGGTCAATGATGCGCCCGTCGTGGCCCTTGCTGATGCGGGTATCGCCATGGGCGGCTTAGGCTCGGATGCCACCATCGAAACCGCTGATATTGTGATTCAAAATGACCAACCTTCCCGAATTGTGACCGCCATTAAAATCGGCAAACTCACCAAACAAGTGGTTTGGCAAAACATTATCTTGGCCATGGGCGTAAAAATAGCCGTCATGGCGCTGGGAGCGGGCGGTGTAGCCAACCTTTGGGAAGCCGTTTTTGCCGACGTAGGCGTGGCGTTATTGGCGATTTTGAATGCTTACCGAATTCAATCCAAAACCCTCTCCTAACCACATGACCAAGTATTCAGACATCGACGATTTTTTTGCCAATCAAACCCCCGAAATCCGACAAGTACTCCAGTACATTCGGCAGTTACTGCTCGTCGCACACCCCAAAATGCGCGAAAAGTTTATGTACAGCAATACCATTTTTTTTATTTGCCTAGACTATGTCTGTTATTTTGGAAAAATCCACAAAACGAAAGGCGTGGAAATTGGCTTTGTAAAAGGTTTTTTGTTGTCAAACGAGCAGGGATTGCTGGAAGATAAAGGCCGCAAGCTCATACGGGGAGTTACGGTGCGTAACCTTCAGGAATTCAAGGCCATAGAAGATGCCTTTCTGGAAATTGTGCAGGAAGCCATTCTAATTAATGAAACACAGCCCGAGAAAACCTTCGCCAAAATTATTTTTGGAACGCGCAAAAAAAAGTAGCGACGCATGATGGTGCGTCGCTACACAATAAGTTCTCCTAATTGAATTGATTAATAACTCAAAATCGTAAACTCGGTACGACGGTTTTTCTGGTGCTCCTCTTCGGTCTTCGCATCTTTGATTACCAACTGAGTTTCTCCGTATCCTTTAGCCACCATTCGTTCACGTGCTATACCTTTGGAAGCAATGTAATCCACCGCCGACTGTGCCCTATTTTGAGAAAGCTTCTTATTATACGCATCCGTATCGCGTGCATCTGTGTGGGAGCTTAGCTCAATGTTTACGGTTGGATTATCATTCAGGATTTGTACCAACTTATCCAGTTCAACCGCCGCATCGGGCCTGATGTTGAACTTGTTAAGGTCATAGTAGATATTTTCCAACACAAACGTTTTATTCAACGACAGACGATCCAATTTCAGCGCTACATAAAAGGTAGTGTCCATAGTTAGCTTCTTACGGAAAATCTGCGGAATTGCCTTGCCAGCCATCGTAAATGGCTCGCGTTTAGTGATATATCCCCGCTTTTCAACCAACAACGAATAATCTTTTCCTTCTTCCAGCGGAAACGTACCAAACACACCACCACCTGTTGAAACGCCTTGGCCTACCAAGCTATCTGCGCTGATTTCAAATATTTTTACAATGACCGAATCGAGCAAAGCGGCTGGTGTTTCGTTGGAAGCAACCGTTCCTGCCAAGTAGTAATTGACGATTTTAGGCGGCTCGGGCTTGCCAACCGTTCGGCGACGAGGGTCGTCCAGTGGTAATTTTTCAAGCTCGGCAATTTGATTAGAATCCAACCCTACGCTTTCATCTTCAAAGGTATAAATATCGTCATCTCCCTTTCCTCCTTCGCGGTTGGAAGAGAAGAAACCGTATTTCATTTCTTCATCGGCATACACTAATCCAAAATCGTCAAAGCGGGAATTGATGGGGGCACCGAGGTTTTCAATGGTAATTACCCCTTGAGAACGCGTTGCCACAAATAAATCCAGTTTGCCTAAGCCCGGGTGACCGTCAGACGCGAAATACAGTTTCGCATCAGGGCCTACGTACGGAAACATCTCATCGCCAGGCGTGTTAATATCTTTACCCATATTTACCGGCTTACTGAAACGCCCAGAGGCATCCATATTGGCTCGATAAATATCGATTCCTCCTACGCCACCGGGACGATTGGAGCAGAAATACAAAGTCCGTCCATCGCGCGAAAAGGCAGGGCTTCCGTCCCAAGCGGCTGAATCACTGACTGGAATCAGGCGCGGCTCGGTCCATTTATTACTCGCAAAGCGGCTCAGATACAAATCTACATCAGCGGCTCCTTTCTTTTTACCCGTATTTCCGCGAGCAAATACAACGGTTTTCCCGTCCTTGGTAAACGTAACGTTGGCTTCATTGACTCCCTCCAAAAACAAGGCTGGACTGAACACCTCTGGCTCGCCGCCTGTTTCGTCATAGTTTTCGGCCAATTTTACTTTATAAATTCCCGTCATCGGCATCCCGTTGTTTTTGTACAAGGTCGCTTTGCGGGTAGCGGCAAAAATCAGGTCTTCATCTTTCACAAAAGGCGAAAATTCTGCGCCAGAAGTATTAAGTTTATCCAAGTTTTTGACCAGATAAAAGGTCTTTTTCTGTTGAATGATCTCAATTGCTTTGAGGGTATACAACTCTCGGTTTGCTTTTTCGGTCGCTACTTTATTGGTAGGATTGCTCGCAATGTATTTTTCGAGTTGAGCGGCGGCTTCGGCGTACTTGCCTGCGGCTTTGAGCGCAAAGGCATAATTAAAGGGGGCTTCTGGATTGGTTATCCCGTTTTCTAAGGCTTTTTGATAATACGGAACCGCCAACTCAAAACGATTCGACATGCGAAACGATTCGGCAATGAGATAATTGGCACGACCAAGTTCGTAACCAGCGGTAACTGCCGTCTGTAAATCCTTAATTGCCAGGCTGTATTCACCGTTGTCAAACTTGCGAACTCCCTGTTTAAAAATAGATTGTGTAGAATTACACGCGGTCAAAATGGCCATTAAACCCACAAAGGCCAAGCCGGATATGAATGTATGCTTTTGCATAATAAGTCGGGTGCGATGCGTAAGCGGCTAAGTTAGCAAAATGATTAATTTCTGCTAAACTTTAACGCGAAATAGTGCTCAAATGTTGCATAAAAAAACCTGACGGAGTCGAAATTCCATCAGGTTTTTAAAAGATATTTCCGTCAATATTTTTGAGTTATAAAATCCAGCGGAAAAATACGTAGAGTGTAAACGACAGAAAAATAGAAACTGGCAATGTCAAAACCCACGCAAGCAAAATATTCCGAACGGTTTTGGCTTGTAGGTTTTTGATTCCTTTGCTGGCCACCATCGTGCCCGCAATCCCCGACGAGAGCATGTGGGTAGTGCTCACGGGAAGTCCCAACCCAGAAGCCAAGCCTATGGTACTGGCAGCTACCAGCTCTGCCGATGCTCCCTGCGCATAGGTAAGATGCGACTTACCTATTTTTTCGCCCACGGTCACAACAATACGTTTCCAACCCACCATCGTACCCAAACCCAACGAAAGTGAAATCATCAGAACGACCCAAAAAGGTGCATAATCAGTATATCGCCGCAGGCCTTTTTTATCATCCGTATTTTCTTTGATGGACGCTTTATCCTGCTCACTAAGGTTAGCCGAAGCACTTTCTGTCAGTTTTTTCAAATTACTGTTAATCACCAATATGTCGCGGCGCGCATTCAGGCGCTCATCCTGCCGTATTTTCCCTTCTGTGGTGTGTGCCACTAAGGTATTAAGGTCATTGCTGCTACTTCTGATTTTTGAGAGTTGTTTTTTTTCTTCGATTCCCAGTAATGTAGTATCAATTTTCGCCAGCGTTTGTTCGATAGTCACCAAGTTTTGCTTCAGTGACTTAGGATCTACTTCATTGTTAAGCGCAAAATACGTGGGTACAATACCAATCAAAATTAGCATGACCAACCCCACCCCTTTCTGACCGTCGTTGTTACCATGGAAAAAACTTACCCCTGTACATGTTACAATCAGCACAATCCGAATCCACAACGGCGGCTTTTGGTTCTTTTTTGGTTCACTAAATACTTGTTCACGGGCTTCTTTGCTCAGGGCACGCCGCAATACAAACATGAGAATAACGGCCAAACTAAACCCAACCAGCGGCGATAACAATAGAGACCCAAAAATTTCGGTGGCTTTGCCCCAGTTTACTCCTGCCCCGTCGGTGGCTTCGGGCATCACCGAAAACGCCAAACCTACCCCCAAAATAGAGCCAATCAACGTGTGAGAACTAGAAGAAGGCAATCCGAAATACCAAGTCCCAAAATTCCAGATGATGGCGCTCAATAACAACGCAAGCACCATAGCGATACTGTGATATACATTTTGGTCAATGAGCAACTCAACGGGCAAAAGGTTCACAATTCCCATTGCCACGGCAATCCCTCCCAAGATAACCCCCAAAAAATTACAGAAACCCGACCAGATAACGGCGGTGGTGGGTTTGAGGGAATTGGTGTAAATAACGGTGGCGACGGCGTTGGCGGTATCGTGAAAACCATTAACAAATTCAAAAGCGCAGGCGCATAAAATGCAAATACAGAGAAGAATAAAAATGTCTGTTTCTAAGCCAAACATGGGGAGTTCGTAGTTTATCGTTTATAGTTCACTTTTGCCTTCTTTTTGATACCTTAAAGGCCTACACCTATGTAAACTATCTACTTATGTATTTATTAAGCTAGGTTTTGAAGGCAAAGGTAAAGTAAACTTTTGAGGCGTATGTTAAGAAATTGTTAACACCATCTTTCAAAAACAAAGGTTATCTTAGTTGAAAGGCGATGACTCTGGTCGGTCGGCCCGTCTTAACTTCTTGCGCCAATCCAATTGATATTTCAATTTGATTTCCCCTTTTTCGTCCAAAGCCCTAATGACTAAATTATTTCCATTTAAGTTATGCATTATGGTATCATCGTTGCTCCGTTTCAGGTTGCTTAGCGGTACCTGCACCAACAAATCTGTTTTATCTCTAAAACTGTAGGTGCCTCCCACAAAAAAGGTAAGTACGCTGGATTCCACTTTCATTTGCTCCATGTTTAGCTCTTGCCCCTGAAGAATAAACTGGTTTTTAATGTTCTCAAAACGCACATTCTCAAAATCTCTTTTTCTGAAAAAGATTCGTTGAATCCGTTGAATCGGCTCAAAATGATTCAATTCACCATTGGAAAGCTCAAATGAAAGGCGCCCTTTCATGCTCGCGGGCACAAACTTAAATGAAGTCGTCAGTTGACTGCTATAAGTGAAATCAGTGCTGATTTTGCCACTGAGATTACGGTCCGAAATAGTGGTCTGGCCAAAATTTTCAAACGCATAAAAAACCTTTTGGACGTCGGCATGATTTACATTTCCCCGCGCATAAAGACGGTGCACTGGACGGTCAAAATCCTCAATTCCTCCAGTGACTTGAAAATCACCTCCAAAGGCATGCATTTTTACGTTTTCGCATTTTACTGATTTCTCACTGAAATAGATGTGCCCCTTTACATTTGTAGCTTCAAATTTACGATAATGCACTTTTTTAGCCATCACCACCGCCTTCAATTCAAGCTGTGACGCGATTTTGGCAATTAATTTGGTAAAAAGTTTATTGTTTTTTCTGGAAATCGTTTTGTTATAGTCCCTAATCCAATCCAAGCCCAAATCTGGCGTAAACAGAGCTATGTATCCATTGACTTTATCGGACGAATTGAACGCATAAGGCAACAGCCCCGTCACTTTGCCACTTATTCGAATTTTGTTACGTCGGTGGTTAAAATGCAGGTAGGACAAATCGACCATTTTTTCATTGAATCGGATAGAACTGTACATACGTGTAAAATTCATTCGCTGGGGGAAATACGTAAAAGCCGCATTTTCAAGTTTGGCATTCCCGTCCAACTTCCCGTTCAATTCATTGGTTTTTTCGTTAAAAATAGGGTTCATTTTGCCCGTATAACAATAGCTAATAAGCGCTTTTCCTGAGTTTAATCTAAAGTAAGTTTCGTCAAATAATGAATTTAATTGAGGCAAATCTGCTTTGAAGTTACCTTCCATGGATAGAAAGGGCGTCTCAAAATCAGTGACCGTAAAAAATGTATTCAGCGGGATATTCCCATACAACTGGCCCGTTACATGCTTGGCAATCAGGCGGGAGTTTTGGTCACTTGCCGGCAGCGCAGGGTTGGCCTGATTGGTAAAATGCGCCGTTGCTACTACGTTTAGGATAGCGCCCATCGGGCTTTCATAATTAAATGTTTTGGTCTGGAAATCAATTGACACCATCGGGTTTTCCCGTTGAAACAAGGGTGCATCCAACCGAACGGTAGCAGTTACGACGGGCAAAATATTAAACCGACTGATTGTATCGGCTAGCCGTTTAGGGATAATCGCCAGGGCCCGTGTCGCGTGAATCGTATCGGTCTTAATTTCAAGGTGAGCGTGGCCCTGAGGCGCAAAATCAAAGCTGCCTTTCAACTCAAACGTATCGTCATAGACTTTGACTTTGGAAGGAAAAATGCGCAAAAAGGACGTTTGAGAGCTGAACGTCATGTTCATATCCAATTCGGTGGGTTTATGGCTCAGAAACGCACCCCGTTTTTTATTGAACGCCATTTCATCAAAATAGACTTTCCCTTTCAACTCCAGTTCCCAAAGCGTATCCCTCCGGTTGACGTAATTGGTCAAATCTTCTGCTTTTAAGGCAATGTGTTGGTCTTTGCGGATATTTTCCAAAGAGAATAACACGTTTTTGAAACACACATCCTTTAAATTTCCAATCACTTTATTGAGAGATGCAGGGTCTGTTTTTTTGGCAACAGACAAGCTATCTCGTGGACGAAAAACGCTGAGGTTACTGTATCCTTCTTTATCGACAAGAATATTGATTTTACCTTCTTTCAAACAAACTGATTTAATCTGAAATTCTTTTTTAAACAGACTTTTCATATCTACTTGAATCGTAAATTGCTGAATAAAAAGAAGTTCTGTACGATGGCTGGTATAAGCCGTATCTTGTAAATGAACGTCAAAAAGTGAGAAAGAAAAGCCAATGCCGTTAGCAAAAGGAGTAAAACCAAAATCACGAGCCGTCAGCCGACCATTAATATTTTGATTTGCCTCTTTTAGAATGTACTGAAAAGCATCATCACGGTATTGGTAGGCCCAAGTCAACAGACCTCCCACTAGAACCGCTAACGCGCCAATTAGGGAAAGGATTATTTGAGTTGTTTTGGAAAAAGACATACTTGAAATCGAAAAATAGCAAACTATTAAACGAAAATTAAAAATATTGAGACAGAGCACTTTACAAACTAAAAATGGTCACTTTGTGCCAAATTCATTTTTACATAAAAGTAATACTACAATATACATTACTTTTATTACATAAAATATCATACCAACACGATGCAATATAGAAGATTTGGAAGAACTGATTGGCAGGTAAGCGAAATCGGCTACGGAATGTGGGGACTGGCAGGGTGGACTGGCTCCGAAGAAAATGAGTACAATGAGGCGTTGAATCGCTCTGTCGAACTAGGCTGTAACTTCTTTGACACCGCTTGGGGATACGGTGCCGGGCAAAGCGAACGAACCCTCGGCGAACTAGTAAAACGTCACCCAGATCAACGCCTGTACTTGGCTACCAAAATCCCACCCAAAAACTTTAAATGGCCATCCAAAGCGGAATATCCGCTGGAAGAATGCTTTCCAGCCTCACATATTATTGAGTATACCGAAAAAAGCCTTCGGAATCTCGGCGTCGAAACCATTGATTTACAACAGTTTCACGTATGGGAAGACCATTGGGCGCAGCACGAAGAATGGCAAAAAGCGATTGAGCAACTCACCCGCGACGGAAAAGTACTGCACTGGGGCATCAGCGTAAATCGCTGGGAACCCGATAATGTACTGAACACGCTCAAAACAGGGCTTATTTCGTCGGTGCAAGTCATTTATAATATTTTTGACCAAGCGCCAGAAGACAATCTATTTCCGTTATGCCGCGAGTTGGACGTGGCCGTGATTGCCCGCGTGCCATTTGATGAAGGTACGCTCACTGGAACAATGACCAAAGAAACCACGTTCCCATCGAACGATTGGCGGGCCACGTATTTTGTACCCGAAAATCTCAATTCTAGCGTTGACCACGCCGAGGCGCTACGTCCGCTAATTCCATCTGGCATGACCATGCCAGAAATGGCGCTGCGGTTTATTTTAAGTAATCCCGACGTGGCAACCACCATTCCAGGAATGCGCAAACTCCGTAACGTAGAAGCCAATATGGCCTCTTCTGACGGGACGGAATTAGAGGCAAAATTGTTGGAAAACCTCAAAAGCCACCGCTGGGATCGCGTACCGACTAGCTGGAGTCAATAGAAGCATAACCATAAAAAATGCCGAAGGAGTTATTTATGCCTTCGGCATTTTATTTTCAAAACCGCGCTTCTTCCCGACTCGAATCTAAGTCTTTCAGATAGCGCTTATATACCGCCACTTTCTTTTGAATCCTTTCTTCTTTGGCATTCAGCTCCTCGATTCGTTTAATGACGGCCTCATAAAATTCCGTCAAATGATCCCGAAGACTGTTTCGGTGTTCGCATCTGGCAAAGGAGCCCGCGTACCTTGTTGCTGAATCTGTGGTTATGGTATGAAGGTACTGTAGCTCCAAATCATCAACTTGATGGGCTATTACCAAAAGCCTATCAGAGGTAGGCATAAAGGGCACCAAATTGGTAATGGTCTTGATAATGTGCCTTACAACGATGTAATCCTCTCTTCCCCAAAAATAAATTTGATCGAAGGCCAAATCCACGAGTTGTTCGAAATTAAATTCCCGAATAAAAATATTCTTTTCGGCCAACAGTTTTGCTTCTTTCGAGACCGTTTCGCTCAACGCCGCTTTTTCGATGATTGTTCCTAGATAATCAAGGCAGTTTAGGGCAGTAGTTGGGTCATTGACGGCTGGTGAGATGGCTTTAATGGCTATATCGACCAATTGCCTGATTCCGAAGGGAATATCTTGTTTATAACTGCGAAATTTATCTACCACAAAACAAGCCGCCATTTCTTCTTCTAAGTCCTTAAAAAGGTTTTTTTTCTCAGAAGGGCACTTTATTTCGGCTAAAATTCCTCCCTGAATCACAAAACTGCCAATATGCGGACGCACCTCCATTTTGATATGACGGTCATCGGGAAAAATTTGGGCTAACTTTTGATACCGCAAAGAATCCAAGTACCCGCTGATGGGTGACCTAATCCGAATCACCGTTTCTGTTTCAGGCAGGGGCGGCAGTGCATCGTACAATTCGTCGATTTCTCGAACGGTTCGAAGGGCAATGTTATGCGTAATACTGGATGCGTTGATGTTGCCAATAATATGGTGAATGAATAACGGGAACACCATTATAATCAGGTAAAAGCTACCTACAATCCCGAATTTGGGATAAATCAAGGCCGCATCTGACCACCCAAAATATTGTAAACCCATCAAGTACGCTACACACGCCAGAAATGACCACAGAAAAAAGCGGCTGAATTGATCATATTCAAAAAAAGACCGTATGATACGCGGTGAAAACTGAACCGAAGCCAATTGCAGTGCCACAAATACAAACGAGAAAGTAGTCACTACAATTGTGGTTAAAATGCCAGCCAGAGCCGTCAAAAACCCATCTAAAAGCACTCCCACCTCCCCCGGTCGCCAAGCGTGGAGACCAAGCGTCAAAAAAGCAGTAATCAGGTAAGAAGTCAAAACCAACCACAGCCAATTTGACTTGATTCGTTCATGAAATTGATAAATGCGGCGAAAAAACATACGATTAAGAAAAACAACAACTCCAAGGTTGAAGCGTACGACAAAATGAAATCGGGTCAAAATTAGGCGATTATCAGCATTTTCCTAATTCACTTTTTACCTTTCCAACTTATCAGAAATACCCCCACAAGCACCAGCAATGTTCCGAAAATCTGAAGGGCTGTAATTTGTTCATCTAAAATAGTGGTAGCCAGAAAAATTGTAAAAATGGGGCCAATGCTGGCAATAATAGACGCATTTCCTGCCCCTACCCGCTTGATTCCCTCCGCCAACGCAAACGTGGGCAGTACCGTAACCACGATGGCCATCGTGATTCCAATCCAATAGACCTGCGGCGGATAGTGCCAAATATCGAGGCCGTTGACAGCATAACAATGTAAAATGGTAGGAATGGTGGCGGCAATCATGGCGTAGCTCGTAAATTTCTGTGAGCCTACTTTTGGAATAATTTTATCGCCCCCCACCAAATAAAAGGCGTATACCAACCCGCTCAACGTAACCCAAAAAGCACCTAAAATGAGGTTTTTCTGCTGCCCTGGCTCAATGTTTTGCAGGAATGCCAACAAAATCCCAAAGTAGGTTAAGCCCAAGGCCACCATTTGCAATTTGGTTACACGTTTTTTTCTAAAAATGGCGTTAATAACCAATACAAACGTAGGATACGTAAACAAGAGGATTCGTTCTAACCCCGCACTGATGTAATTAAACGCCAAAAAATTAAAATAACTTGAAAAATAATACCCCGTAATTCCTAAACCTGCCACCCACAACCAATCTTTTAGGGTAAACCGAATATTGGTTTCTTGGGCGGTAAGGCGAAAGGCAAAAAACGCATAAATAGGGAACGAAAGCCCCATCCTGAGTGTCAAAAGTGAAATGGTATCTATCTCATAACGATACGCCAATTTGATAAATATTCCTTTGAGTGCAAAGCAAAAAGCCGCTACAAAAACCATTGCGGCCCCCAACCAATAGTATGTTTTAGACATATTGACTAAACTGAAAAACCTTTACCTTTGGTTCTTGCTTTTCAAAAAAATCAGGCATGAATACTCATTCCAAAATCACTTCAACTCATCAACGCTAATGCAATCCGTCTACATTGTTTCGGCCGTTAGAACACCTATTGGTAGCTTCGGTGGCACATTATCAAGTCTTTCAGCTACGAATTTAGGCGCGGCAGCCATTCGCGGCGCGCTGTCTTCGCTTTCCCTCGACCCACAACTGGTAGAAGCCGTTTACATGGGCAACGTGGTATCCGCCAATCTTGGGCAGGCTCCCGCGCGTCAAGCGGCTATTTTAGGAGGCCTCAGCAAATACGCTACCTGCACAACCGTGAATAAAGTATGCGCTTCTGGCATGAAGTCCGTGATGATGGGCGCACAGGATATTTTCCTAGGTCAAGCCGACGTGGTGGTTGCAGGTGGTATGGAAAGCATGTCAAACGCTCCTTTTTATCTCGACAAAGCCCGTTTTGGCGGCTATGGCTACGGCAACGGCACTTTTATTGATGGACTGGCCAAGGATGGTTTGGTTGATGCTTACGGCGGCATGGCCATGGGTGTATGCGCCGACGCTACCGCCGTCAAATACGGTTTCACGCGAGAGGAGCAGGATGCCTTTAGCATCGCTTCCTATCAACGCAGCGCTGAAGCATGGCAGGCGGGCTACTTTGATAAAGAAGTGATTTCGGTCGAAGTCCCTCAGCGCAAAGGGGATGCCATCGTTGTGGAACAAGATGAAGAATACAAAAACGTTAAATTCGATAAAATTCCGACGCTACGGCCCGCTTTCAATAAAGACGGCACCGTAACGGCGGCGAATTCTTCCACCATCAACGACGGTGCGGCTGCCCTGGTCTTGATGAGCGAGCGAAAAGTAAAAGAATTGGGCATTACTCCTTTGGCCCGCATTGTTTCCTTTGCCGATGCCGAGCATGAGCCAGAATGGTTTACAACTGCTCCCACGGTGGCGGCTCCCAAAGCCCTCAAAAGAGCGGGCCTTACTACCGATCAAATTGATTATTTTGAAGTAAATGAGGCATTTGCGGTAGTGACAATGGCATTTATGAAAGAAATGGGCATCGCGCATGAAAAAACCAACGTGTTTGGTGGCGCAGTATCGTTAGGCCATCCCCTAGGGTGCTCGGGAGCGCGTATTGTGGTCACCCTGCAAAATGTATTGAATCAAAAAGGCGGCAAATACGGCCTTGCCGCTATTTGTAACGGCGGCGGCGGCGCATCTGCGATTATTATTGAAAAATTGAATTAAGACATTGGATGCTGAATTTGGGAAATTTAATCTCATTTTCAGCATCTTACTATTTTACAGGTGAAAAATCGTTATTTTCTCATTTACAAGCCGTTTGGTATGCTTTCCCAGTTTTCGCGAGAAGGCGACAAAGCTACATTGGCGGATCTTCCCTTTGATTTTTCCAAAGATGTGTACCCCGTCGGTCGGCTAGATGCCGATAGTGAAGGTCTGCTTCTATTAACAAACGATACTTTTCTCAACAACCGTTTGCTAAATCCAAAATTCAAACATCAGCGTACCTATTTTGTGCAGGTAGACGGACAAATTACAGACACCGCCCTTGGGGAGCTTCAAAAAGGGGTAAAAATTTCGATAGACGGCAATCCGCACCAAACGCTTCCCGCAAAGGTTGAATTATTGGTCAACGAACCGCCCCTACCGCCGCGCACTCCACCGATTAGAGTCCGCCAAAGCATTCCGACAAGTTGGATAGCACTTACGCTTCATGAAGGAAAAAACCGCCAAGTTAGGCGGATGACCGCAGCCGTGGGGTTTCCTACGCTACGCCTAGTCCGTTGGGCCATTGAAGATATTAAGCTGGGCACAATACAGCCCGCCGAAGTAGTTGAAGTAGAGAAGGAATGGTTGTTTAAAAAGTTAAAAATCAACAAATAACAACCACTCCATTGTCTTATATTATCTTAAACGCTTGCAATTGTTGCTCCATTTCCTGTTGCATTCGCTTTGCCTCTTCACCTGCCTTTTGGGCAAAATCAATCCCTGAAGACGCATAAATAATGCTCCGCGAAGCATTGACCAATAATCCACATTCTTTAGTCATGCCGTATTTACATACTTCTTCCAAGCTGCCACCCTGCGCACCTACGCCTGGAATCAACAGAAAATGCTCAGGCGCAAGCTTACGGATTTGTTGCAACATGGGTGCCTGCGTAGCCCCCACAACATACATAAGGCGGTCATTGCCCCCCCACTGTTGAGATACCCGAATGACCCGCTCAAACAAATATTCGTTTTCGTTATCCAGCACAACCTGACTGTTGGAAAGCCCAAAATCATCGTCGTCGTTACGGGAAAGCTTGGGGTTCATCATCATGGTTTGAAAATCAACGCTGCCTTCGTTGGAAGTCAAGGCCAACAAAATCACCCACTTATCTTTAAATTCCAAAAAAGGAATGACCGAATCTCGCCCCATATAAGGTGCTACCGTGATACTATCAAACGACATTCCCGAAGAACCTTTATCAAAAAACGCCTGAGCGTAGAGAGAAGAAGTATTGCCGATATCACCACGTTTGGCGTCGGCAATGGTAAAACAATCCTTGGGTATGTACCCTAACGTACGCTGCAAACTATTCCAACCTCGGGGCCCAAGGGCTTCATAAAAAGCAATGTTGGGTTTATAGGCTACGGCATAAGGGGCTGTGGCGTCGATGAGCCGTTTGTTAAACTCAAAAATGGCATCTGGCTCACGGAGAATATGCTTAGGGAGTTTTTTTAAATCAGGATCAAGGCCAACACAGAGGAATGATTTTTTTCGTTTTATCTGTTCAATCAGTTGAGTACGATTCATGATTAGAGGGTTTCGAGAGATTGTAAATGAGCAATATCGTTTTCTTTTTGTAGAGAAAAACTTTTTGAATTGTAATCGTAATGCAACAGATATAAGCCCAAATTAGTGTGTAGAAACTCATCCATCAAGTGCAAAGGCCGATTAAAAATAGTGGCTAAAAGTACCCTCATTGCCCGGCCATGCATGGCCACCAACACCGTTTTTTCTTCGGGGCGCGCCAGAATCAAGTCAATGACTGGCAACTGCCTTTTTTGAACATCTTCTGGACTTTCTCCTCCTTCGGCCTGTAAATCAGTTTTTCCCTGCTGCCAACTGGTCACCAGCCAACGATAATAGTCGTTGTCCATGCTGTTGGGCGTACGTCCCTCTCTAACTCCCCAACTAATCTCATTAAGTCCCTCATACGCCTCATGCGGCAGACCCTTATCCAAAAAACCGCGTACACTTTGTACCGTCCTGATCAACTTTGACGTGTATACTTTATCAAATGTGATGTCTTTATATACCTCAAAAAACGCTTTTGCTTGTGCCTCACCAAGTTCGTTGAGATGGGCATCAATGCCGCTTCCTTGTACAACACCGCGACGATTATAATCTGTTTCGCCGTGGCGAATCAAATAAATAGTTTTAGAAGACAATTTGTGGGTAATTTTAAGTTTAGTGTATGTTTGGCCGTTCTTTGTAGTTTTGTGCAGAAAGAAAATGTTAGTCAACTTTCTAAAATCAAACAACCCGACCCCGACTTAAATTCTGTTTACAAAAATACCCCTTTTCCTGATGTTCAACAAAAATATTGCACTCGAACAACTTCAACAATGGAACAAAAACACCATTGGCGACCATTTAGGAATCGAATACCTTGAAATCGGAGAGGATTATCTAGTGGCGCGAATGCCCGTTGACCACCGTACGCATCAACCATTTGGTATACTGCACGGGGGAGCATCTGTTGTTTTGGCCGAAACCCTTGGCAGCCTCTCATCATTCCTACTCCTGCCCGATACTACCAAACAGCAGGCCGTAGGCCTTGACATTAATGCCAATCATATTCGAGCGGTAAAAAGTGGGTGGGTATACGGAAAATCCACCCCTCTTCACGTTGGTCGAACGACGCACGTCTGGGAAATCCGGATTACGAACGAAGAAAACAAACTGGTTTGTATCAGCCGTTTAACAATGGCTATTATCAACCTATAAAACAACAAAACGCCTCTCTCTAAAGATAGAAAGAGGCGTTTTGGCAGTGTTTTTTCTTACAGAACGATTACTGAGTTCTCTTCGTAAGATACTCCGCTTGGGATATATTTGTCAGCGGCTTCGTCGTTGGTCCAGGTAGCGCCGTCGATCAAATAACGGAAAGCGTATTCTTTTCCAGCTTCCAATTCGAGCGTTGCTTTATATGAACCATCTTTCTGTTTCTTCAATTTAGTAGCGGCTTCGGCAGCCCAGTCATTAAACTCGCCTACTACTGCTACATCTTTAGCATCTGCCACTACATCAGCAGACAGAGAGAACGTTACTTTGCAGACAGGTTTGCTTTTCAAAAATTGCTTTGCAATAGCCATAGTGTTTTTGTTGGTTTTGGTTTGCAGCACAAAGGTATAAAATAAATACAATTAAAGTCAATGAATACCAATTAGTTACCTATCAATATTCTTCTAAAAGTACATTTAAAAACTTCATCATTACAATTAACCCCCAAAAAAACCATTTTATCTAACCCCTTCAAAATCAATTTTCTTCCGAAATCTGCGCATTTACCTGCTGAACCCGTTGGTTCATGATTGTTGCTATACTATAAGCACGGTACTTGGCTTCGGCAGCAATGTCACCTTCAAACAGGGCATCCACGTTTTCAAAAAACAAATGAAGCCAACGATCAAAGTGCGCTGGCGTAAGTGTATGCTTGGTGGTCAGGCGAAAATGAGGGGGCATAGGACGGCCCATATAATTGGCCGTTCCCAGCAAAATTCCTTCCCAAAAATCATACATTTTTGGTAGATGCAACTCCCAATCTATGTGTGCAACCTCCTCAAAAATATACCCAAGCTCAGCATCCTGACGAATTTTTTGGTAAAACTGATTAACCATCAGCTCTACATCTTCACGGGTTTCCAATAGTTTTGGCATGGTATAAAAACAAATGTCCGGCAAGATAGGTGCCGGACTTGGTTGAATGTAATGACAAAAATCATGTAAAAATGCCTAATCATTCAAAAAACTGCTGCAACTGTTTGGCTTCCACGGCTCCCACCATTCTATTTTGCAATTGCAGATGTTGGTCAAAAAATACCGTGGTAGGATATGTCAACCGACCTTTATCGGTTCCCAGCAGTTCCGCCAATTCATGCACCCCCGTATTGACGCCTGTAGGTTTAAATTTATACTTTTTGTTTAAAAACAGAATTGTACGGGCATCTTCGGCATTAAGGTCTAAACAGTAAAATTGGGAGTTTAACACCTTCACAAGCTCGGGTTCGGTAAATGTTTTCAATTCCATCATTTTGCAATATTTACACCAATCTGTATGGATAAAAATCAGCAAAGGACGGCGCTCTTTACGCAAGCTATCATTTAGATGCTCGAATGACGTCCATTGTAGAGTTTGGGCTTCTACCTGAGTGGTATAAAGCCCAAACCAAGCAAAAATCAGGAGGAGAATGCCTTTTTTCATTTGAATAAGTTATATCTAATTCCCAAAAATGTACGAATACCTTGGTTGGGTGCATACACGTACGAGGGGTCAAACGTCAACGCATTGGGGTTATTGGGCGTCGGAATCACCTGCCCGTCGGCACCAAAAGTCACCTGTTTATCAAAAGGGTCAAAGGCCCGGGCAATGGCATCGCGTGTTGGGGTAAAGTTGAGCAGGTTCTTTACACCTCCATAGATTTCCAGCCCGTTGTTAAATTTCTTGGTCAATTGAATATTCTGTAAGCTCCACCAAGGCGAATACGCTGGGCGTGGGTCCATCGGCCCTAAAATGGGCAACTTCATCGGGCCATAGAGATTTCCAGTATAATCAATCGACAAGCCGATGCGCTGGAAAGAGTACGAAACAGACCAAACACCCGTAAATTTCTCCGTCAGCAATTGCGTCATTTTTACCAACTCCCCACTTCCATCATCCTCTCGTTGGAATACATCCATGGCCGTAGCGCCTGCCATGGCTTTCAGACCGTTAGCAAAAGAAAAATCCACATTTAGCGAAATCCCACGCGATACGGCGTTACCCGCTAAATTACTGTAAATGATTTTGTTAGGATCGGTCAAGTAATCAGGAATGATACGGTTATTGAAATAGGTATAAAATGCCGTGGCGTCCAAACCAATGAAGCTTCCGTTTGTCAGGAAGAATTTGCGTACGTAGTTCACATTACCATTCCACGAACGTTCGGGCTTCAATTCTTCCGTAAATACCACCTGCCGCGCTCCCGTCAGGGCAGCGTGGTCTTCGGTAAATACATTGGCTACGCGGTAGCCATTGCCAAAACTCGCCCGCAATACATTTTTTTTGTCCGTGGAGGTCCATTTGTAGTTTAAACGGGGCGTCAGAATACTTCCGTGAATGGAGTTGTAGTCATAGCGAAGTCCTAACAACAATTTGTTATTGGCATTCAGGGAAATTTCATCTTGAGCAAATATTCCGGGGAGTTTCACAACAGAAGGCGCATTCCGACCATCAATTGCGGTGGCAGGAGTATTATCGTCGTAATGTGTGTAGCGAAGAGCAGTGCCAATCAGCAAATCGTGATTTTCTCCCGCTTTCTTATCCCACGTTAACTGTCCGAAAGCAATCGTTTGCAAGGCGTTAAAGGGAGTAGTACCGTAGTATGAATCCTGATTGTGGCCGTTGGCCGAAAATTGAAACGTGATTTTCTCTTTGATAGGCAATTGATACGCTCCTATCACCTCCCATCGTTTGGTTTGAATCGTTTCAGCATACACTTCATTACTTCCTCGGTATTTGGGTGTCCATTGGGTTTGACCTCCCCAACGGTCTTCGTACACGTAGCGGGCACCTACCGTAAACAAACGATTGTCTTTGCGTTCAACACTAAATTTATTGAATAATGAAATACGATTTTGAAGGGTAATATCCGTAAATCCGTCTCCGTTTTTATCAGTGGGCTGCTGAAAATTAAAGTAGTTTAGACCAAACAATGATTGGACTTTTTCACCTAACCGGTATTTTACGCCTAAATCAGTATTAAACTCAGACCATGAAGTTCCCATGACATCAGCCGATACCAAAGGAGCTGACGATGGTTTTTTAGTGATAACATTAATCAGACCACCTACCGCTTCAGAGCCATAAAGCGTTGATGCAGGACCTTTTACAATTTCTACCCGCTCGATAAGCGCACTCGGAATTCCGCTCAAACCATACACCGTTGACAAGCCCGAAACGATGGGCATTCCGTCAATCATAATCATGGTGTAAGGCCCTTCCAAGCCATTGATGTGGATATCGCCCGTGTTGCAAACGTTACAGTTCAACTGTGGGCGAATCCCGTTGATGTTTTGCAGTGATTCAAATAAGTTTGGAACTGGATTCCGCTTAAAAAAAACAGGCGTGTAAATTTCAACGGGAACGGGACTGTCAAGCTTTGATACTTCTTTCATGGTTCCTGTAACCACTACCTCACTGAGCGAATTTTCCAATTCTTCGGTTTGCAGGGTAAGTTCCTGAAAAAACTTCGCTTCCGAAATCGTCACCGCCTTGGTGATGTTGCGGTATCCGATAGAAGATATAACCAACTGATACGTTCCGTATTTTACATTTTTAAGTTCAAAAACCCCTAATTCATTGGTGGTAGTACCATATGGTGTACCCTTAAGGGCTGCCGTAGCAAACTCAAGTGGTTTTCCTTTTACGGTCACAGTACCTCTAATACTTCCTGTTTGGGCATACGCAGAAAGTTGTACTAGCACAAATGCCAGCAATGTATATAGTTTCTTCATTGAGAATCAGCGTAAATAAATAATGATGCAATACATCCACACCAATCCCATATTGCAGGTTTTGACATGGAAATCCATTAAAGAAATGAAATCATTAACACTGATGTGTAGGCGGGCCTCGGTGGGAGAAATTGCCAAAGAATGGCTTACGATAGGCCGTTAATAAGTAGAAGGACTGATTTTGCAGAAAAAAGATTTGACTGATTTTGACGCTTGCCAAAGCTACCGTTAAGGTCAATCCCACAAACACCGCATTGGTGACAGTATCCAGCAAAAAAATCTCGTTGCTGGAGTGGTCGTTGGGCTGAAAAGGAGTATTAGGATTGGACGGTTTGTAAGGGTGGGCGTGGGTAATTATTTTTCCGCTCGAGAGCTTGTGCGCGTGCCGGAATACAATGCCATTCAGGAGCATCAGGGCAAAAAGCACCAAGATGCCATTGGCGATTGTTTTTCGTATGCGCTGACTGAAGAGCATGGAGATGGTGTTGTTTCGTAAATTTAACTACGTTATTTGATAAAAAGTTTAAATCCACAAAATAATTGCCAAAAACCGCGAAATTTACACGCGTCTCACCCTTACAACATTACTTTCTATGGAACTTTTTGGATTTTCTGTATTACTACTTTCCAAACTCTTTTTTGCAGCGTTTAATGGAATTCTATTCACCCAGTCGGGCTTGGACAAAGTCTTTCATTATCAAGGCAATCTCGATTATTTTAAAGACCATTTCAAAAAATCGCCCCTTGCCTCTACCGTTGGTTTACTGATGCCCGTCATTACCCTGCTCGAAACATCGGCAGGTGTCACCTCTTTAATTGGCTTACTCTTACTGCTACTTGGACACGACGCGGGTAACAGCGTGGCGGCGGCTGGCCTGGGATTGGGAGGGTTATCGTTGGTGTGTCTATTTTTTGGCCAACGAGTTGCGCAGGATTATGCAGGAGCAGCGGCATTAGTGCCTTACTTTCTGATGACAATGGCCGGGTTTGTCTTGTACGCCTTTTAAGAATACGCCGCTAAAGCGCCCAATCTCTCGGTCTTTAGCGGCGTATAAAATGTACTATACTTTTACGATTAGTTCATCCGGTTGGCTTTCCACTTACTTTTAACGGGTACTGCCGCACCCGTGCTGCCACTAACTGGCTTCTTTGACTGCTCCATCAAATACCCCACCAACGCCGCCGCAATTTGGGCCTCCTCTTCATCTATGCCTTTTTTGAGTACTTCTGGAGTAAAATAATGCTTCACAAAATGGGTATCAAATTGACCCGAAGTAAATGCTTCGTGCAACATCACAAATCGACAGAAGCCCAACGTCGTTTGTACGCCCGTGATTTCGTACTCATCTATGGCCCTTACCATCTTATCAATAGACTCCTGACGCGTAGCCGCATACGTTATCAATTTTGCAATCATTGGGTCGTAGTAAATCGGAATAGCCATGCCTTGCTCAAACCCATCGTCTACCCGCACACCATTCCCCTGCGGACGAACGTAGGTATGTAATGTTCCGACATCTGGCAAAAAATTGTTGGTCGGGTCTTCGGCATATACACGTACTTCCATCGCGTGCCCATTGATTTTCAGGTCTTCTTGTTTGATTTCCAAGACTTTTCCTTCTGCGACATAAATCATTTGCCGTACTAAGTCTACGCCCGTAATCATCTCCGACACAGGGTGTTCTACTTGCAAACGGGTGTTCATTTCAAGAAAATAGAAATTGAGTTTTTCATCGACAATAAATTCTACCGTTCCCGCACCATAATACCCACACGAACGCGCCACGTCAACGGCGCATTTACCCATGGCTTCCCGGATTTCAGGCGTCAGACAAGACGAAGGCGCTTCTTCCACCACTTTTTGGTGCCGACGCTGTACCGAGCATTCACGCTCAAATAAATGAATGATGTTGCCGTGCTGGTCCCCCAACACTTGAATTTCTACGTGACGAGGCGATGCGACGTATTTTTCGACAAAAACGGCACCATCGCCAAACGAGGCAATAGCCTCACTGACGGCACGCTCCATTTGTTCATCAAACTCTTCTTCATTCTCAACAATGCGCATTCCTTTGCCCCCACCGCCAGCACTAGCTTTAATCAAAACCGGATAACCAATTTGATTCGCAATTAATTTAGCCTCCGCGCGGTCTTCAACCGCATCGGGCGTGCCGGGCACCATCGGAATATTATACTTTGCAACGGTTCGTTTGGCCGATAATTTATCGCCCATAATCTCAATGCTCTGCGCCGACGGGCCAATAAAAATCAATCCTGCGTCTTTTACCATTTGCGAAAAGCGGGCATTTTCCGATAAAAACCCGTATCCCGGATGAATTGCATCGACTCCTAACTGCTTACACACTTCAATGATTTTGTCGCCTCTCAAATAAGACTCTGAAGAGGCCGCTGGGCCAATACACACCGACTCGTCGGCGTATCTAACATGCAAGGCCGTACGGTCAGGCTCGCTATATATGGCTACTGTTTTGATGCCCATTTCACGGGCGGTGCGCATCACACGCAACGCAATTTCACCACGGTTGGCTACAAGGATTTTTTTTATAGAAGGCATTGGGAATCATTAGATTATATAAATTCAAATCGGCTGTTGCCCAGAAACACACAACCTACTTAAATCAATGAATAACTTTTATGCTGTTAAAAGCACCGAAAGTTACAACTTATCGTTAAATGAGTTAAATTTATATTGGTAAATCACTATAGGCTAATGATAAAAAGCATTGGATTGTTGGGCATTTGGTTATTTTTTGGGCATCAAGTCATTCAGGCTCAGGAGGTATCGGTTGTGAAATGGAAAGAAATTCAAGACATTTTGTCACAGTCGTCCGATACTACATACATTGTTAATTTCTGGGCCACATGGTGCAAACCCTGCGTGGCGGAATTGCCGCACTTTGAAGAGGTTCAAAAAAATTACAAAGACCGGAATGTCAAAGTAATCATGGTTAGCATGGATTTTGCAAAGGATTTAACGGTGCGGGTAATTCCGTTTGTAAGTCAACATCAACTCACAGGAAAAGTTTGGTTGTTGAATGAACCCGACGCCAACAATTGGATTGATAAAATCAGCACCGAATGGTCGGGGGCTATTCCAGCAACCTTGATTGTCAACAATCAAAAAAAGAAAAAAGTCTTTTTTGAACAAAAATTAGACTATGACCGTTTGGTGAAGGAACTATCTGATTTTCTGTGACTTTTTAATCGAATAGGGTCAAAACAGCAGTTAACACAACTAACATGAAAAAGAAATTTTGGGTACCATTTATCATAACACTGACCTTAGGTACTTTGGTCAGCGCGGCACTTCGACAAGAGCACCCTCAAACCCCGCCTGCGGGCTACCCGATAGGTGGAACCGTGGCCGACTTCAAGCTTAAAAACATAGACGGTAGCGTTATTTCTTTATCAAATTACAAAGACAAAAAAGGCGTAATCGTCGTCTTTACTAGCAATCATTGCCCTTTTTCGAAGGCCTATGAAGAGCGTATCATCGGATTGGATAAAAAATACGCCGCACAGGGCTTTCCTGTATTGGCCATTAACTCTAACGACGCTAGTGATTATGAAGAAAATTCCTTTGACAACATGAAAAAACGCGCTCAGGAAAAAGGATACTCGTTCCCTTATTTACAGGATGAAACCCAAGCGGTTGCAAAAGCATTTGGCGCTACGCGTACTCCTCATGTATTTATACTACGAAACGACGGAGGTAAATTTACGGTACAGTACATCGGAACCATCGACGACAATTATCAAGACCCCGCTGGGGTAACTAAAAGATACGTTGAGGATGCTGTCTCCAATATTCTGATGGGTAAGCCAGTAGTTGTAACCCAAACGAAGGCCGTTGGCTGCGCCATTGGTTGGAAAGACGCTTAAAATTTCTGATACAATTTAAAAGAAAAGGCTCAACAAACGTTGGGCCTTTTCTTTTAAATTTCCAGTAAGCTCCACTTCCAAAACCCTAGCTTGGCCAAACAATATCGGACTGAGACCCTCAAAACCCCCAAGCCATATTTCATGCTTCGTTGAAAATTAATGGAAGAAGCTTCATCAAAATACTTGGTCGGACACGTCACTTCCGCGATTTCGTAACCTTTCCAGAAAACTTGGGCAATCATTTCGTTGTCAAAGACAAAATCATCATCACACTTATTGAAAGGAACATTTCGCAGTACTTCGCCAGAAAAGGCGCGATACCCCGTATGGTATTCTGATAATTTTTGATTCATTAGAATATTTTGCGCAAGCGTCAAAAACCGATTTGCAATGTATTTATACATCGGCATTCCCCCTTTAAGTGCTCCTTTTCCCAAAATTCTTGACCCAAATACTACTTGGTAAAGATCATTGCCAATGATTGAGATCATGGCCGTAAGTAGTAAGGGAGTATACTGATAATCAGGGTGAAGCATGATAACAATGTCGCCCCCAAGTTCAAGTGCTTTAGAATAGCAGGTTTTTTGGTTTCCACCATAACCTTTATTTTTATCGTGGCGAATCACGTGTTTAATCCCAAGCCGTTCTGCCACTTCGGTGGTATTGTCGGGACTGGCATCATCCACCAAAATCACCTCATCGACCAAATCAAAAGGTATTTCAAGGTACGTTTTTTCGAGCGTAAGCGCTGCCTTATACGCAGGCATTACAACAATCACTTTTTTGTTTTTATACATAAATCAGATTCTGCAATTCAACGTTTTATGAACTGCCACGCGGCAAAATTAGCTTTATCAAACAGTATTTCCAATCGCTTCCAAAACTTCCACCCGGACAGGCACTCCCACAAAAACCGCATTGCCAGTCAATTCATCAATGACCAAGTCATCAGTCAAGTCATTGACACTCACTCCTGCGTGCGTTTGCGCTACCGAAAGTTGGACGCCATCTCGCCCATGCCCGTATCCGTGAGGCAGACTCACTGTCCCTTTCATTACCTTATCCGTAATTTCGACGGGAACCGTCACCTCCCCTACTCTTGAACTGATTTTTACATTATCCATCTCAGAAATAGCACGTTGCCTAGCATCGTCTGGGTGCATCATTAATGTACACCGATTGCGGCCTTTTACGAGTCGCTGCGAGTTGTGTAGCCAAGAGTTATTATCACGTAAATGCCGACGATTGGTCAATAACAAGTCAAAGTGCGTATTTACTTTACTTTCCTGCCAAACCTTTCTAATACGGAGGATATCCTTTACCAATAGTTCAGGAGCAAGATGAATTTTTTTATCCTGCGTCAACAACCGATTTGGCAAATCAGGCCGTAGTGGGCCCAAATCCAACCCATGAGGATGTTGACGGAGGTGTTCCAAGCTTAAATTGTACCCACCAAAGCGCAAGCCTAAATCAACTTTTGCGTGCGGGTCCTGAGGAACGGCCCCAGCCTCTCCCGAAAGCCGCGCCGATAGCTCCTGAAAAATTTCCCAATCGTATTTTGCATTTTCTGCTTTGAAAAACAACGGCTCTGAAAAACGCGTGACGTTACGAACGGCCAAGGCGTTGAATGTTAAATCGTAATGCGCCACTTCCAACCCCGTAGCGGGCGGTAAAATATAATCTGCATAACGGGTGGTTTCGTTAATGTAAATATCAATCGCCACCATAAATTCCAACCCCTCCAGCGCTTTATCTAATTGCTGACCATTGGGTGTTGACAGGATTGGATTACCGCAACTGGTAATCAGTGCTTTTATCTGCCCATCCCCTTCAGTCAGTATTTCTTCTGCAAGCACTGATACAGGAAGCTCGCCCATGAATTCGGGTAAACCCCGAACTCGGCTACGATGACGATTGTACTTGTTATAAGTTCCTTTAGTATTGGCCAATATATCCACGGCAGGGTGAGTAAACATGGCCGTACCAGCCCGATCAATATTGCCCGTTACTACATTCAGGACATTTAAAAGCCATTGACATGCTCCACCAAATGCCTGCATTGAAAGCCCGACGCGTCCATACACAACGGCTGAAGGAGCATTTGCAAACGCCCGGGTTAAGTTCCGAATAGAATCAGCCGAGATGCCCGTTTTTAGTTCTACTTTTTCTGGTAAAAATTCGGCCACAAGTGTCCTTACCTCATCCAATCCTGTGACAAAAGCGGGCGTTTTATCTAAACCTTCATCAAAAACAACCTGTAACATTGCCAACAGTAAAAACACATCTGTACCTGGGCGAATAAAATGATGTGCATCGGCTTTGGCGGCGGTTTCGGTAAAACGTGGGTCAATCACCACCACTTTCCCTCCCCGCTGTTGGATGGCTTTCAGTCGGTTAGCCACATCGGGAACCGTCATTAGACTTCCATTAGAAGCAATAGGATTACCGCCCATAATAAGCCAAAAATCAGTATGGTCAATGTCGGGAATGGGCAACAGAAAAGGATGCCCGAACATTTGCCAAGCCGCAAAATGATGAGGCAGCTGGTCAGCAGAAGTAGCCGAATATATATTTTGGGTCTTCAGTGCCCTCATCAATCCCGTTCCAGACAGAAAAGTACCAGAATTATGGACCGACGGATTGCCCGCATACATCGCAACTGCGTTGTTGCCATCGCGCGCCTGAATTGCTTTTAGCGTCGCCGCTATATCATCAAATGCTTCCGACCAACTTATTGTTTCCCACCCTGTTTCGGTACGCTTTAATGGCAACTTAAGTCGGTTAGTATCTTCGTATATATCCTTTAATGCCAATGCTTTAGGACAAATATGACCTCGGCTAAAAGGGTCATTTTTATCCCCGTTGATGGCTATAACTTGAGTGCCTGAATAAGAAATCTCTAATCCACAAATAGCTTCGCATAAATTGCACGCGCGGTAATGAACACTGGGATTTGTCATGTTTTTAGCTTGTTTGATGCAATTTATCAATTTTCTGCATGCTGATTGTGTGTTTTTTAGGCAAGAAACAATAAAGCGTCAACACACTGTAAATGAACACTTTACTTTTTCTTTGTCCTTCCACTTTCTAACTTCTTTTTTTAGATACTTTTTTGATTTTCAAAAAGTTACTATCTTTGCGTCCCGTTTTAGAAAAAGCACAGTAACATCATAAATAGTTGATACAGAAATGAAAAAGGGCATTCATCCAGATTACAGAGAGGTAGTTTTTTGGGATTTGTCGAGCGATCACAAATTCATCACGCGTTCTTGCGCACCTACCAAAGAAACCATTGATTTCGAAGGCAAAAACTATCCTGTTTACAAAGTCGAAGTTAGTTCAGAATCTCACCCATTCTATACTGGCAAAAACACTTTGATTGATACCACAGGTCGTGTTGATAAATTCTTCAAGAAATACGGAAAAAAGTAGTCATCCGTCATTTCCTGATTTAATTGGAAATCGAAATAAAAAAGCGGTAAGTTGCCCTAGGCAGTTTATCGCTTTTTTGTTTTTCAGGAGATAAGCTTGAATAACTGTAAACCTGCCATTCCTAAGAATATCCAGCCCAGTAATTGATTAAGGCTAATTTTCCCCAACTTCCCAAGCAATTTTTCCCGGTATCTGCTTGTCAAATAGGCTACTCCAAACAATAAGGCTAACGCCCCCAAAACTGCACCCATCACAAAGGCAATCTGCTCACTAGGTAGATGAACTTTTAATTGTTCATACCCTTGAAATTGCACCAGAATAAACAACCAATACGGAAAGAGCTGCGGATTCAAAATCGCTAACGAGAAGCCTTTTAATACATCCGACCGACCAGTGGGCGATTCAGCTTTATTCATGGTTCGGGCACTACTCCGAAAAAGTGTAATTCCTATCGCAATGAGTATTGGAATAGAAGCCCATTCAAGCAGTCGCCAAACATCAGGATGTTTTTCCAGCCACATACCAGCCCATACGGCGGCAGCGGCATAAATCAATTCGGGCACACATCCTCCCAGCGCAACCAGTAATCCAGCCTTTAAGCGGCGTTTCAAGACTGTATGTATAACAGTAAGATTCACGGGACCTAATTGAAGCGAGCCAACAAAACTGATTCCTGCCGTGGCCAGAAGGATAAGAAGAGCTTTTTCCATGCATCTTTAACGCACAATTGCCTGCGGCGGTTTCAACTTTCGTAAGGCGATGGGCTCACGGCCGTCCATCCTCCGTCCACCACGAGAGATTGCCCCGTTATATGACCCGCTAGAGGCGAAACCAAAAACAACGCCGCGTGGGCAATATCCTGCACTTTTGCAGGCCGACCGATGGGTGTTATGCGTCCCCACGTTTTTTCATACTCGGGGTCTTCAGCGGTGCGTTCGGTCATGGTAGCACCAGGAGCTACTGCGTTAATGGTAATACCATAAGGCGAAAGTTCAACAACTAAGCTTTTTGCTAACATTTCAAGTGCTGCTTTTGTCATGCCATACGCCGCAAGAAATTGGTGCGCTTGATGCCCCGTTACCGACGACATCAACAAAATGCGCCCCCCTTCACCCTGCAAACGCATTTGACGCGCCGCCGCCTGTGTCAAAAAGAAACTCCCCCGAAGGTTTAAATCTAACAACTTTTGTAACGATTCGGGCGTATACTCAAAAAAATCCCCAAAAGTAGTGATACCCGCATTGGCAACAATTATTGTAAGTTTGCCAAACACACGAACCGCTTCACTCACCATGGCCTGCACAAAATCTACATCAGCGGCATTGCCACTGTAAGCAACACACTGTCCTCCCGACTTTTGAATAAACTCAGCGGCTTTCTCTGCCAGTTCCTCATCCAAATCATTGAGCAAAACCGCCGCTCCCTGCTCCGCTAGTTGTCGCGCAATTTCTAGCCCAATGCCTTGCCCTGCGCCAGTTACGATGGCAACCTGATCTTTAAATTGTAACATTAATCGTTGTACTTATTTATTTTGAGATGAATCAATGGTTGGCTTTTTACTCCACCAACTCGCTAATAATGAGCCTGTAATATTCATAATGGGGCCAAAAAGTGCTGGTGCAAGGCCGACAGTAGCTACTTTTCCCATTTGCAGTGCAATGCCTGATGCTAATCCACCATTTTGCAGTCCTACTTCAATCGCCACCGTACGGCAATCCTGCTCGGGAAGTTTTAAAACTCGTGCGCTCCAATAGCCCAACAAATAGCCACTTATGTTATGGATTAAGGTACAGATAATCAGTACCCCTCCTACTTTGAGTAAACTTTCGCGACCTGCTGCCGTAATAATGCAAATAATCAGGGCAATCCCAGCCATAGAAACCAGCGGCATGTACTTATTTAAAAACTCAGTTTGATTTCTAAACACTTTATTGACTATCAATCCCACGCCAATGGGTAATATGATAATTTTCAGAATTTCAACCATCATCTTAAAGAAGTCAACTTCAATAAATGCTCCTCCTAATAATTTCATCAATAATGGCGTTAAAATAGGAGCCAACAAAGTCGCAGATGAAGTAATGGTAAGCGACAACGCTACGTTAGCTTTGGCAATGTAAGCCATTACATTGGATGCCAAGCCACTAGGCGAACATCCTATAAGAATTACGCCTGCTGCAATTTCAGGGGGGAAATTAAAACTTGTTGCTAAGGTGTACCCAATAATCGGCATGATGGTAAACTGGCAAATCAACCCGATAACTACACTTTTTGGTGATTTTACAACGGCTTCAAAATCTTTAGGACTCATGGTTGTACCCATGCCAAACATAATGATTTGGAGCAATGGCACGATGAGTGTTTTTAGCTGAAAGTCTCCGACTTGGGTGAAGTATTCTGGAAAAATCATGGCCAGTGTTGCAGCCACTATAATGGATAGCGTATACAGGTAACTTTTCATTCGTTAAAATAGTCAGAGGTTTAAAAGCATAAATGCACCTACAAAAGCAAAAGCAAAGCCTGAATTACTGCCAGTCGGCTATAAAGCCCCTTTTAAATTCAAAAAGCTTCCTACCAATGGCAGGAAGCTTTTTGAATTTAACTATTTGTATTTTTTATGCTTCAAACAATTTTACAAAATCATCGAAAAGATAACGTGAATCATGAGGGCCTGGCGAAGCTTCGGGGTGGTATTGCACCGAAAACGCTGGCTTATCTTTTCTTTTAATTCCTTCAATCGTTTTATCATTAAGATTGATGTGCGTCACTTCTACGTCGGGATGAGCTTCGATTTCATCGGGGCTAACCGCAAAACCGTGGTTTTGTGAAGTTATTTCACACAGACCAGTTTGGAAGTTTTTCACGGGGTGATTTAACCCCCGGTGACCATGGTGCATTTTGAAAGTCGAGATCCCACTGGCCAACCCCAAAATTTGATGTCCCAGGCAGATACCGAAAAGTGGCTTATTAGTATCCAAAAATTGCTGAACTGTCTTCACTGCATAAGGCATTGCCGAAGGGTCACCTGGACCATTTGAGATAAAAAATCCATCTGGATTCCATGCCATTACTTCTTCAAAAGATGTTTTAGCGGGAAATACTTTACAAAAACATCCCCGTTGGGTTAAATTCAACAAAATACTTTTTTTAACCCCATAATCCATCACTGCGATACGATACTGCGCCGTTGATTCATCGCCCATAAAATAAGGTTCGGTCGTACTCACCAACGAGGAAAGCTCCAATCCATCCATGCTCGGAACCTCTTTCAAGTGTTCCATTAATTTTTTCTCATCGAGTATTTCAGATGAGATAATCGCATTCATAACCCCCTTTTGTCGTACATGACGTACTAACTGGCGGGTATCCACTTCACTTATGCCAACGATATTGGCTTTTTCGAAGTATGATTGAAGCGAAAAATCTGCTGTTTTACGAGAATAAATCTGCGAAAAAGAATTACAGACCATTCCGCTAATTTTGATTGAGCTGGATTCCTCCTCGCTTTCCAATTGTACACCATAATTGCCGATGTGCGCATTTGTATTAACTACAATTTGACCATAGTAAGATGGATCAGTATAGATTTCCTGATAACCCGTCATACCAGTGTTGAAACATATTTCACCACCCATGGTACCGATTTTACCGAGAGCTAAACCTTTCAGTGCTGTTCCGTCTTCAAGAAGTAAGAGTGCCGGTTGTTGAGAACCCATTTTATATTGGTATTGTATGGTTACGGTTGTCATAAACGAGGGTATTTTTTGTCTCTATTTATGCCAACCTGAATTTGATTTTGCAAATTTCAAAAAAAAGGGGCTAAACTTTCGTTTAACCCCTTCTATATTTTAACTTTTCTTCATTTTATTAAAGTATATATGAGAAAAGTTATTCTTGGCCACCGTTTAATTCATCTTGCCAAGCTTTCAATTCACCAAATTTGCCATCACGAGCAAGGGCGGCTTGCTGAGGCCATGTTGCGGGGCTTTTTGAACCGATGCCCGCTGCCGATACAATTTCCTGAATTGCTTCAGGAGTCATGTCTGCCAATTGAGCAAAAGTCGTTACACCTGCATCTGCAAGAGCTTCGGCGATTTTCGGTCCAATTCCTTCTACAATTTCCAAATCATCAGCACTTGAAGTTTCAGCTTCTGCTACAGGAGCTTCTTCAATAACTGGAGTTGCTTTTACTTCTTTCACTTCTACGGCCGAGGTCTCAGCATCAGCACCTTTCTTACCACCACGGCGGCTACGACGTGTTTTGGTTGCTTTTTCTTCGGCAGCAGTCAATAATGTTTCGTTGAAATCAACCAATTCCATCAAACAAACTTCAGCAGCATCACCTTGACGGGTACCCAGTTTGATAATACGAGTGTAACCACCCGGACGGTCAGCGATTTTGTCAGCTACAGTACTGAAAAGTTCTTTCACTACATCCTTCTCAGGAATGTAAGAGAAAACAATACGACGGTTGTGCGTATTATCTTCTTTTGCACGGGTCAAAATTGGCTCAATGTACTTCTTGAGTTCTTTTGCTTTAGCCAATGTTGTCTGAATGCGTTTGTGTAAAATCAAAGACGCCGCCATGTTACGCAACAAAGCGCTGCGGTGTGATGAGGTACGTCCTAAATGATTGTCTTTCTTACCGTGTCTCATTGGTTTGAGTTTGTGATTAGCTTCGAGCGGCGGTTCACGCGCTTCAGAATACTAACCGGTGAAACAATTTACTTAAAGTTTGGGCTTCGAAAGGCCATGACTTATTACTAAATCAGCTTTCGAAGCCCAATAATTACTTAGTCCTCATCCAAGCGGTACTTGACAACGTCCATACCGAATGTCAGATTTTTCTCAGCGACAAGTTGTTCTAATTCAGTAAGTGATTTCTTACCGAAATTACGGAACTTCATCATATCGGCTACTTCAAGTTTTACAAGGTCTCCCAAGGTCTTGATATCGGCTGATTTGAGACAGTTGTAAGCTCTCACTGACAAATCAAGGTCAGCAAGAGGCGTTTTCAGAAGTTTGCGCATACGCAACATTTCTTCATCAACCTCGCTTACTTCGTCGTTTTTCTGAGTCTCAAACGTCATCGTTTGATCTGAGAACAACATAAAGTGCTGAATCAAAATGTAAGCTGCGCCTTTCAGTGCTTCTTCTGGGTGAATTGACCCATCGGTTGTCACTTCGATTAACAATTTTTCGTAGTCAGTTTTCTGCTCAACGCGCGTATTTTCAACGCTGTACTTAACATTTTTGATAGGTGTGTAAATCGCATCAATAGGGATATGGCCGATTGGCAACTCCTGATTACGCGGTTCATCAGCGGGTACATAACCACGACCTTTTTCAATCAAGATTTCCATCTCAAATGTCATCTGGTCGTCAATATGGCAAATAACTAAATCAGGGTTTAAAACCTGGAATGATGACGTAAACTTGGCGATGTCGCCCGCAGTCACCACCGATTGATTTTTAACGCTTACTGTAATTTTGTTATCAACCATTTCCGAAATCTTTTTGAAGCGAACCATTTTGAGGTTCAGCACGATTTCGGTAACATCTTCCACAACTCCTTCAATCGAAGAGAATTCATGGAGCACACTGGGAAATCTAACGCTGGTGATGGCATAGCCTTCCAACGATGAAAGTAGGATACGACGCAACGCATTACCGATGGTTACACCGAAACCTTTCTCCAGTGGCTTGAACTCAAACAACCCGTGAAAGTCGTCGGCTTTTTCCATTACGACTTTGTCGGGCATTTGGAATGCTAAAATAGACATAGGATTAGCAGTTTTTTTAGAGTCCGAAGGGCGGTAATTAACCGCAAAAAAGTATGTTTTACCAAACACACAAAAACAAAACCCTTGATATGGAAACACCACATCAAATGGGTTTTGTAATGATTTAAGACTATTTAGAGTACAATTCGACGATTGCTTGCTCGTTCACGTTCTCAGGAATCTGATCGCGTTCTGGGTACTGAACAAACTTTCCAATCAACAAACTGCTATCCCATTCAAGCCAATTGAAACGTTTTGCAGTAGCTGTACGTGCTGCCAAACTTTCAGTGATTGCTTCAAGAGATTTTGATTTCTCGCGAACACCAACGATTTGTCCAGGGCGCAATGAGAATGATGGAACATTCACTACTTCTCCATCAATTGTTATGTGCTTGTGGCTTACCAATTGACGAGCCGCACGGCGAGTAGGAGCAATTCCTAAACGATAAACGGTGTTATCAAGACGAGCTTCGCAAAGTTTTAGAAGGTTTACCCCTGTAATACCTTCACGAACAGCTGCACGGTGAAATAAATTACGGAATTGGCGTTCCAAAATTCCGTAGGTATACTTTACCTTTTGTTTTTCTTGCAATTGAAGTGCATATTCAGACTTCTTGCTGCGACGTCCGCGACCATGTTGGCCGGGAGGATAGTTTTTCTTATTCAGCGCCTTGCTGGGACCCATGATGGCCTCACCAAAACGACGCGAAATCTTGGACTTTGGACCTGTATAACGTGCCATTTGAATTTGATTTATTTAAACACAAAAATTACCGTAGGAACAATCCTGCAACCCCAGTGTCCAAATTGCGGATTGTCCTTACGGCCTTATAATAACTTAAGAATTAAACTCTTCTACGTTTGGGGGGACGGCAACCATTGTGTGGAAGCGGAGTAATATCTTTGATTGTAGTCACTTCAATACCGACATTTTGTACAGTACGGATAGCTGATTCACGACCTGAACCTGGGCCTTTCACAAAGACTTCTGCTTTACGCATGCCAAGGTCGTATGCAACTTGAGCACAGCTTTGAGCGGCAGTTTGAGCGGCATAAGGAGTGTTTTTCTTAGAACCTTTGAAACCCATTTTACCAGCAGATGCCCAAGAAATCACTTGTCCAGACATGTTGGTAACCGAAATAATAATGTTGTTAAATGAAGCTCTAATGTGAACTTGACCCACTTGCTCCACCTGTACAACGCGCTTTTTAGCTTTATCTTTACGCTTATTTTGAGCCATTTTTTTGTAATGTTAATCGTTAGTTGTTATCGCTTCGGAAAGCCGTTTGTTAATGGTTATCTGTTACAGATGTTCACAATTAACAAACAGATAACGGATAACTTTACTTACTACTTAGTAGCTTTTTTCTTGTTGGCTACAGTCTTACGCTTACCTTTACGAGTACGGCTATTATTTTTGGTTCTTTGGCCACGTACAGGTAATCCTTTACGGTGACGCAAGCCACGATAACAACCGATATCCATCAACCGTTTGATACTTAGCTGTACTTCTGAACGAAGTGCACCTTCCGTATTAAATTCACCGTTAATGATTCCACGAACAGCATTAGACTCTTCGTCAGACCATTCAGCTACTTTTTTGTCAAAATTGATTCCAGCTTTCTCCAAAATTTTACGAGCAGAGCTACGGCCTATCCCGTAGATGTAAGTCAACGAGATTTCTCCACGTTTTTTGTCTGGAATGTCAACACCTGCAATACGTGCCATATCTTATAATTATCCTTGTCTTTGTTTGTACTTGGGATTTTTCTTATTGATAACGTAAAGTTTACCTTTTCGGCGAATTACTTTACAATCAGCACTGCGCTTTTTAATAGACGCTTTTACTTTCATTGTTGTATGTGATTTTGGATTTAAGATTTCGGCTTCTCGTGACGGGAATTCTACTAAACTCCTTTATCCTATTTTAACCTACAATCTACAATCAAGTTACTACTATTTATATCGGTAAATAATCCGAGCCTTTGACAAGTCGTAAGGCGACATTTCGAGTTTAACTCTGTCACCCTGCAAAATTTTGATATAGTTCATTCGCATCTTACCAGAGATATGAGCAATTACCTCATGTTTGTTCTCCAGCTGTACTCGAAACATAGCGTTAGAGAGCGCTTCTACTATAATTCCGTCAACTTCGATGAGTCCTTGTTTTGCCATATACTGCTTTTCGGTAAGTGAATTAGATGCTTACCATTAACGTCGTATTTTCAGTTACTTCTTCTATGTACTTAAACGTCGTTAAAATTTCTGCTTTGCCTTTACGAACCAACACAGTGTGCTCAAAATGTGCAGCAGGTTTTCGGTCTGTTGTTCGGATAGTCCATCCGTCCTTCTCCTGAACTACGGATCTTTTTCCTAAGGTAATCATTGGTTCAATCGCAATCACAATTCCTTCCCGCAACTTAGGTCCCTGTCCTCGTTTTCCGTAATTTGGTACTTCAGGACTTTCATGTAAATTACGGCCTACACCATGCCCGACCAATTCTCTAACAACACCATAGCCAAATTTTTCAACGTATGATTGAATCACGTAGCCAATATCACCTACTCTTTTACCTTCTACTGCCTGCTCAATCCCTAAATACAGTGACTGTTTAGTGCGCTTTAGAAGGTTCATTACTTCAGCACTTATGTTTCCTACTGGGTAGGTATATGCACTATCGCTATGAAATCCATTTAACTTAACTCCACAATCAATAGAGATAATATCTCCTTCTCGCAATTGATATTGGCTTGGAAAACCATGTACTACAATATCATTCAGCGAAATACAAAGTGATGCTGGAAAACCATTATAACCTTTAAAAGAAGGCTGACCTTTATGGTCTTTGATAAACTCTTCAGCTACTTTATCTAATTGCTTAGTAGTAATACCAGGCTTTATCCACTTTGCCACTTCGGCATGTGCTTTTCCCAGAACTTGTGCGCTTTCTTTAATCAGTAAAACTTCTTCTTCTGATTTAAGAAAAATCATTTTTGTCATTATACTGCTACAGTTTCAGTACGGCCTTTTACTCGACCAGACTTCATTAAACCTTCGTAGCGTTTCATGAGGAGATAACTTTCTACTTGTTGCAAAGTATCAAGTACAACACCAACCAAAATTAACAATGATGTACCTCCAAAAAACTGTGCAAATTCTCTGGTCATACCAGTCATACTTGCTAGTGATGGAAGAATAGCTACTACCGCGAGAAGTATTCCTCCTGGTAAAGTAATACGATCCAACACCGTAGCAATAAAGTCAGAAGTAGAAATCCCTGGTTTAACTCCTGGAATAAAACCTCCTCCTCTTTTCATATCGTCAGCAATTTGCTGAGGACTAATCGCAATCGCGGTATAGAAAAACGTAAATACGATGATTAAAGTAGCAAAAAGACCGTTGTATTCCCAAGTTGTATAATCATTGAAAGTGGTTGCTATTGAACTAGCAAAATCACTTTTTTCTGCAAATAAGCCTGCAACCAATGAAGGTATAAACATAAGAGCCTGTGCAAAGATAATTGGCATTACACCCGAAGTATTAAGCTTAAGGGGCAAGTACTGTCTCTGACCACCCATAACTTTGTTTCCAACTACTTGTTTTGCATACTGGATTGGCACTCTACGTACTGCCTGTGTCAAAGCTACTGCAAACATTACGACTAAGAACAGTGCTACGATTTCAAGAACGAAAATTAATGCCTCTCCTGTACCTCTTGAAACAGCTTCCTGATAAATAGCTCTTGGAAAACGCGATACAATACCAATCATAATCAACATTGATGTACCATTTCCAATTCCGCGGTCAGTGATTCTTTCACCCAACCACATACAGAAGATTGTACCCGCTGTTAAAATAAAAACGGATGATATTGTAAAAGCTGCACGAGTAATTAATAGCGCATCCGTTGGTATCGTAGTTTGCAAATAACTTACCGACTGAGCAATTGTAACAAAAATGGTTAATACTCGGGTAATCTGATTCAATTTCTTACGTCCTGATTCTCCTTCCTTCTGCATTTTCTGGAAATAAGGAAGTGCCATTGTTAATAACTGAATGGCAATAGAAGCAGAAATGTAGGGCATGATACCCAGAGCAAAAATTGAAGCCTTACTGAAAGCCCCTCCCAAAAATGTATCTAACAAGCCTAATAAGCCTGATGTATCGATATTAAGTTTGCTACTGTCTACTCCAGGTAGAACAATGTAGTAACCAAGACGATAAACCGCAATCAAAAGGAGAGTATAAAGAATTCTATTCTTTAACTCTTCAATTGAAAAGATATTTTTTAAGGTCTGTATAAACCGTTTCATGCGTTTGTTAGATTTACCCGTGAAAAAATCAGGCAAAGTTACAAAAAATCTTTGGTAAGATTACAAAGTAACGGCTTTACCGCCTGCTTTTTCAATAGCCTCTGCTGCTGCTTTTGAAAAAGCATGAGCTTTCAATTCTACGGCAACTTTTAATTCGCCACGGCTAAGAATCTTTACTAAGTCAGTTTTTGAAACTAAACCGTTGTTGTACAACACTTCAATGTCGATAACAGTAGCATTTGTTTTTTCAACCAATGCCTGAATTGAATCTAAATTTAGTGCTTTGTACTCTACGCGATTAATGTTTTTGAAGCCAAACTTCGGCACACGTCTCTGAAGTGGCATTTGCCCTCCTTCGAAGTGACTTTTTTGGCTGTAGCCTGAGCGTGATTGAGCACCTTTGTGTCCACGCGTAGATGTACCGCCCATTCCTGAGCCATGCCCTCTACCTAGGCGTTTTTTTGTTTTTACCGAGCCTGAGGCTGGTTTTAATGAGCTAAGATTCATTGTCATATGCCAATTAGATCTCTTCGACTTTCACCAAATGATTTACTTTCTGAATCATACCAGAAATGGCAGGATTGATTTCAATCTCTATACTGCGACTGATTTTACCTAATCCTAAAGCAGCTAAGGTGCGCTTTTGGTCTTCGGGTCTTCCAATCTTACTTCTTACTTGTGTTACTCTTACCTTTGCCATTTTCCCAAAAGATTATCCATTAAATACTTTGGCCAACTTTACTCCGCGTTGGAATGCAACTTGGTGAGGAGCTCTCATCTTAAGGAGTGCATCAATAGTTGCCTTCACTACATTGTGAGGGTTTGATGATCCTTTTGATTTTGCTAACACGTCGTGTATACCAGCGGCTTCTAGAACAGCACGCATAGCACCTCCTGCAATAACACCCGTTCCAGGGGCAGCTGGCTTAACAAAAACCAGACCTCCACTAAATTTACCGTGCATTTCATGAGGAACTGTTCCTTTTAAGAGAGGAACTTGTACAAGGTTTTTCTTGGCGTCCTCGATTCCTTTTGCAATAGCATCAGTTACTTCGTTAGCTTTACCTAAACCATAACCTACTACTCCTTTGCCGTCACCTACGACCACAATTGCTGAGAAACTAAAACGACGACCACCTTTTACTACTTTGGCAACGCGGTTGATAGCCACAACCTTTTCTTTCAGGTCTGCCTCGTTGTATTTCACAGGTTTGATACTGTTTGACATATCTTATTAGAATTTGAGACCCCCTTCGCGGGCGCCGTCTGCCAGTGCTTTTACTTTGCCGTGATATAAATAACCGTTGCGATCAAATACAACTGAACTAACGCCAGCTGCAATTGCTTTCTCAGCCAGTTTAATGCCTACTTTTTTCGCATCTTCTGCATTGACACTCGCTTTATTAGTGGTATCAAGCTCAATAGATGAAGCAGAGACTAAAGTTACTCCTTTTGTATCATCAATTACCTGCGCATAAATGCGTGCATTTGAACGAAATACTGAAAGGCGAGGCTTTTCTGTTGTTCCAGCTACTTTCTTCCGAATCCGGTACTTGATGCGCTGTCTTCTGTCGCTTCTTGCTAAAGCCATGATTGATTACAATTTTCAGATTACTGATTACTTCTTAGCTGCTGCTTTACCAGCTTTACGTCTGATTTGTTCTCCAATGAAGCGGATACCTTTACCTTTGTAAGGTTCTACTTTACGGAAAGAGCGGATTTTAGCGGCAATTTGACCCAAAAGTTCTTTGTCGATACACTCTAAAAAAACCTTCGGGTTCTGCCCTTTTTCCATTGTTGCAGTAACCTTCACTTCTGAAGGTACAGCAAAATAGATACCGTGTGAATAGCCAAGGCTCATCTCAAGAATATTATTATTCACGGACGCCTTATAACCTACCCCAACAATTTCCAGCTCAGCTTTATAGCCTTCATTCACACCCGTCACCATGTTACTGATGAGAGAGCGGTAGAGACCGTGCAATGCTTTATGACGCTTTTGTTCAGTCGGACGTACGACCGTCAATTCGCTTCCTTCTACTTCTACCTTAATGTCGCGGTCAATGGTACGGGCTAACGTTCCTTTGGGACCTTTCACAGTCACAACGTTATCGTCAGATACACTTACTGTGACGTTTGCTGGTAGCGTAATCGGCTTTTTTCCTATACGTGACATGTTCTTTCTGTGAATTTTATCAGTAAACGTAACACAATACTTCTCCGCCCACGTTGAGCACGCGCGCTTCTTTGTCGGTCATTACCCCTTTAGAGGTAGATACAATCGCTACTCCAAGACCATTGAGGATGCGTGGAATATCGGTAGCACCCGAATATTTACGCAAACCTGGCTTGCTTACACGTTGCAAGTCAACAATTGCTGATTGCTTTGTTACTGGGTTGTACTTTAAAGCAATCTTAATAATACCCTGCGGGCCATTATCTTCAAACTTATAGTTTTGGATAAAGCCTTTATCGTAGAGTACCTTGGTGATCTCCTTCTTGATATTAGAAGCAGGTATCTCCACAACCCGGTGCTTCGCCTTTATGGCGTTTCTGATTCTCGTCAGATAATCTGCTATGGGATCGGTTAACATTTCTCTACTGATTTGTTGCGGCCCTTCCGTAAAAGGGCTGCAAAGTTACGGAATTGATTTTAAAAAACAAAAGAGATTTACCAGCTGGCTTTGGTAACACCAGGGATTTTTCCTGCCGAAGCCATCTCGCGGAATACCACCCGGCAAATACCAAACTTACGCATGTATCCACGGGGACGTCCAGTTAAACGGCAACGGTTGTGCAAACGAACTGCTGATGAACTACGTGGCAGCTTGTCTAAACCTTCCCAATCGCCAGCTTCTTTCAATGCAGCTCTTTTGGAGGCATATTTAGCAACCAGCTTTTGTTTTTTCAATTCTCTTGCTTTTACGGATTCTTTAGCCATTTCCTTATTTCGTTGAAAAAGGGATTCTTATTTCTTACCTTTAGTAAAGGGCATACCAAGCGATTTAAGCAATTCGTAGCTTTCTTCGTCAGTATTGGCGGTAGTTACGAACGTGATATCCATACCAGAGATTTTGTTAATTTTATCAAACTGAATCTCAGGGAAGATAATTTGCTCTTTTACGCCAAATGTATAGTTACCACGTCCATCAAAACCTTTGTCGCTGATACCTTGGAAATCACGTACACGAGGTAGGGCAATAGAAGTCAAACGGTCTAAAAATTCAAACATACGGTTGCCGCGAAGAGTAACTTTAACACCAATCGGCATTTTTTCACGCAACTTAAAGTTTGAAATCGCTTTCTTAGAGATGGTAGGTACTGCTTTTTGACCTGCAATAATTGTAATCTCTTCAAGACCTTGATCAATCAACTTCTTATCAGCTACCGCTGCACCAATTCCTTTGTTGATAACAATTTTCGACAAACGAGGTACTTGCATTACCGATTTATACTGGAACTTGTCTTGCAAATGCTTAACGACGTCCTTTGTGTATTTTTCTTTTAATCTCGGAGTTGCCATTTTTTATTTTTTTTTGTGGATTTCCGACCCACAGTGATTTATTAGAGTTTACAATGAAGGGTTTCTCACCCATTCATCAAACCACTTACTTTGAAGGATCAGCGATAAACTTACCTGATTCTTTAGAGTAACGTTGCAACTTACCTTCTTCATTGGCTTTACGGCCAATACGAGTAGGTTGTCCAGTTGCAGGATCAACAAGCATCAGATTACTGATATGGATTGAGCCTTCTGTTTTCTTCAGTTCACCTTGTGGATTGGCGGCCGTTGGCTTGATGTGTTTAGTGATCAAGTTGACCCCTTCCACAATCGCACGTTGCTTCTCTACCAATACTTTGGTGACTTTACCCGACTGGCCTTTAGAGTTACCAGCAATTACCTTCACCGTGTCACCGGTACGAATGTGTAATTTGGGTTGTTTGTTGTATTTTCTTTCCATTGCTTCTACAATACTTCAGGTGCCAATGAAACAATTTTCATAAAATTTTTCTCGCGCAATTCACGAGCAACAGGACCGAAGATACGAGTACCGCGAGGTTCATCTTGGTTGTTGAGTAATACGACGGCATTGTCTTCAAATCGAATATAAGAGCCGTCTTTGCGACGGATTTCTTTTTTGGTACGAACAACTACAGCTTTTGAAACTGTACCTTTCTTTACGTTACCTGAAGGAATTGCCTGCTTAACTGTCACTACTACTTTGTCTCCGATAGAGGCGTATCGTTTCCCAGTTCCGCCTAATACACGGATAACTAGTACTTCTTTTGCGCCACTGTTATCGGCCACAGACAGTCTTGATTCTTGCTGTACCATTGTTATTTCGCTTTTTCAATGATTTCGACTAATCTCCAACGCTTGTTCTTACTGAGCGGGCGGGTTTCCATTACGCGAATGGTATCTCCTACTCCACACTCATTGTTTTCGTCATGCACCATCAGTTTGGTAGTTTTTTTCATAAACTTACCATATTTTGGGTGCTTAACTTTACGCTCTACCGCGACAACACAAGATTTTTCCATCTTGCTGCTTACCACGCGGCCAACTCTGACTTTGCGTAAATTTCTTTCTACAGTTGTAGTTGTTTGTGCTGCTGCCTCCATTGTGTCGGTTATTTTGCAATTGGGGTCTCCTGACCATTATTACGCGCTTGCGGCTTTATCCTTAGCCGACAACTCCGTCATCAACCTTGCAATCAGACGGCGCGTATTACGAATACGCATCGGATTTTCAATCGGAGATACGGCGTGAGCAAACTTCAACTTGAGTAGACGATCTTGCTCCTCAACAAGGGTTTGCTTCAATTGCTCTACCGTCAGCGCTTTGATTTCACTATTTTTCATTTGACTAATGCTTATTCTGCTTCTTCTTGATGATCGCGACGAACTACGAATTTAGTCTTAACAGGTAACTTTTGAGCGGCTAGACGAAGTGCTTCACTTGCGAGTTCGAGTGATACTCCTGTAGCTTCAAATAGAATCGTTCCTGCCTTAACGGGAGCTACCCAATATTCGGGAGCACCTTTACCTTTACCCATACGAACCTCTAGGGGTTTTTTGGTAATAGGTTTGTCAGGAAAAATTCGAATCCAAACCTGACCTTCACGCTTCATAGCACGCGTTACAGAAATACGAGCCGCTTCAATCTGTCTGGCTGTAATCCAGCCTGGTTCAAGCGTTTTGATGGCAAACGTACCGAAAGCGATCTGGTGGCCACGAGTGGCCATTCCTTTTTCAGACCCTTTACTTTTCTGTTGTTTGCGGAACTTGGTTCTTTTCGGTTGTAACATGGTTCAGCAGTATTTTCGGAGTCAATAAAGACCCGTTGCTTTCGATAATTACTTTTTCTTATTACGGTTATTGTTGTTCCGGCCTTTACCAGGACCGTTTCCAGCTCCAGGACCGTTTCCAGCTCCGCGGCGATCTCCACCTCCGTCACGATCTCCACCACCGCCTCTGCGACGATCTCCATCACCACCTCTACGACGATCCCCACGGTCTCCTCCACGGTCATTACCACCAGCACGTTCTGCTGAAGCAGCTCCACCACTTATTGGAGATAAATCACGCTTTCCGAAGATTTCACCTTTGAAAACCCATACTTTGATACCGATTTTACCATATACGGTAAGCGCTTCTGAAATTGCGTAATCAATATCGGCACGGAGTGTATGAAGAGGCACACGTCCTTCTTTATATTCTTCTGTACGGGCCATTTCAGCACCACCCAGACGACCAGATACACGAACTTTGATTCCTTGAGCACCTACACGCATCGCAGATGATATCGCTTGCTTCATAGCACGACGATATGATATACGATTTTCTAATTGTTGAGCGATAGACTCTCCCACCAATTTAGCATCAATTTCAGGACGCTTAATTTCGTAGATGTTGATTTGGATATCTTTACCCGTAATCTTCTTTAACTCTTCCTTAATCTTGTCGACCTCGTTTCCGCCTTTACCGATTACAATTCCTGGGCGGGCCGTGTGAATTGTAAGGGTGATACGCTTCAAAGTACGTTCAATGACTACTTTGGAGATAGCACCTTTAGGAATACGAGCGGAAATATATTTGCGGATCTGCTCGTCTTCAATCAGCTTGTCGGCAAACTCACGTCCTCCGTACCAGCTTGAATCCCAACCACGGACGATACCGAGTCGCAGACCTATAGGATTAACTTTCTGTCCCATTCGTTATTGAAATTTTAGGCTTCTTGTTGGATTACTTCTGCTGCATCATCTACCACAATTGTAATGTGGTTAGAGCGTTTACGAACACGGTAAGCACGACCCTGAGGTGCTGGACGCAGACGCTTCAACATTGCGCCACAATCAACAAAAATTGTTTTTACGTACAATTCAGCATCTTCGAGTTTAGCATCTTCGTTTCGTTGCTGCCAGTTGGCAACAGCCGACATCAATACTTTTTTCAAAACTGGAGCGGCACCCTGCGGTTGATATTGCAAAATTGCCAGCGCACGGCTCACTTTCTGTCCTCTAATCATATCAGCTACAAGCCGCATTTTACGAGGTGAAGTGGGTACGTTTCTTAATATAGCTCTTGCTTCCATTTTCTTGTTGTGCGTCGTTAGTGGTTAGTGTCAGTCATTAGGTCAAATGGCTATTGACTGAACAACTATTGACTATTCTATCTTTTGCCTTTATCTTTTTTGGCAATGTGTCCCCGGAAATTACGTGTTGGGGAAAACTCACCCAATTTGTGCCCGACCATGTTTTCGGTTACGTACACAGGGATGAACTTATTTCCATTGTGTACTGCAAAAGTATGACCAATAAAATCTGGAGAGATTGTACTGCGTCTTGACCAAGTCTTGATAACTGATTTCTTGCCGGCACCATTCATTACGTCAATTTTGGTCTGAAGGCGGAAATCAATGTACGGTCCTTTTTTTATCGAACGTCCCATTTATCTTCGATTATTTTTTACGTTTGCTAATAATCAAACGGTTTGAATACTTTTTCGGAGTACGTGTCTTTTTACCTTTAGCGTATAAGCCCGTACGAGAACGAGGGTGACCTCCTGATGCACGACCTTCACCACCACCCATAGGGTGATCGACTGGGTTCATCGCAACCCCACGAACTCGTGGACGAATACCCAACCAACGCTTACGGCCTGCTTTTCCGAGGCTTACGTTCATGTGGTCAGCGTTAGAGACTGAACCTACCGTAGCAATACACGTTGAAAGTATCATGCGCATTTCGCTTGATGGCATACGCAATACTGCATATTTACCATCACGAGCTACTAACTGTGCATAAGTACCTGCGCTGCGTACCAATTGTCCTCCTTTACCAGGATGTAATTCTACATTGTGAACAATTGTACCAATCGGCATTGAACTTAAAGGAAGTGCGTTACCTACTTCAGGTGCTACACTAGTTCCTGACACAACAATTTGTCCTACTTTAATACCCTGCGGGGCAAGGATATAACGTTTTTCTCCGTCTTGGTATTCAACCAATGCGATACGAGAAGAACGGTTAGGATCGTATTCGACTGATACTACTGTTGCTGCAACATCAAACTTTTCACGTTTGAAGTCGATAATACGGTACATGCGCTTGTGACCACCACCAATATAACGAGCTGTACGACGACCTTGGTTGTTACGTCCACCTGTCTTTTTAATAGGGGCCAACAAGCTTTTCTCAGGCTTGTCGGTTGTGATTTCATCAAACGACGGAGCCGTACGAAAGCGCTGACCGGGAGTTGTTGGTTTTAGCTTAATGACTGCCATTGTTTTTTTCAGTTATTTGCTACTTCAACGATTTAGTTAGGCGATATCTGAATAAATATCAATTATTTCGCCTGCTTTTAGAGTCACGATGGCTTTCTTGTACGTTGAAGTAATACCACTAATTGCTTTACCTCGTGACATTCTTGATTTTTTTCTGCCGATTGAACGCATGGTATCCACACTTGCTACCTTAACACCATACACTTTTTCGATGGCGTTTGCGATTTCAATTTTATTGGCAGTTTTAGACACTTCAAATACATACTTGCCCAAATTGCTGAGCGCAGTAGCTTTTTCGGTCAATATCGGTCGCTTGAGTACACTCATTGTCTTACTTGTTCAAGAGATTTTCTAACTTCGACACTGCAGTCTCACTAATCAACAATACTTCAGCATTGATGAGATCGTAAGTATTTACAGAATCAACCGTAGTGATGTTTACCTTTGGAATATTGCGGCCAGACAAAAATACGTTATCGTCGTGGTTGGGCAGAATAAGAAGTGTTTTCTTATTTGTTAAAGAGAAAGCACTCAAGAAAGAAAGATATTGCTTGGTTTTAGGACCTTCAAAAGTAAAATCTTCTACAATTGAAATGCCGTTTGCCTTCGCTTTTGTCGAAAGAACTGACTTACGCGCCAACACTTTCACTTTCTTGTTAAGTTTGAAGCTGTAGTCACGAGGTCTTGGTCCAAATACTCGACCACCTCCTACGAACAAAGGCGATTTGATTGACCCTGCACGGGCGCCTCCAGTTCCTTTTTGACGCTTAATTTTTCTTGTAGAGTACGAAACTTCTGCGCGCTCTTTTGATTTGTGCGTACCTTGACGCTGATTAGCAAGATATTGCTTTACGTCTAAATACACTACGTGCTGATTTGGCTCAATGCCGAATACTGTTTCGGCAAGGGCTACTTTCTTGCCCGTATCTTGTCCTTTTATATCTAATACTGAAAGTTCCATTGTCTTGATCGGATTGAACGGTTCGCGTTAGCGATTAATTACTTCTCGATGATTACAAACGAATTTTTCGCACCCGGCACCGAACCACTGATAACAACGAGATTCTGCTCAGGAATTACTTTCAACACTTTAAGGTTTTGAACCTTAACGCGGTTATTCCCCATGCGTCCTGCCATACGAATCCCTTTGAATACTCGAGAAGGGAATGAACATGCACCAATTGAACCCGGGTGACGTTGGCGGTTGTGCTGGCCGTGTGTTTGGCCGCCTACCCCTGCGAAACCGTGACGTTTTACTACACCCTGAAAACCACGTCCTTTGGCAGTACCTACCACATCAACGAAGTCTCCTTCACCAAATACATCTGCTACCGACAATGCTTGGCCAAGGTTAAGTTCTTCTTCGAACTCCTTAAATTCAACCAGCTTGCGCTTTGGCGTAGTACCTGCCTTTTTAAAATGACCCACGAGCGGTTGAGTCGTATGCTTTTCTTTTTTTTCTCCGAAACCGAGTTGGATAGCCTTGTATCCATCAGTTTCATCGGTTTTGACTTGCGTAACAACACAAGGACCAGCTTCAATTACCGTACATGCCAGAGCCTGCCCGTCCGCACTGTACACACTAGTCATCCCGATTTTTTTTCCTATTAAACCAGACATCTTTTTGATTTACAGCAGGTTATAAAATTTATTTTACAAAACGGACTGCAAAAGTCTGAAATTAATTTCAGCAATCCAACTATTTTACTTTTTTTATTTTTTATTTCAACAAAAAAGGTCAGATGATAAACATCTGACCTCATTTTACTGTGGGAAAGTAATTGTTACTTAACCTAAGTTATGAATCCAGATGTGGTTTCCTTTCGGACCTTCATCCAATCTATGTCGATTGAAACTTTAAAAGTGTCTTTTTTTAAAGGCTCGCAAAGGTCTGAATTTTATTCTTGAAAACCAAGGTAAATTTTAAAAATTTCAGAAGATAATTTTAATCCTTTATTTTTGGCAACTTTATATAAGTAACATAGCGATGAATATTCAATCATTGAATGTATAACTGTTGGCACAGTTTTCGTTAGTAGGCTATACGAGGAACAACCCGTAAACTATGACAAATGTATGTATTAGAGTGGCTTTCACCCTCTTAGCGATTTTTTTCTGTGCAGACGCCAGCGCTCAATCGAGGCGTAATAGCCCTGTTCGCCGGAATGTTCCTGCGTTTGGTGTAATTAAAGTTTTGGCAGGAGGCGGCATATCTTATTATATGGGAGACATGCGCGCCAAAACTGATTTGAGGTTTATCCAGCCTCATTTAGCAGTGGGAATCAGTTATAGACTAGCCGAGCGTCTTGCTTTACGGGGAGAAGTGGATATATACCGTATTTCAGGTAAACAAGCAGGTGGCCCAATTTGGTACAACAATCTTTCCTTTCGTTCTGATAACCCTGCTGGATATATAGGATTGCAAATTGATGCATTCCGTTATAATGACGAACGCCTATTAAAACCTTATTTATTGGGAGGAATAGGCATGACAAGAATTAATCCTAAAGCAAATTATCAGGGCACTTGGCATAGCTTACCGCCGTTGATGACTGAAGGAGTCGCTTACAAACGTAATGTGCGTATTGCCGTGATTGGGGTGGGTGTTTCTTGGAAACACGACGACCGTTGGAGTTTTGCCATTGAGCTTAGTGATCATTTTGCAAATTCAGATTATTTGGATGATGTCAGTACAAATTATCCTAATCCTGCGGGGATGTCTGAACTCGCACTGGCTTTGTCGGATAGAAGATCCGAATTAACCAACCTACCGTCTGGTTATTCACCTCAAAATGACCCTGGAAATCAACGAGGAAATCCTAAAGTAAAAGACTCTTACGGATTTCTATCGTTTCGGGCCGAGTATTTGATAGGTACCCAAGCCCGACGCGCCGAGCGTCGAAAGTTAAGATGTTACTATTAGGAACATAAAATACTATTTTAGATTTTTCAGAAAAGCGGTTATATAGCAATATAAACCGCTTTTTACGTATATAAACCTATCGAAATATGAAGCATATTCTCCTTATGAACGGCCCTGATAATAAAGGGCTTATTTATAACGTAACCCATGTACTGTATAATCATAACCAAAATATTATCAGTCAGGATGAATACGTAAGCCCTTCCAAACAGTTTTTTATGAGAACAGAATTTGAAGGAGAAGGTGATCCTGAAAAAATAATTAACGACCTATACAGTACACTACCTACGGGCATTAACTTACGTCTCAATCCTAAAAAGAAGAAAGACATTGTTGTGTTTGTAACAAAAGAGCATGACTGTTTGGGCGAATTGCTCATAAGATATGCTTTTGACGAGCTAGATGCGACAATCCAAGCCGTCATAAGCAATTATAATACACTGCAACCTTTAGTTAGCAAATTTGGCATTCCTTTTCATTTCATTTCTCACGAACACAAAACTCGCAATGAACATGAAGAAGCGATTTTAAGAACTCTTGATATTTACAAACCAGAGTACTTAGTTTTAGCCAAATATATGCGTGTTCTTACTACCGATTTTGTACAACACTACCCCCATCGAATCGTAAACATTCATCATTCATTTCTGCCCGCTTTTATTGGAGCCAACCCTTACCGTCAAGCTTATGAACGAGGCGTCAAAATCATTGGAGCTACGGCCCATTTTGTCAATGATAATCTTGATGAGGGGCCGATTATTGCCCAAGATGTAAAGGAAGTAGATCACCGCCTAACGGCGATAGATATGGCTACTTTGGGAAAAGATACCGAAAAATCTGTACTGTCTAAAGCCTTAAAGTTGGTATTCAATGACCGCGTCTTTATCCACGGCAATCGTACAGTTATATTATAGATTATCACTAAAATGGTATTTTTCCTATTTTTTTATACACATTTAAGTATCTTGCACCCCGTTTTTTAACCCTCATACTAACCTTTCTGGAAGACATGCAAAAACTTCAAACCTTAGACTATCTGGTATTTCTTTTTTACTTCATAGTGGTCGCTGGCTACGGCTATTGGATTTATCAACGAAAAAAAACCAAAGAAGCCAGCACAACCGATTTCTTTCTGGCAGAAGGCTCGCTTACTTGGTGGGCAATTGGTGCATCTTTAATTGCCTCTAATATTTCGGCAGAACAATTCATTGGGATGTCGGGCAATGGTTTTTCAATGGGATTGGCTATTGCAACCTATGAATGGATGGCTGCCGCCACGCTGTTAGTGGTGGGTATTTTCTTTATGCCCATCTATTTAAAGAATCGTATCTTTACGATGCCACAATTCCTGAATCAACGTTATAATACGACTGTTAGCTTAATTATGGCCATTTTTTGGCTGTTTTTGTACGTTTTAGTGAATTTAACATCTATCCTATTTTTAGGAGCGCTTGCGGTTTCTACCATTTCGGGAATTGATTTTACGGTGTGTATGATTGGACTGGCCATTTTTGCCGTTATCATTACGGTAGGTGGAATGAAAGTAATTGGATATACCGATGTTATTCAGGTGTTTTTTCTCATTTTGGGAGGATTAGCAACTACTTACCTAGCCATGGATTTGGTTTCTCAAGAGTTTGGCGTAGACGGAATTACCAGCGCTTTTGGTACCATGCTTGAGAAGTCAGAAGATCACTTCCACATGATTTTCAAAGAAGGAAGCCCTCACTATATGGCGTTACCGGGCCTGACAGTACTCATTGGAGGAATGTGGATTGTCAACCTAAATTACTGGGGTTGTAATCAATACATTACACAACGTGCGCTCGGTGCTGATCTCAAAACAGCACGTGAAGGAATCCTTTTTGCGGCCTTTTTAAAACTTTTGATGCCTGTGATTGTGGTACTGCCCGGGATTGCAGCTTATACATTGTATCAAAAAGGCCTGTTTCAAATGGAAATGCTAGAAGGGGGCGAACTCAATCAGGACCGCGCCTATCCTGTATTGCTAAATTTACTGCCTGTTGGCCTTAAAGGACTTTCTTTTGCGGCCCTAACAGCGGCAATTGTAGCTTCTTTGGCAGGAAAAGCAAACAGTATTTCAACCATTTTTACGCTTGATATTTATAAAAAATACATAGGACAAGATGCCGATGAAAAGAAACTTGTTTGGATTGGACGGGTAACGATTGTTGTTGCCATGATTTTGGCAATTATCATTTCTCCTTACATGGGTATTGACAAAAAAGGTGGTTTTCAGTTTATTCAGGAAATGACTGGGCTTGTTTCCCCAGGTGTATTTGCCGCTTTTATTCTGGGCTTTTTCTGGAAAAAAACCAATTCTGCGGGAGCCCTTTTTGCAATTGTAGGAGGTTTTCTCATTGCTTTCTCAATGCACAACAACTGGCTCCCTGGTACAGACTGGACTTTGGTTCCGTTCTTAGACCGAATGGGAATCGTTTTCTTAATCTGCGTGGCAGTAATGGTTGTACTAGGTCTTTGGCAGCCAAGCAGTAAAGGCCTAGCAATTGATTCATCCATGTTCAAAATCAAAGGAACTTTTGCCATCGGTACGGCGGTTATTTGCGCAATTATTGCAATACTTTATACTGTATTCTGGTAATCAGTTTTGCATTACCAGAAAAAATACCCCTGTCGATGAAATACTCGGCAGGGGTATTTTTTTGCCCTTCATTAAACTTTTGCTCCTTACCCCTCATCTAAGCTTCAAAGCTGCCTGAAAACTTACGCAAACACTCAACACCATTCATCTGCATGGACGCTATCCAACACCAACGCGCTATTCAACACCTATTTTGGAGAGCTGGCTTCGGAGCTTCACCTAGTGAAGTAAAAAAAGCGATGTCAATGTCAAGACTTCAGCTTGTTAAAAATTTACTAAGAGATAGTAGTAACATCAAACTCTTGACGCAGGTATTCGATGCTCCTGCTCAGGATTTAAAAAATATGCGGCAGGCTGTTAAACAAAATGCAGGAGGCTCCCGTGAAGAGATGCGCGACAAGCTTAAACTCATGGCCCAAGAACGGCGTGAAAGCATTAGTAGCCTCAATGATGCATGGGTCGCTCAAATGAGTAACGTAGCGTATGCATTTCGAGAAAAAATGACTCTTTTTTGGCACAACCATTTCGCGTGCCGCAGTAAAACTGTTGGCTTCATACAACAACAAAACAACACCCTGCGAACCCATGCACTTGGCAAATTTGGCGACTTGTTGATGGCTGTTTCAAAAGACGCTGCAATGCTACAGTTTTTAAACAATCAGCAAAACAGAAAGCGTAGCCCTAATGAAAATTTTGCCCGAGAAGTGATGGAATTATTTACCTTGGGGAGAGGACAATATACCGAACAGGATATTAAAGAAGCTGCCCGGGCTTTTACGGGATGGGGCTTTAATATCAATGGTGAATTCGTGTTTAGAGAAAACTTTCACGACGACGGCCTCAAAACCATCTTTGGTAAATCTGGGAAGTATAAAGGAGAAGATGTAATTGAAATGCTTCTCGCAAACCCCAAAACAGCCCTACACATTTCGACTAAAATTTATCGCGCATTTGTCAATGAAAAAATAGACGAAACTCACATCGAAGCAATGGCAAAACGTTTTTATCATAGTAATTATGACATTGCCGACTTAATGGAATACGTTTTTACTACCGACTGGTTTTACCAATCAATAAACATCGGTGCGCAAATTAAATCTCCTGTAGAATACCTAGCGGGTTTGCAACGAATCTTCAACCTCGATTTTGTGGATAAAACGCCCGTATTATACACTCAAAAAATATTGGGACAAGTTCTTTTTAATCCTCCCAATGTCGCGGGTTGGCCTGGCGGAAAAGCCTGGATTGATAGTTCCAGTTTGCTTTCGCGGTTACAGCTCCCTAGTGTGCTCTTTCGCAACGAAACCATAAATGTCAGCGTAAAAGAAAGTGGAGATGTCAACGAAGAACGATTAATCCGCAAGAATAAGTTTGAAATCAATATGAACTGGCAAGCTTTTTCCCATTCGTTCGAATCAATTCCAGACGCGGCTCTTTGCAAAACCTTGGCATCTTATTTGTTACAGGTACCAATTAATGATGCAACCATAAAACGCATTGAAAATCGGGTTGCGACCCCCGAACGCTCAGAAACTGTAAAACAACTTTGCATTTCTTTAATGAGTACGCTCGAATATCAAGTTTGCTAATCCGATTTTCATAAATAGCATTTCAATAATGAAACGTCGCACATTTCTCAAAAAAACGGCTTTTACCACCGCGGGCTCGCTTTTAATTCCTCAATTTTTAAAAGCCTATGAGCAAAACCATCTTGGACAAAACCCGCTCAATCATAAAATTCTGGTGGTTATTCAACTCTCTGGCGGCAACGATGGCCTTAATACGGTCGTTCCGTTTCGGAATGATATTTACTATCGTGAACGCCCATCCATTGCCATTAATCAAAATAATATTCTTCGCCTCAACGATGAAATCGGTTTTAATCCCGCACTGGAAAAGGTTAAAGAATTGTATGATAATGGGCTGGTTTCTGTCATCAATAATGTAGGCTATCCCAATCCCGACCGTTCCCATTTTCGCTCAATGGATATTTGGCAAACGGGAAGCAGTTCGGAAGAATATCTATCCAGCGGTTGGATTGGTCGTTATTTGGATGCTCAATGCATTGGCCAATCCTGCCTCCCGCACCAAGCCCTTGAAATTGACGATACATTAAGTTTAGCTTTAAAAGGGCACCAAGTCAATGGATTATCGTTGCTAAACCCTGAGAAGTTATACCGGCAAACGCAAAGTGCATTTGTCAAAACATTGACCGATATTCCCGCCGCAGATAACCATGACAATATAGCTTATCTTTACAAAACGCTGGCTGAAACCGTGTCGTCTGCCGAATATGTTCACACGAAAGCAAAAGTCAATAAATCCCGAATGATGTATCCAACGACTGAATTAGGGAAAAGTCTTAATACCATTGCTGAACTTATTACATCTGGCGTAAGCACAAGCGTCTATTACGTTTCTTTATCTGGTTTTGATACTCACATACGCCAAAATGACCAACAAGATCGTCTTCTTCGCCAATATGCTGAAGCGGTAAACGTTTTTGTCAATGATATGAAAGCCAATAGCCGCCTCGATGATGTTATGGTTTTGACATTTAGTGAATTTGGCCGACGAGTGAAACAAAATGCGAGTAGCGGTACGGATCATGGAACTGCCAATAATGTATTCTTAATCGGGGGCCCAAAACGTACCCGTCCCATTTTAAACGAAGCTCCTGATTTAACCAACTTAGATAACGGCGACTTAAAATACAGTATTGATTTCCGAGAAGTATACGCAACATTGTTGGATGATTGGCTTCAAACAGATTCCACCAAGGTTCTTACCCAGAAATTCAACAAACTACCACTCTTCTAACTTAAAACGACTGCCTTGAAGCAGTCGTTTTAAGTTAGCCCCCAATTATCTTTCGTTATTGTCACCTTCCTTGAGAGGTTTTCCCTATTTTTACGCTAATCAATAAAAAAGGGAATGACCGATACTATTCAAAATACTTCTACCATTTTCACCAAATTGGGAGGGGAGTTTATTATTCCTACGAAGCTTTTTGCGGAGAAACTTAAAAAGATAAAAGCCTTTATTTTTGACTGGGATGGCGTATTCAACGACGGCACAAAAAACGAACATGGAACCAGCAATTTCAGTGAAGTAGATTCTATGGGAATCAACTTACTTCGTTTTGGTTGGTGGTTGTCTCAGTCCAAGATGCCTTACACCGCCGTAATTTCTGGAGAGCGGAATACCATGTCTTTTCAATTGGCCAAACGAGAGCACTACGACTCCTGCTACTTTCGTATCAAACATAAAATTGCCGCCCTTGAACATTTCATGGCAATCCATCGTCTCAAACCAGAAGAAGTAGCATTCTTTTTTGACGATGCGCTGGATTTATCAATTGCTGAACAGTGCGGCGTCCGCATCATGATTAGACACAGTGGCAATCCTCTGTTTCAAAAATACGTTATTGATCATAACCTTGTCGACTATATCACTGGCCAGGCGGGTGGTGCTTTTGCCGTTAGAGAAGGGTGTGAACTTTTGCTGGGGCTTTCTCAAATACATGATCAAACGATTACCAATAGGCTACGTTTTTATCCCGAGTATGACCAATATCTTTCAGAACGGCAATTAATTGAAAGTTCTTTTTTTACGTTGGCTGATGGAAAATTTGAATCACAAACAATCTAGCGTTTATCACAAATGTCGCAAGTAATAGATTTTCAGGAAAACAGACTAAAAACAGGCGAAGGAGGAATAATTCTTACGAGTGTGGAGGATTTACTCAACTGGTCAAGATTATCATCGCTTTGGCCAATGGGCTTTGGTTTAGCATGCTGCGCTATTGAAATGATGGCTTCTTACGCCTCAAACTATGATCTTGAACGGTTCGGGATATTTCCCCGACCTTCTCCTCGTCAATCAGACGTAATGATTGTAGCGGGAACCGTTACCTTCAAAATGGCAGACAGAATTCGCCGTTTGTATGAACAAATGCCCGAACCCCGCTACGTAATCTCAATGGGAAGCTGTTCAAACTGCGGAGGCCCTTACTGGGAACATGGCTACCACGTTGTCAAAGGAATCGATAGAATCATTCCAGTAGACGTCTACGTGCCTGGATGCCCGCCTCGCCCAGAAGCACTCATTGGGGGGTTTCTAAAATTACAGGAAAAAATTCGTCAAGAACATCCAATTGCCCCTACATTATTATTGGAATTCGAAAATCGTACCACATGAACACACATGATATAGTAGAAAGATTAAAAAGCAAGTTCAGCACGGATTCAGTTCTGGTTGTAAATGAAAAAACGCCCCAGCCCATAGTACAGATTCCCGTAGATTTACTTTTAGATATTTGTCAATTTCTCCATGAAGATGATTTGCTTTACTTTGACTTCATGGCTTGTCTCACGGGAATTGATAATGGCCCAGAAAAAGGCACAATGGAATTGATTTATCATTTGACTTCAATCCCCTATCAAAGGAATCTAATTTTGAAGGTGATGCTTCCAAGGCAGGTTGATGGGCAACAGCCTTCTATCCCAAGCTTATCTAGTATTTGGAAAACTGCTGATTGGCATGAACGCGAAGCGTTTGATTTAATCGGAATTCGCTTTGACAACCATCCTGATTTACGTCGAATTCTACTTCCAAAAGATTGGGTAGGCCATCCGCTCCAAAAAGATTATCAAGAACAAGACTTATACCATGGAATAAAAGTAAAATACTAATAATCAATGAGTTAAAAATTTTTCTTGACATAATCAAAAAAAATGCTATCCTTCGCAACAAATTCAACAAAAAAAGCGTTGGATTGGCAAGTTTGCTTGGTTTTTAAACCTTATTTTAGAACTAATAAAAGGAATTGAGTATGTATTGGACACTGGAATTAGCCTCTTATTTGGAGGATGCGCCTTGGCCCGCCACAAAGGACGAATTAATTGATTTTGCGATTCGCACGGGAGCTCCTCTGGAAGTCGTCGAAAACCTGCAGGAACTGGAAGATGATGGCCAACCTTATGAAAGCATTGAGGAAATATGGCCTGATTATCCAACAAAAGACGATTTCTTCTTTAACGAAGATGAATATTAAAGATTAGAAGAAGCCCATTATTGGGCTTTTTTTATAATCGTTGGCGTTTATTATTTTGTAACAACGCAAAAGAGCTCGCCTTTCAGCGAGCTCTTCATTGTTAATATTGTGGCGGCTACCTACTTTTCCAAGTTTTATCTCAGTATCATCGGCGGAGCGGGGCTTAACTTCTCTGTTCGGAATGGGAAGAGGTGAACACCCGCCCTGTAACCACCATCAAGGTCGTTATCGGCGTTTGCAGAATTGGGATGAGGTGAAGCGATTCGTCGCACCGTCCCGCACTGTAACCACCATCAAGGTCGTTATTGGCGTTTGCAGAATTGGGATGAGGTGAAGCGATTCGTCGCACCGTCCCCCACTGTAACCACCATCAAGGTCGTTATTGGCGTTTGCAGAATTGGGATGAGCTCAGTAATTCCTCGCAACCTCCCGCACTGTTAACTCCTAGACTATCTATTATCTCATAGTCCCTAAATTATTGACATTGGAATGGAAGTAATTAAGTTAAGCACTTTACTTAGAAGCTATTGGGCAATTAGTACTGCTCAGCTTTGATGT